>JAYWCL010000267.1:0-11559 GCA_043780595.1 Limnoglobus sp.
ACACATCCATCCCGGTCAGACACGGAATTCAGACCAATTGTCGAGGATTCCATAAACTCTTTCCGCCATAGTACTTCCGGCGGATACAGTAGAACTAAACAGAATTCGCATTCGGATCGACGATTGGAATTTCCGGATGCTGTTCGGCCATGTACGTTAGAAACTCGGTGAAACTCGTTTTTGTAAAGTGAAATGGACCGATCGGGCAGAGAAACCACCCGCCAGTCGCTGCGAATACTTCACGTTCGGCGCGGTTGACATGCAAACTTTTGATATCGCACAATGGTAACGTTTTTTGATCGCTACCGCGATGCATTTGCGACCAACGGATCGAATCTTCGTCGACGACCAGTTCCAATTGGCGGGGGAAAAGCACTTCGCGAAACTGGAACACGGTTATCGCACCCATCAGAAAAATCCCAAGTCCACCGAGACACAATTGATCGACCACTTCAAGATACATCGTAATAGCAATGGCACTTGTAATACATGCGAATAGGCACGCAATTACCCACCCTGACGTATCGTTGGTGTTTCGCGTGCAACGGAAGATCATCACACCATACCCCACATGCGGCGCAGGCCCCACTCGATTCCGAGGAGGATCGCAAACGCGATGAGCCAACCGGTGAGGAAGCCGTGCGAGTGGTTGCGTCGCCAGTCGGGCAGGAAGCGGGGCTTCGGCTTCACGCCTTCGGGTTTCTGCGTTTTGAGTTCCTTGAGGAACGTTGGCAGGTCTTCGAGGCGGAACGCTTTCCCGCCGCCTGCTTTCGCAAGTTTATCGAGGTAATCGTGATCGGCCGCCGACCGCAGCAGTTCGTCGGATGTCTCCGCATACGCGAGGAACCGTGCCGTCGCGTCGCCCTTCACTTCCTTGCCCGTACCATCTTTCCCAGTCGCTTTTAGCGTGACGATGTATTCGCCGGGCAGTTGCGGGTCGAACAGCACTTTGCTGCCACCCGCTGCATCGGCAACAATCGGCCGCACCGGCGCTTCTTCGGGCTTTTGGCCGGGGGTGATCACGCGGACCTCGAACTTCGGGTCGAGCGCATCGGCTCCACCCGCGCCGCGCAACCCCAGCTTGATCGACTGCTGCCCCTGCACCGGCAGGCGGCGATACGCGGGGCGGGCGAATGCTGCGCCTTCTTCCTCTTCCTGGTGCGCCAGCCACAACACGAGGCGTCGCCAGAACTGCGCGTGAATCTCGATACCATCGCGGGTTCGCGGCAAATTCCGCATCCCAAACGGCTTCCACAGAAACGTGTCATACCCCGCGAACGCCATCACGCGGCCCTTGTTGCCGCCGTCGAACTGCCAGCCGACCATAAGGTACGGCGGCTTCAGCTTGCTAATCACCTGCCCGCCAGGTACCGCATCGCGAGCGTCGGCGGCGACAGCGTATATCGTCGAACCGACTCGCGGTTCGCCGAGTTTCGCAATCGCGGTCATGCGGTTCGTCGGCACGCCGGGCGTCGAGCCGTTGAGGCGGTCCCAGAGTTCGCGGGCGTTCTCGCGGTTCGGCGCGACTTTCATCAGGAAATCGAGGCCCTTATCGGTCGGCACCGTCTGGAAGCGTTTGTTCTCGCCGCGAAAAATGTCATCGTTGACACCCACCGGGAACTTGTCCAGCGACACGGGTAAAATCTCCTCGATCGGCGAGCCTTTCCAGCCGCCATCGAGCGGGCGATCCGGGTTCCCCGCGAACGAGGCATCGCCGCCCATCAGCAACAGCCCCGCACCCTTGTTCACGACCTGATCGCGAATCCGCTTTGCCAATTTCGGGTCGATCGCCTGCAACTGCTTCGCGGAGATGTTCCCAAGAATAATCACGTCGTAGCTTCGCGTGTCGAAGTCGAAAAACTCTCGCTCTTCGGCAGTTCCGGGGTCGTCGCCCTGCCGCAAGACTTCCGCGACATCGAAGCGTTTCTCCGACCGCAATACGTCGCGTAGCAGCGTGTTTTCGATCCGCAGCCGATCGACGAGCAACACGCGCACGCCTTCTTTCGTCACGGTCATGTACGTCTCGACGACGTTGTTCGCGGGTGCGACATCGCCGGGAACTTTGTCGACGGGGATCTCGACGCGGACCTTTACTTCGCCGGGCTTTTCGGGTGCTTTGACCGTAATCGAGACTTCGTTTCCGAGGACTTTCGTCAACGTGAACTCTTCGAGTGCGACCTGTTTGTCGTCGAACAACACGCGAACTGGTACGCGGGCATTCTGGAAGCCGAAAGCGTTTACGAGCACTTTGATCGTCACATCGTTTTTGACGGGAACGGGCGTTGGATCGGCGGCCACGGCGGTGATGGCAATGTCGCGGGCGTTCGGTGGAGTCGTCGTCGAACCGACGCTGAAGGTGTGAATCGGGCAGATCGCACGCCAGCGCGCGGCCTCCGCAATGGCTGCGTACGTCGTGCCATTATCCGCACCGTCGCCGATGAGCAAGTGGCCGCGTACGAACCGTTCGGTCTGCCATTTGTCGAACGTGCGATTGAAGTAACTGCCGTAATCCGAGCGTTTGATATCCGGCGCGGCCGCTGGATCGTATTTGTGAATCGCTTCGTTAAAGTCCGGGCGACCGACCGCGTACATCGACACGTTCACGTTCTGCTCGGCACGCAGTTCCTCGAACAGCGGCACGCATTTTTCCAGGATCGTATGCACCGCCGCGATGCGCGTCTGGCTGTTGAATTCATCCTTGATGCTCATGCTCTCGGAAAAGTCGATACCAACGAGCAGCGTCGAAGGCAGCTTCGGGTCTTCCTGAATTCCGAGGCTCGGTCGCAGAGTCGTGAGTAGCGCGATGGCCAACGCGAGCAAGCGGAGTGCCAGAACGACCGCGATGCGGGGCCGCGATGCCGACGGGTGACGCAGATACGCCCAGAGTGTCAGCCCGACGATGATTGCCGCCACGATGCACAGCGCCGGCAACCCGAACGGGTACACCGACCACGGGTAAACCGGGCGAAGCGACAGGAAGTAATCGGTTTCCGAAGCCATAGCTCACCGCCAGTGGGTGCAGGTCGAACGATTCAACCCCTATGACTAAGGTAGGGAATCGAGCACCTGCTACCCATAACTACCCGATTTGAACCGTGCCTTACATTTGGACAAATTCGTCGATTGCACGAAACAGAACTTGCAGACTTTGTCGTCGTTCGTTTAGCCGCGAAGTCCTCGGAGCGAAGCGCGTGGCACGGCGCATCGGACGATCGCACGATGGTTGCGAGAGTTCACGCCCCGCATGGAACTACCGTGCCACTTTCATATCCTTCGCCGATTCTGGCGAAATGAAACTGAACTTGTTGCACTCTGCCAATCGCGGTACAGCCGCTTTATGAATGCAATCTGCTCGATTCTGCTGGCCACTTGCATAGTGGGTTCTCCGCCGGTTGCGACTCTCGTTGCGGATCGGGAAACGGTCGATGCGGGCGTCGTGCGGAGCGGCCCGTTACTGCGGCAGGTTTACCGCGTGACGAATCCTTCAACGCTGTTTCCGTTGCAAATCGTCGGCCTCGATGGCACGTGTGGCTGCATCCGCAAGTCGTTCGGCAAGAGCGATCTCAAGCCGGGTGAAACGACCGATGTGATCGTGGAAGTCAACACGCTGACGCAACCGGAGGGGCCGAATACCTGGAAGACGAACGTGCGTTATCGCGTCGGGTCCGCAACCGCAGAGGAGCGTATAACGCTCGAATTAGTGGCAAAGATCGTCAAGGAAATCGACGTGAAGCCGCCGATGCTCGCGATCTCGACCGAAGGCGCAGCGAAAAGTACAATCGTTCTCACCGACCGACGCGCGACTCCGTTGACCGTGAAATCCATCACCTCGACCACGACGCATCTCTCGGCGGTCGTTCGCGAAGCGAAAGACGGTACGATTTCGATCGATGTTTCGATTGCGGATGGCGTCGCAACGGGCAGCCACGACGAGACGATTCTCATTGCGACAACGGACCCGCTCTACCCCGAACTGCGCGTGCCCGTTCGCATGATCAAGCGGTCGAAAGATGGGGTGCGTGCATCGCCCGATTCGCTGGATTTGCGAATCGCCACCGAAAGTGTAACCGCATCGGGCGTGATTCAGTTTCGGCGACCGAACGCGGCAAATATCCAGATCGCCACCGCAACTTGCACGAGCAAAGGCGTATCGCTCAAGTGGTCCGCAGGTAACGGTACCGTTGCGACCATCCGCGCGACCATCGACCTCACGACTGCCGGTGCGAGCGGTCAAACGACCATCCGTGTGGTCTTTACCGAACCCGTCAGCGAAGAAGTCATCGTTCCGCTGGCGTGGTCGTCCGACTGACGATCGCGAATTCGACATTTTTATCCAAGATGCGTAACGTCCTTGTAAAACAGATGTATCGTCACCGATAGCGAGGGGTATTTGTGGGCCAGATTGGGCCATCGGAACTGAGCGGTTCACTTTCGCGGGCAACGGCCCAGCGACTGAGTCAGTACCTTCGTTGCTTGCGGCCTGCATTGCTTGGCACGACGGTTTCGAGTTCGCAACTCGCCCGTGCCGTTGGCGTCAGCGATGCCCAAGTCCGACGCGATCTCGCCACACTCGGCAACCTCGGCCAGCGCGGCATCGGCTACGATGCCAACGCCCTCACCGCCGTCATTCGCCGAACGCTCGGTATCGATCGCACATGGAAGTCCGTCATTGTCGGCGTGGGCAATCTCGCACGGGCGCTCTTACGCTATCGCGGCTTCCAAGAACAAGGTTTCGAGATCGTCGGCCTGTTCGACAACGATACGACCAAAATCGGCACGCAAGTCGACGGGCTGACGATCCATCCGCTCGATCAACTCGCGAACGCGATTAGGACCTCGAAAGCTGAACTCGGCGTCATCGCGGTGCCGCCCGAATCGGCACAACTCGTGGCCGATGAACTGACGCGAGCGGGTATCAAAGGTCTGCTCAATTTCGCGCCGGCGCTGTTGAAGATCGCACCGCACATTCGCCTCGTGACCGTCGATCTGGCGATCCAATTCGAACAACTCGCGTACTTAGTCCGGCTCGGGCGAACTTCGGAAAGTGGGGAATAGCGGAGGGGCGGAAATCACGCTCCGCCGAACGCGAGTTTCGATTTGCCGATGTCCGATGGCGGTGTTTCCGACGATGTTTTTCCGCCGGTATGCTCGGGGTTTGGAGTTCCCTTTCGCAACAGTTGATCGACCATTTCGCGATCGATTTCTTCGAGTTCGAGCAACTTGTTTGCAAGCCGATCGAGGTCTTCGCGGTTTTTCAAAATCAAGTTTGTGGCGCGAGCTTCGGACTCGAATAGGATCCGCTGAATTTCTTCGTCGATGATTCGTGCGGTGCCTTCGCTGAAGTCGCGCGATTCGGCAATTTCCTTGCCGAGGAACACGTGTTCTTCGCCGGCACGATACGACACCGGCCCGAGCTTATCGCTCATGCCGAACTGCGTGACCATCATTCGCGCGATCCGGGTGGCGTGTTTCAAGTCGCCGATCGCTCCGCTCATCGGCTCGCCGAACACGAGACGATCCGCAGCGCGACCACCCATCGCCACGACGAGTTCGGCCATCAGTTCGCTGAGCGAATGATCGACGCGATCTTCGTCGGGTTGGAACAGCGTGAAACCACCGGCCCTGCCGCGCGGCACGATCGACACTCGCTCGATCGGTGCCGCCTTCGGTTCGAGCCAGGCGCAGAGTGCATGACCCGCTTCGTGGTAGGCGGTACGCTTCTTTTCCTGATCGCCGAATGCTTCTTCGCGTTTCGCACCGAGGCGCACGCGGTCGGCGGCTTGGTCGAAATCGTCCTGTTCGATCTTGTTTTTGCCGTTGCGGGTGGCGACCAGCGCGGCCTCGTTGCAAAGGTTCCGGAGATCCGCGCCGCTCATGCCGATCATCGAACGCGCGATCCGTTCGAGGTCGACCGTGTCGGCAATTGGCTTGTTGCGAATGTGGACTTTCAACACCGCGAGTCGTCCCTGCCAGGTCGGGCGATTGATCGTCACGTGTCGATCGAATCGACCCGGTCGCAGTAACGCGGAATCGAGTACGTCGGGCCGGTTCGTGGCCGCAAGTACGATCACCGTTTCGGTCGGCTGAAACCCGTCCATCTCGCTGAGGATTTGGTTGAGCGTTTGTTCGCGTTCGTCGGATCCACCGCCAACGCCCGCGCCGCGCATCCGTCCGACGGCGTCGATCTCGTCGATGAAGATCACGCACGGCGAATTTTCCTTCGCCGTTTTGAACAAATCGCGAACGCGGCTGGCACCGACGCCGACGAACATCTGGATGAACTCAGAGCCGTTAATGTTAAAGAACGGCACGTTCGCTTCACCCGCAACGGCCTTTGCAAGAAGCGTTTTGCCGGTGCCGGGCGGGCCGACGAGCAACACGCCCTTCGGTACTTGCGCACCGAGCCGCGTGAATTTGTCGGGGCTTTTCAGGAAATCGACGACCTCTTGCAGTTCGCGTTTCGCGGCATCCATCCCTGCGACATCTTCGAAGGTCGTACGGGCTTTGCCTTTTTCGTAACGTCGGGCCGGGCTGCGGATGTAGTTATTGAGGAAGCCACTGCCGCCCGGTTCGCGGATGCGTGGTAGCACGTAAAACACGAAGAACAGTACGAACACGATCAGCGGTAAAAACGCCCAGAGAAGTGGCCCGAGGTACGATAGTTGTTCTTCGTCTTTCGAGATGCGGACTCGTTCGGTTGTATCGCTCGGGTTGGCTTTTTTCAGTTCCGCGCGATGTTTCTCATCGGCGTCTTCGATCAGTTTGACCAGCCGATACTGATCGTCGGTTTGGAGTAGCACGAACGAAAACTGCCCGCCGGTCAACCGCATGGTTTTCGCCATCTCACCGGTCGGGTCGCGGACTTCGCCCACCGCCCGTTCGGTGCCGATCAGCTTGAAGACTTTGATCTGTCCGGCATCGACGAGTTGATAGAACTCCGAAACAGAAATCCGGTTCGGAGTGTTGAATACGAGCAAACAGACGACGATCAATACGAGCAGGATCGCCGCCGCCCACCCACCGGGTACGAGCGGATTCAGCCGTTTGCTCGGCACCGGCTTTTGCGCCGGGTTCGATGCCGACGAGTCGGGTGTTGCGGGATCATTCGCGGCCATTCGAGAAAGCCTCGGTGTCAAAATCGGCGGGGCGATGCGAACCTTTGCCGTTGTTACATATTAGTAGGCGGAGTGTCCGATGATGCGGCCGCCCCATCCGCAGCGTTCGATTCGGGTGCGGTTGTCGCGTCGGTCGGCTTCACGTCCGGTTCGGTGCGATTCGTGAAGAACGCCGACAGTTCGGCGAAGGTATTGAGCGCGGCTTTGCCCGCCTTTTTCTCGTCGGTCAGCTTGACGGGCGCGCGTGGCTTGGCCGGTTTCCGCGGCGGCAACGGCGCGGCTTGCACTGTTGGTTGCGGAATGTTTCGCGAACCCGCATTTGCCGGGAAAGCCGGGCGAGGCGGTTGCCCACCCTGCCGCGGTGCGGGGAAGCGACGTCCGCCATCGCCGGGAGGAACCTGACGTCCGCCTTGTGGCGGTCCACCTGGCCCGCGCCGGTCGCCTTGCGGCGGACCTTGGCCCTGACCCTGTTGCGGGGGTCGCTGTTCCTGACGCTCTTGGCGTGGGGCTTGCGGCCGAGATTGTTGTGGGGGTCGCTCTTGGCGTGGCTCGAATTGCTCTTGGCGGCCCATCGGTTTCCGTTCGGAACCGGGTGGGATCATCGACAATGAGATTTTCTTGTCGCCCGCCTTCACTTCCATCACCCACACGTGAACGACATCGCCCACGGACACCACATCGTACGGCGACTTGATATAGCGGTTCGCCATCTGGCTGATGTGAACGAGGCCGCTTTCCTTGACGCCAATATCGACGAACGCCCCGAACGGTACGACGTTCAACACGGTGCCGGTCAGTTCCATGCCCATCGTGACATCTTCGATCTTCAAGATGCCCTTCTTGAACACGGGCGGTGGCAGTTCCTCGCGCGGGTCCAGGCCGGGGCGGGCAATCGCTTCAAAGATGTCCAACACGGTCGGCACGCCGACGTTGAGCTTGCGCGCGACGTCTTCGGGGTTCGCCTCGTTCAGCTTTTCGCAAATCTGAGCGATCTTCGTTTTGTCCAGAAGGTCTACGGGGCTGAAGCCGATGTCGGTGAGGTACTGCCGGGCCACCGGGTAGCTTTCTGGGTGGATCCACGTCACATCGAGCGGGTCTTCGCCGCCGATCACTTTCAGGAACCCCGCCGCTTGCGTGAACCGGGCTTCGCCGAGTTGCGGCACGCTCTTGAGTTGCTCGCGGGTCTTGAACGGGCCGTTCGCTTTGCGATACTCGACGAGTTCGCGGGCCGCCAATTGGTTCAGCCCCGAAACGTGTCGCAGTAATGGCACGCTCGCGGTGTTAACATCGACGCCCACGTGATTGACGCACGATTCGACGACGCCTTCGAGCGATGCCTTGAGGTGCTTCGGGCGAAGATCGTGTTGATACAACCCGACGCCGACGTGTTGCGGGTCGATTTTGACCAGTTCCGCAAGCGGGTCTTGCAGGCGACGGCCGATCGACACCGTGCCGCGCGTCGTGGCATCGAGCGTCGGGAACTCTTCCTTCGAGATCGGGCTGGCCGAATAATCGCTCGCACCGGCTTCGTTGACGATGACGTACGCGAGGTCCGTCGGTGCGTCGGGCAAACCTTCGAGGCTAATCACGAGCGGTGGTGGTGGTGGCGTTTTCGGTGTGGCTTTGGCAGTGTCGGTCGTCGTGACCGATTCTGCGGTCGGCATCGCATCGGCAGACATGACCGAGGTTTCCCCCGGCATACTGACGATGCTCAGAACCGTCTCCGCCACGCCGACGTTCGTGCTCATCTCGACCGATTCTGCCGCCGTAGTTGATACCGTGGCCAACGGGGCCGCAGGCATCGCGGATTCGGGCGGAACAACGGCTGTCGGTTCGACGGTGAGCGGTGCGACTGCGGTCAACTTCGGCTTCGGGTTGATCCGTGCGTCTTCGAGTTCCGCGATCAAATCCGATATGAGTTGCTCGGTCTCGCGGCACGCGGTGCCGTTGCCGATCGCGATCACGGATGTGCCATGTTTGCGGATCAGCTGCTCGAGTTTTCGCTTCGCTTCATCGCTACGCTTTTGCGGTTGGTGCGGGTAAATGACCGCATCTTCGAGGAGCACGCCGGTTTCGTCGAGTACGGCCACTTTGCAGCCCGACCGCATTCCGGGGTCGATCGCGAGCACCCGCTTTCCACGCAACGGCGGCTGGAGGAACAACCCACGCAAGTTGCGTGCGAACACGTGAATCGCGTGGTCCTGCGCACGATCCGTCAGGTCGCGGCGAATTTCGCGTTCGAGGCTCGGCAAGATCAGCCGATCCACGGCATCTGTCGCGACTTCGATCAGAATCTTCTGGTTCGGGTGGCCTTCCAACGGCAAGTTATCTTCGGCGATGAGCTTCGCGCGGGGAACATCGACGCTGACGCGCAGCCGCAGAATCTGTTCCTTCTCGCCGCGATTCACGGCCAGTACGCGGTGCGGCGGAATGCTGCGAACGGGTTCCTTGAACTCGTAGTACTCGCGATATTCGATGCCCTTGCCTTCGGGCACGGTTTCAATTTTGGTCGAAACGAGGATCGCGGTGTCCCACATGTACGCCCGAAGTGGCCCGCGAACGTTGGAGTTTTCCGAGACGAGTTCCGCGAGGATGTGCTTCACACCCGTTATGACATCGTTCACATCGTGGAGTTGCTTCCACGGATCGACCATACCCGGCAGCACTTCGTCGAGTTTGTCCACGGCGGAATCGCGCGTCCAGATTGCAAGTGCGAGCGGTTCGAGGCCCTTTTCGCGCGCATCGGAGGCCAGCGTCCGCTTCTTGGGCTTGTATGGCAGGTAAAGATCTTCGAGCCGTTTCGGGTGGTCGGCGTCGAGGATCGCCTGCGTGAGATCATCCGTTAGGCGGCCCTGCCCCGCGATGCTCTTCAGCACCGTTTGCTTGCGGTCGGTCAATTGGCGAATCGAATCGATACGACCTTGGATGAGGCGAATGCCATCTTCGTTCAGCCCGCCGGTTTGTTCCTTGCGATACCGCGTAATGAACGGCACCGTGTTCCCACTATCGAGGAGTTGCACCACGGCTTCGACTTGGACTTTGCGAATCTGCAAGTCTTGTGCGATCCGCGACAAATCTTGCGACTGCGGCGCACGCGGCACGACGGGAACCGGTTGTGGTGGCAGTGCCGGCACGGGAGGCGCTGCGGGAGCCGCACCGAGAATCTCCGGTTCGACGGGAGTGGCGACCGCATCGGTTGCGACGACCGCAACCACGGAAGTGGTTTCTTCCGTTGCGGGAGTGGCGGCATCCACTTTGGCTTCGTCGATGGCTGCGGGGATCGTTGCGGGAGTGGCGGCATCCACTTTGGCTTCGTCGATGGCTGCGGGGATCGTATCGTCGTTTGTCATGTAACAGACCTGGCGGGTGACTGCGGGGGACCGACCGTGGATTCGCACGACCATCGGCGGCCGTCCGGGTGGCTCACACGGTTGTGAATCCCGGACTGGAAACATATTTAGCTTTAGTTATTGCTGTCCCGAGGTGGAGTCAAGGATGCGCACGTCTCGTTCATGAGGCGTTCGCGGATGCGTGCGATCATCGCGCAGCCAAAAGTTCCAACAATCGGTTGTTTTGCGGATAGCTGTGCCCGAGGTGTTGGCGGAAGCCTTCCGCGTATTTCACGCCAGCGGAACGCCCTTGCTCGGCGGCCCAAGTCTTCATCGAATCGACCAAATTATCGACGCCGTGGTGCTTGCGAAGCCAGTTCCGTTGGCTTTCGTGGCATTCGAGCATCCGCGATTTGTCGTCGATGACATTCGAGATATCGATGCGGAATGTCGGGACGATCTTCTGGCCGAAAAGATCCTTACCTTCGAGCGGGTCGCAGTAATACGTGTGCGGGATCGAATCGATCGGCGGGTGATCGTGTCGATCGTGCAGAAAGTTCGGAATCGGGGCGGCAAAAGTCGCGGCCCGCACGATCTTGCTCGTTTGTTCGTGGTCGAGATGGTAATCGTCTGGGCTGTGCGTGAACACGATCTCCGCACCGACGCGGTTGATGAGCCTTACGACTTTTTCCAGAACGCACTCGTTGAAAATCACACGCAAGTCGCGCTCTTCGAGGCAGTGATAGGTTGCACCGATGGCGCGGGCAGCGGCGGCCCCCTCGGCACGGCGAATGCCGGCGATCTCCTCGGGGCCGTATTCGGCCGAACCGCAGTCGCCGGGCGTCATCGTCGCGATGTGGACTTCAAATCCATGTTCCCGCTGCAACCGAACGAGCGTCCCAGCACACAGAAACTCCGCATCGTCCGGATGAGCGACGACCGCGAGAACGACGGAAGCCATAAGCGTTTCACTCTGTGTGCGGGAAAGTTCGGCCTGGTTCCAATCACGGCGAATCGCGGCGGGTTGCAGGAAAGTGGTTTCGGCACTTTCCACCCACCCCTCCGCGAACTCACTCCCGAATTGCGGAATGTAGCTAACACACCAACGACTTACG
>JAYWCL010000268.1:0-31805 GCA_043780595.1 Limnoglobus sp.
GCACCGGCGTAGCCGGATGTCTCGACGAAGCGTGCCGCGACGGCGCGGGAATTTCCTTCGGTGGGTGTCGTCGGGCGTAGCGAAGTCATCAGCAGGCTCGGCATGTCGATAGCGGCGAGCCAACCGGTGGCTCCGATGTGCGGCGGGCCTTTCGTCGTCTCGATGATCGGGGCGGGTGCCACCCAGCCACTCGCGGTTTGCATCGGGTGTTCGCGGTCGGCGGCGATCAGCACGTCGAACGTCGTGGCCGTTTCGCCTTCGGGTATCAGCACCAGATCCATCGTGCGTTTGTCGTGGCGCTGCACGAACGGCAACCCGCCCGCGAACAGAAACGTGCGTTCGGCCGCGAGGCGAAACTCGATGTAATCGGGCGACACGGGGCGTGCATACGTGCTGACCGAGTTGGTGCCGTTGACGCCGCGGAAGGTGGCCATGCGGTCGTCGCGGCAACCGAAGCGGGCACCGTAAAAGGCGTGCCACGGGTAGCCGGTCGGTTTGTGGATCGGCTGAATTTCGATGCGCAATTCGAGAACGGGCCTACCCACCCAGGCGCGAATGCGTTGGCGGAAGTTCGCGAGCGGGGCATCGTGTTCGTCGACGATCTGCCCATCGCTCGTCACTTCGCCGTACGCGGCCCCGGCATGCGTGACGGTGACGGCGGTCGCTTTCATGCGACTGCCGGGGTTGAACACCAGTTGCTGCCCGAGGCGATTGATGCGGGTGCGCACGTCGCGGAACGCACGCAGACCGCCGGAGATCGGGTCGAGCGTCGCTTCAAAAAACTCGTTGCGGACAGTCGTGCCGTCGGCGGTCTTGATGCGGGGCTTCGGAGGTGACAGCCGGGCGTCACCCTTCGGGAACCACGCGAACCCGAGGCCCGGCACTTCGATGACGACGCTCGCTTTACCCGCGTCCCACTCGCTCGCCTTCACGGGTCCATCGAGCGCGATCGGCCCCGGTTGATCGGCCAGTTCGAGCGTAATCCTTCGCGTGAAACTACACGGATTGAACGCGAGGAAGCCCGGCTTCGCATCGACGGAACGAACCTGAATCCGCTCCGCGAGCTTCTTCGCCCACGACGATTCCTGTTCGATCACCTTCGGTAACAGTTCATCGACTTCCGTTGCCGCGCCGAGTTCCGGCCCGCGCGTTTCGATGGCGTCTTCGAGTGCGTGCAACTGATTCAGTTCCGCGGCTTCGGCTTCGGTTTCGTTCGCCAAAGAGCGATAAAGAGCTGCAAGCGCCAGGACGCCATCCACGCGGCGACGGGCGCGAAGGTGTGCCGCAAACCCGCTGACGGGGTCGGGTCGGTGACGGTTCGTCGTGCGTTCGTCGAGGTAATCCGCGAAGAATTCATCGGGGTTCGCAGCCCCCGCGTAATCGCCCGCATGGATCTCGGCAAAGTACCGGCTCAGGTTCGTGGCGGTGCCGAGTACCGGTGCGAGTTCGCCGAGCGCGAGGTAGTCGATGTAACCCGCGCCGCCGGTGCCGCCCTTGTGCAAAAGTGCCACCGTCGGCGTCGAGTCGTGCGTGATACCCTGATGGATGAGGTACGCGAGGTTGAAGAACGTCTGGCCGTCGTTCGCCGGGTGCGGGTCGCGGGTGAATGCCTCGACCGATTTGCCATCGGGGCCGGACCACGTGACGACGGCGGAATAGCGACTCGGAACGAGCGCGCCATCGAAGCTGACCGCCACCGCGTGGCGATACCCGGCGAGTTGCAGCCACGATGGCAGTTGCGGGTGGTACGCCGAACGTCGGCGCGCGTACACCGTCGGCTCCGAACCGAACAGCTTGCGAACGGTTTCCCGCGCGGTGCGCAAGTTCCAGAGTTGCGATTCGATTGGCAGGAGTGCATCGTCGCGGTCGCGGAACGATCCGACGCAGAGGTCGGCCGATGCGGGCAAGTCCGCAGGCACGCGCGCTTTGAGTTCCGCGAAACGCTCGGGATGTTCGACCGACATTTTTTCGAGATCGTCGGCGGACATAATAATCGAAACGGGAACGTTCGCCGCAAGGGCTGCGGGCCAGGCTCGATCGGGGTGCGATGGATCGCGCATGATCCATTCCATGAGGTGGATCGTGCCGGAGCTTGCGCCTTCGCGGGCCACCTGCAACCGCTTCGCGGCATCGCGCAGTTTCTCGCGCGATTCGCTTTCGCCATCGGGTCGCAATGCAGCTTCGACGGCCGCAGAGACATCCGCCCAGAAACCGTCGGCATCGAGGAGCTTGTCGTGGCTCATCGCGTCGAACAGCGTGTCGATCATGAGGTAGCCGTAGCCCAATCCCGCGAACGATCCCACGAGCGAATCGGAGATCGCGAGGTGCGCTTCGGGCGTACCGCGTTCGCGCATTGCGGTGCGCATGTTCGCGAAGGTTTCCGTACGGCACGCAGTCGAACGGAACGCGATGGCGTTGGCACTTGCGGCCCGTGCCAGCCAGTCGTCGGGCTGGTACAGCGTCGGCCCTTCGGCGACCGCATAGACGAAATTTTCCGCTGGCAGATCGTGATCGTACGACGACGCGGGCAACGGTGGGCGAATCGCGTTGTGCAGGACGGCCGGGTGCCAAAGTGCGGCGTGGCCGTTCAGCCACGCGGCGGTTTCGTCCGCGTTCAACGTAACCGGGTACGAGGTCGGCGGGCGATACGGCGAAAGTAGGAAAATCTGTCGTGCGGTCATGGCGTTTCGCGTTCGGGTGGCGTGTGTAGTCGCAAGCAGGTTCCGGTTATATTACATACACGAATCCAGGAGTTGCAGTTGTGGCCAAGATCATCGAGCCGAGTTACCACCTTCCGACCGCCGGGCGGATCGCTTCCGCGCTGGCACGCAAAGACTACGTCGAAGCGAATGCCGACGCCGGAAAGCTGATCGAACTCAACCCCAGCGCGGAAAACCACGCACTTTACCGCCGCACCGTCTCGACCGTCGTGGATGGTTTCATGGCGACGGGCAAAGTGAAAGCGGTGACGGACGCGATTCGCGGCGTCGAAAAATTCGCGGCGAATAGTCCGGAATGGGCGGAGGAAGTTGCGGTTCTGTACGCGAAAATCGGCGAGTTTGCCAAAGCGAAGCAGTTCGCGGCGCTCTCGACGTTGCCGACGACGGCGGCGAAAGTCGGCGGGTACATCGCGGACTTACTCGTGCGGCGGAATCGGCCCGAACCGGTGCCGGAGGATTACCGCGTCGGCCTGCACGCCATTCTGAATGCCTTCAAGCAGTACGAAGCCGGGCAGGACGATGCCGCGAAAGCGACGTTACAAGTGATCGGCTTGCAATCGCCGTTCCTCGAATGGAAGCTGACGCTACGCGGGTTGATGGCGTACACCGCGAACGACGACGCCCGCGCAATCGAGAACTGGCAGCGATTGTCGCCGACCCGGCTGCCTGCGAAGTTCGTCTCCTCGCTGCATTCGTCGATCGACGCATCGCAACGCACGGGCCAGACCGCAGAGGACCAAAAACGGCTCGCGAAGGCGTCCGATCATTTGTCGAACAATCCGATCATCAAGCTGCTGAAAGAACTCCAGCCGTACCTCGGCCGCGACATGCCGATGACGAGCGCCTGGCGGATCGTCCGGCAACTGTACCCGTTGTTAAAGACGGCCCACCCGGACCTGGCGAGCCGTTTCGCGGCGTGCATGTACGTGGCCGTCATCAACCAGGGCCAACCGAAAGACGCACAGACATTGTCGTCGATCTTCGGTACGTACGCCGACGATCCCCACATGCATCGACTCGATGCCATGGCGTGCGACTTGCGCAGCATCGACCAGGAAGCGAACGAAAGCTGGCTGAAGTACGAAAGCTGGCTGGCCGGCCCGCCGAAGACGTGGCCCGACGAAGTGGCGAAACGAGCGCGCGCGATCATTTTGCTCAAAATGGGCAAGCGAGCGCAATCCGTCGCGGAAGACAACGACGACGGTGATGAGTACGAGGATGACGATGAAAGCGATGAGTTCCAGGAAATGTACGAAACGTTTAAGGAAACCGCTGAGCGTCTTCAGAAAACGAAAAAAATCGGTTTGTCCGAGAAGACGATTGAGGACTTGTTCGCTCGCAGTGCGGCACTCGCACCCGATTGGGCAGAACCGACGACCACGTGGGTCAAACAGCTTCTCAAAGATGAAAAGTACGACAAGGTCAAGGCGGTTGCGGAGAAGTTTCTCGAGCGGCACCCGGATACGTTGCATCTGCTCGAACTGATGCACGAGATGCACACCAAACAGTTGCAGCTCGCCGAGGCACTCGCCGTTTCCAAGCGGTTGCTGGCGATCAATCCACTCGATTCGGAGCTGCAAATCCAGCTCGGCGACGACACCATCAATTACGCCCGCGCAGAGATGATCGCCGAAAATTACGAGTCCGCAGAAGCCATTCTGACCGACGGCCAATCCGTACTTCGCACGAATACGATTCTGAAACTCTATCAATTCTCGATCGAGTCGACGATTGCGCGAAAGACTAAGCGAGTGGCACTGGCCGACGAGTTATTGAAAAACATCGCAGACATGACGTCGTTAAAGTTGCTGCCCGCATACGTCTTGTCGGTCGATGCCGCGTTTGCCAAGCTGAAGCCCGCCGACAAAAAAGTCGCCGACGCACGATTCGCCGAGGCGCTGGCCACCAAGCCACTCACGGCGCTGGAACTCTCGATGACCTATGCGTTCTGGGCGAGACTCGGCGAGCTGCAATGCGAATATCGCGGACAAAAAACCCACGGAACGAAACTCCTCGCTCTGATTCAAAATCTAACGCTAACGAAAACTGAAGAAGTCGATTGCGAGCATCTGATCAACACGCTGTTCGCGACGAAGTCTTACAAAGTCGCGAAAATCATCGTCGGCAAACTCCAGAGATTTTTTCCCTCGAACCCCGTGTTTGCGTTGGTGGCAGCGAAACTCTTGTTGTCGGAGAATAAGTCGACGTACCAAAATCAGGGCAGAGTGCGAAAGTTGCTCAACCTCGCGAAGGAACTCATCCGAACTTCCAAAAACCCGGAACATCAATTGCTCCTCGAAGATGTCGAAGCGGGACTCCGTGCCATTCCCGAGTTTTACAACCCGTTCGATATCCTTTTCGGTGGGAGATAACGCCAATGCCCGATGCTTACACGATCCTCGGCGTGCCTCCCGATGCCACCGACGACGCGATTCGCAAACGCTACCTCGAACTCGTAAAACAGTACCCGCCGGAGCAGCAACCCGAGATGTTCGCGAAAATTCGCGAAGCGTACGATGCGTTGAAAGATCTCGACGCGCGGGCGATGCACCGGCTGTTCGAATACGGCAAAAGCGAGACGATCGAAAGTATCATTGAGGAGGCGGCATGTCGGACGTCGAGACGGCGGATCGGGCTGAATACACTGGTGAGCGCAGCCACACCACCGCGCTGACTTCCGTGCAGATCGAATGGATCCTCAACGACTTTCGCGAATGGCTCGAAGCCGCCTCGACTGCGGATCTCACCCCGCCCGATGCGCCGCAGGTTGCGCCGATCGATGCCTATAGTATCCTCGCGCAGTTCACGGCGCTTCGCCACGAAGTGAATCTGCAAACGAAGGCCACCCGCGTCGCGACCGATCAGACCGCGAAAATCATCGAAGCATTGCCCCCGCCCCCATCCGGCGAGCCGGATCGCGAGCATATGCGCCCGATCATCAAGACGCTGCTCGACATCCACGATTCGCTATCGGTGGCGCGGCGACAAGTCGAAAAGACGGCCGAGTCGGTCGAGATTTTCGACGACATGCCCGACCCGCTCGAATACACCGAACAGCCCGCAGCCGGGTGGTTCCAACGCAAATTCGGTCGACCCTCAGTCGAGGCGAACATCACCGAAGCATTCTCGGCGTGGGTCGAATCGAGCACGAACATCGACCAAAAACGCAGCGAACTGCTCGCATCTGCGGCGGATGGTTATTCGATGAGCCAACGCCGAATCGAACGGGCGCTCCCCCAACTGGGGCTGGAGCCGATCGAGTGTATCGGCGAGCCGTTCGATCCGGAAAAAATGGAAGTCGTCGACACCGTCGCCGATGCGGACCAACCCGACGGAACCGTCGTGGAAGAGGTTCGTCGCGGATACCTCTGGAACCGGAAGCTGTTCCGGTTCGCACAAGTCAAAGTTTCAAAATCCTAGCCTTTAGGGACGGTTAAGTCATGGCGGAAACGATCATTGGAATCGACCTCGGGACGACGAACAGCGAAGTCGCCGTGCTCATCGACGGGGTGCCGAAAGTTCTCGTCGAAGACGGCGACCCGATTCTGCCGTCGATTGTGGGACTGTCGGAAGACGGCAAGATTCTCGTCGGCAAAACCGCACGCAATCAGTGGGTGCTGGCCCCGGAACGCACGGTGAAGTCGATCAAGCGGAAGATGGGCCAGGACGTCAAAGTCTCGCTCGGCAAGCAAGAGTTTCGCCCGCAGGAAATCTCGGCGATGATCTTGCGCAGCTTGAAAGAGCGCGCCGAAAAAGAACTCGGGAAGCCGGTCTCGAAGGCCGTGATTACGGTCCCCGCGTACTTCAACGACAGCCAGCGCCAAGCGACGCGCGAAGCCGGTGCGCTGGCCGGGCTGGAAGTCGTGCGGATCATCAACGAGCCGACCGCGGCCGCACTCGTTTACGACCCGGGCCAGACCGCGAAAGAGCGATTCCTCGTTTACGACTTGGGTGGCGGTACGTTCGATGTGTCGATCGTTCAGGCCGAGGCCGGGGTGTTCGAGGTGCTCGCCAGCCACGGCGATACGCAACTCGGCGGCGACGATTTCGACGACCTGCTGATGAACCACGTGGCCGATGAATTCGCGACGATGTACGGCATTAATTTGCGCGAGAACAAGGTCAGCCACGCGCGGCTCCTGAACGCCGTCGAAGGCGCGAAGCGCAAGCTCTCCGATCACCCGTTCGTCCGCATCGAGGAAGAGTTCATCGCCGAGAAAGACGGCGTGCCGATTCACTTGAACACGGAAATCGAGCGGCACAAATACGAAAGCCTCATCCAGCCGCTGATCTCGCGCACGATGGACTGCGTGCAGCGCGCGCTCGACGATGCCCGACTGACGGCTTCGCAAATTGGCCGCGTCGTTCTGGTCGGCGGCAGCACGCGGACGCCGATGATCTCGCAGTTGCTCGAAGACCGCCTCGGCCAGTCGCCGCACACCGAGATCAATCCCGACCTGTGCGTGGCAATGGGGGCCGCCGTTCAGGCCGCCATCATCGCTGGCGAGAACGTCGGCGCAGTCCTCGTCGACATCACCCCGCACTCGATGGGCATCAAGTGCCTCGATGTCTCATCGGATTACTCGATGCGGCCGAACGAGTTCAAGTTCGCGACGATTATTCGCCGCAACACGCCGCTGCCCGCGAGCCGCAGCGAAGTGTTTTGCACGTATACCGACAACCAGCAGGCCGTGGAAGTCGACGTGTATCAGGGCGAAAGCGCCGACGTCCGACGCAACCACCGCATCGGCAAGTTCATGATCGAGGGACTATCGCGCGGACCCGCCGGCAATCAGATCGTCGTGCAGTTGGACCTCACGCTCGACGGCGTTCTGAAGGTGGCCGCCCGCGAAAAAACGACGGGGTTGACGAAGCATATCACCATCGACAACGCGATGGCTCGCTTCGCCGTCGAAGAACGCGAAGCTGCCCGCGAACGGATGGATCAACTCTGGACGCGGAACGAAGAGGGCGAGGAAATCGACGGCGACGGCGAACTGTCATCGTCGGATTCTCCGATGCTCGCACCCGGCCCGCAAGAAGGCCAACGCGAGACGGTCCAGGCAAGGGCGCTACTCGAGAAAGCCGAACGCTTGCTGTCGAAGTCCGCACCCGACGACCGCGTCGAACTCGAACGTTTGGTGAGCGACGTTCGCACGGCACTCGAAGATCGACGTTGGGAAGAACTGACGACCGCAACCAACGCGCTGACCGACGTTTTGTTCTACCTCGAAGATGCGTGAGCCGAGTATGATCGCATCGATACCCTGCCCGTGCTGTAAGGCGAGCAACGACACCGGCCCGAACTGCCGGCGTTGCAAGGCCGATCTCGGGCTGCTTTTTCAACTCGAAACCGAACGCGCCGGGCATCTGTCGTCGGCGCGTTCGCACCTCGCGCAAGATGCGCCGGCCGACGCGCTCATCCATTTAGACGCTGCGGCCCAACTGCGACCCGGTGAGGACATCGCGCAATTGCGAGCCGTCCAGCAGTTGCTCGCCCGCAACTATACTGCCGCATTCGCCACCCACAAACGGTTCCGTCGAGACGCATCATGAGCGAAACCATCCTCATCGTCGACGATGAAGATTCCGTACGGCGGACCTTCGAAGAATGGCTTCGCGGCAGTTCGCTCGATGTGATCGTCGTCGGCGTCAGCGATGCGGAATCGGCACTTTTGGCCGCCAACGAACGCACGATCGACCTCGCGATTCTCGACTGGAACCTCGGCTCCGGTAGCGACGGTTTGCGTTTGCTCGAAGACCTCGTCGAATTCCACCCGGACCTCGTTGCCATCCTCGTTACGGGCTTCGCCCAACAGGCGACACCGCTCGACGCGCTCCGGATGGGCGTTCGCGATTACCTCGATAAAAACCAAGACTTGAACCGCGAGACGTTCCTCACGGCCGTGCGGAAACAACTCCAAAAAATCATCCCGGCGAAGCGGCAACGCGAACTCGACAAGAGCCTGTCGGCGTTCCGCGAGTCGATCGGTACGATCTTGCCGCTCGTCCGCGGTTCGGCGGCGCTCAACGACCCCGTGCCACTACCCGAAGCCGTCCGCACGCTGTTCCGGTTTCTGTTGCGGGAAACCGAAGCCCCCGATGGCGTGTTGCTCGTTCGCCACACCGCCAGCGATGGCACGCAGACGACTACCGCGTACGACCCGGCAGGCAAATCGATCCCCGTTCCCGAAGTGCCGTTCCACAAATCGCTCGCGGCCAGCGTCGTCAGTTTTCAAGAACCGTGCATCATGAACGACATTGTCGCGAGCAGTTCTAGCTCGATCGAACTGATGCCGTTCGAGAAAAATCGCCGGTCGATCCTCGCCGCCCCGCTGCGCGTCGGGCCGGGCGTTCACGTCATTCTGGAGCTTTTCGACAAGCCCGAATTCACCGATGTGGACCGCCGCAAGACTGCCATCGCGGCCGAACTCGGCGCGGAACTTCTGCGGCACGCCCTGGCCGAACGCCAAACGCACCGCATGTTGTTCGACGCCGTCGAAGCCGCACTGAAGGCGAGCCACGAAGTGTCGTCGTTGCTGGTCGATCCGACGGCGGATCGCGGCGCGCCGTCCGAATCGGTGCTCGAATCGCTCAAGCGCGGGATGGATGCGAACTCGAACGCGGTCATCGATTCGGACACCGGTTTGAAGCTCGTCGAGGCCGTTCGCGTGCTCGCCGTGCGGCATGGCCCCGAAGCCGTCCACCACTGCGTTCGCATGGTCGAAAGCCTGCGAGAACTGCTCGACGGCATGACGGGGGCCGACTAACCCGTGACGAACCCGACCGTTTTCGACGAAATTTTCGGCCTGCTCACGCCCGACCGGCTGCTCCACGATCCGCGTGCCACCGGCGAAGGCGTGACGGTGGCCGTCATCGATTCGGGCATCGAGCGATCGTTGCTCGAAGACAAATTCGCCAAACTCGGCACGCCGATCCGCCGCATCGAAGGGGCCGTCTTTCACGGCGCGAACCCGACGCCACTGCCATACGATGGTCACCAGTCGTCCCCGCACGGCACGACGGTGGCGGACATCATTCTCACGCTCGCGCCGCAAGTGAATTTGTACACCGCCGACGTGTTCGGACCGCAAGGAAACTGCGAAGTCGAAACGGTGATTGCCGCACTGCGACACGCGATTGACGTCTGGAAAGTGAAAGTGGTGAACCTGTCGCTCGGGGTGCCCGAACACAAACTGCAACAGTACCCGAAACGGCAGCAATTGTTGAAGGCGATCGAAGACGCATACTTCCGCGACGTGCTCGTTTTCGCGGCCGCACACAACGAACACCCCGTCACCCGCAGTTACCCCGCCGCATTTTCGCCACCGTTAATTTCCGTCGACAAAGCGATCTTCGACGACCCGCTGCACTTCGCGTATCAACTTCGCGATCACATCGAATTTCAGGCGCATGGCCGCGGCTACCTCGGCCCGTTCGCCCGCGAACCCGCCACGAGTTGGGCCACGCCGCACCTCGCCGGCATCGCCTCGCGTTTACTATCGCTAAAGCCCGACCTGAAACCGTTCGAGATCAAAACCGTGCTCTACTGGATGTTCCGCGCCGCAAAACAAGCATAAACACAAACGGATACCGCTGTTAGGTGTTATTGTCGAGGTACGAAAAAAAACCGGACACTGTTTCCACAGTGCCCGGTACCAGACATACTTTTGGGTCCCGTCCATCCCTTCGGCAGCCTGGCTGCTAAGACTACTCCCCCCTCGGAGTAATAAAAGCCAATGTTCCTTGCCTTGCGGCAAGTATCTTGCCGACGACACAAAAACTGTCGCCGGTTCGTCTCGCGTTGGTTTCTTGCGTCTCCGTTGCAGACACAAGTATTTAGAGCAGGATTTTGTCGGTTGCAAGGAAACTAAAAAGAATTTTTTTCAGCCCCGAAACCCGACTCATCTTGACTAGACTACCAGGCCACTTGGGTAGTTTACGGGGCCGATTGCATTTCCAACAATCCAGACGCTGTAGGTCGTGGCCGAAGAGGCTTTGCGAAGAGGCCCGACAGAACGGCAACAACAGCAACCCTCAATGGTTTGAAAGTCCCGCGATCTAGCACTGTCGGGCCTCCCAGAGCATCCGGCCCGACCTACAAAACCAGCAAAATCCGGTTTCGTTTACGGTTCGGCGCGATAGCGAACCGGGATGCTTTGCTGCCAGTCCGCCGGAATCGGTCGACGCAACTCTTCACCCGCGTACTGCCAGAACTGTACGCCGTCTTCGCCGAGTTGCCAGGAGAACACCGCCGGGCGTCCGTTGATCCGCGTCGGGAAGTCGACTCGTCCCGCAACCGGGTCGGAAATCGAAAGTCCCAGCGAATCGAGTTCGGTTTTCGCGACTTCGAGGTTTTGCTCCGCCTTCTCGACTTCGTCGCGGACCGCGTAGCGCTTTTCGCGACTTTTCCAGGTGAGGGAGCGACGCAGTTCGTCGAGTGTCTCTTGGACCGGGGCCAGTTGTTGAAGGCGACCCGTGGTATCGACGATGTCCGCCACGATGCTCTTCACTAGCGGCAGCATCTGGCGAGCGGTCGTTAAATCCAGGTTCAGGTCTTTCCGCCGCGGCTTCCCTGGGGGGTTGGACGCACGGTTGGGAGAACTGTTCATGTTTGGCTCTCCAGTACAGGTTGTCGGGCGATCGGAAGATCGACCTCTATACCATTGTAGGGCGTGATTCTCGTTGACAGAGGGTTCGGTGTCGGTTCGGGTTCGATTTTTTGAACTCGATCGTCGTCCGTCCCTACTACTACGATATACGCCTCGAAGGTGGAAACCTTGCGAGTTCTTGGACAACATTCATTTACGATCTATATTTCGGCGAAAGCATACGGGTCGTGCGGCCCGCGATGGGTTTCGTTTCTTGCGGTAAACCGAAGATGCCCACCTATCACGATACGACTCATACGGCCGGTTGGTTGATCGACGAGTTGACGAATGCGCGCGTGTTCGATGCCGTGCAACTCGGGCCGTACATGTCCGAGTTTCGCACGTCGCACCCGAAAGGTGGCGACGCACTCGCACTCGCGCAATACCTCGTCGACGCAGGCTTAATCACCGTTTATCAAGCCGAATCTGCGTTATCCGGCGATGCCGTACGTTTGTCGATGGGGCCGTACTTGCTTGCGGAACCGCTCGGCGCGGGCAGCCTCGGCAGCGTGTTTATGGCCGTCCATCGCACCACTCGACGCCGTTACGCCGTTAAGGTTCTGCCGCTTCGCAGTTTGTGGAACGTTCGCCAAGCCAAACGGCAACTCGACGTGTTCGCGTCGCTTCCGGCGCATCCGTCGATCGTTCCGTTCGTCGACATCGATTCTTCTGGCGGGCATCATTATCTCGTCTGGCCGTTCGCCGAAGGACAGACGATTTCCAATTACGTCGAGCGAAATGGGCCGCTTACTGTCGACGATGCGATCCGCACGATGCAAGAAGCCGCCGAAGGGCTGGCGATCTGCCATGCGAATCAGATCGTCCACGGTTTGTTGAATCCGGCCAACTTGCTTGCGGGGTTCGACGGCCAAACTCGCGTTCTGGACCTCGGCGTCGGGGCGATCCTTTCGGAGAATATCTCCGACGACGAATCGATGCTCGATACGATCTCCACCGCGAACACCGCGATGCGGATGATCGACTATTGCGCGCCGGAAACGTTCAACAGCCCGACGCACCGCAGCGTCTCGGGCGACTTGTATAGCTTCGGTTGCGTACTGTTTTACTCGCTCACGGGAACGATCCCGTTCCCCGATGGCAACATCGTCGATCGGATGATCGCACACCAAACGCAGGCACCGCCATCGGTTGCGGAACTCAACCCGGAAGTGCCCGAGTGGTTCGCATCGTTGATCGCGCAACTGCTGAACAAGTCTCCCGAAGGCCGCCCGGCATCGATGGCCGAAGTCGTTGCCATCATTGCGCGAAATCGGACGACGGATGCCGTATCGCGCGTGCCGACGCCGTTGCCTGCAGCCGTACCGGTCGCGAAGTGGAACCGGCAGCTCGTCGCGTCGGCGGATTTCGTGCTGCTGACCCGTGCGCAGTCCGAATTCAACCCGAATTCAGTTCGCGCATCGGGTCAAACCGCCGATACGATCGACTTCGGCGATTACCAACCGCCCACACAATCGACCGATGAATTGTCGTCGCCGAGCAAGCCGGTATCGGAATCGGCGACGCCGGAGTTCTCGCTTCCCAATACGGTGATCCCGTACTTTTTGTCGAATCAAAGCAGTCGGTCAACCGTTCGCACAGTCGTGCAAGTAGACACGCCGCAGCCACAGAAGACGCGAGTAAGTAGTTCGTTGCCCGCACCCGTGGAGTACACCGAACTCGCGCAGCTCGTCGGGCAGTCTAAGGTGTCGCCACCGATGCGGCCGCGCTTTGCCCGTTCGTGGTATTACTGGTGGAAAAAGACGTTCTTCTACTGGCTCGATCGCCCCGGAGACATCGTCCAACTGTCGATCTTCGGCCCGCCGCACGTCTCCCCCGGCGAGAGCGTCAAACTGCAAGTCTTCGCGCATATTCCGGAGGCGTTCGATAGTGTTTGTACGCTGTCGCGGGCGTTCCACATGGATGGCGAACTGATCGCAACGGGGTTCGTGCAACGCGAAGTGCAACACGCGGCGAACCTCGGCCTGCAACTCCATGTCGCGAATGCCGGGATCGCGCAATCGTTCCTGACGCTCGGCTGGCTCGGCCAATCGCGACCGCGGGCATTCGACATTTACGTGCCGTGGGAAAGCCCTCACGGCTTGAGCGCCGCAAACCTCACCCTCGCCGTCGACGGTATCCCCAGCGGCACGATCTCGTTCCAGATTCAGATCCTACCGCGACGCAGGTGAACCAGCGACACTTTCCTTGTTGCGTAACACCACCCGCACCACTTCCGGGTTGCAGCGGAAGCGGAAAGCTTCTTTGCCGCTGATGCCGCGACCGACGACCATCTGCGTGCCGTTTTCGTCGAATGTGCCCATGTCGAAACGGCGACCGTAACGGCTCGGCACGAAGATCGAGCCGACGATCGGCAAGCGAATCTGGCCGCCGTGAACGTGCCCGCACAGCATGAGATTGATGCCGTTCGCCTGCCCCCAATAGAAGTTGTCCGGCGTGTGGCTGATGCACAACCGGAAGCGATCCTTCGGCACATTGCTCAGGTCCGGCGCGGGGCGGAACCACGGTCCCTCGTGGCCGACGATCGCTGCTTCGACGCCGCGAATCGTGGCGATCATCGCGGAGTTCGACACGATGGAGTAACCGGCCTCGGTGAGTTCCGCCCGCAATCGGTCCGGTTCGTACTTTACGTCGTGATTGCCGAGAATCGCGTATTTCCCCTCAGTCGCTTTGAGCCGGCCGAGTAGCGGGACGATCCATTTTCGATGTTCATCGGTATCGAGATAATCCCCCGCCAGCGCGATGATGTCCGCCGTCGGATGCTTTTCGATCTCCTCGATCACGCGCAGATAATACGCCTCCGATGGCGTCCCGCAGAAGTGCCAATCGCTGAGCAGCAAGATCGAAAGCCCGTCCCACGCCGCCGGGAGTTTCGGTACGGCGAGGGTCATCTCGGTGAAATCGACGCGAAAGATGCCATTGAACGGCAGTCGCGCAATGTGTCGCCACTTGCCATCGCCGAGCAACTTCGCGCCGAGTTCCGGCCACAAATCGAGAGTCCGCGTCTGAGTGGCAAGCACGGATGCGGGCGGCAGACGAAGGAGCCTGACGAGAGTGATGATGGGGAAAACGACACCGCCGATGGGTGTCATCGCGAGAGAATACAAGAAAACGAATGCGAATGATAACCTGAGCCAAGGATTCCAGTCGAAGTGTTCGCCAGCTGTAAGTGCCGATGCGCCGATGTAGATGATTGCCGGGAACGCAAGGATCCAGACGCCGGTGAAGTGTCGCCAGCATTTCAGGAAACTCTTCGAGATCGGTCGGCCGTACAGATGGTTGAGCAGCGCAATCCAGAGGCAGGCATGACCGAGCCACGCCATGACGAAAAGGATGGCGAAATTGATGAAATTCACGAGTGTGTAGCAACGGTAATTGGCATCGCGGTGGGGGCCGGTGGCTGCGGCGCGGTGATGGCGGTCACGACTTGATCGGGGCGAAATGGCTTGAACAGCACATGTTGTAGGCCGTCCATCCGGGCTTTGACGATACTGTGCGTCGAGTCGTAACCGAAGCCCGTGGTCAGTGCGACGCGCGCCAGTGGCATCGCCACGCGGAAGCGGCGAAACGCCTCGTACCCGCTCATGTCCGACGGGCGAATCTCCTGGAGCACGGCATCGTAAACGATGTCGTTCACCAGCGCCAAACCCTCGTTCGCAGTCGCCGCCGTTTCGACTTCCGCACCCAAACGACCGAGCAGCAGGTGCGCCTGTTTGCGGAATCGTTCGTCCTGTTCGATGACGAGAACGCGCATCCCGGCGAGCGGGTTGGCGTTCGCGCCCAGCACGGAATCGATGGTCAGATCGCGACCGACTTTCTGCACGCACTCCTTCACTTGCCGCGCGTTCGCCATGATCCGCCGCAGGTGCAGCGCAGCATCGGCGTCGGCAGCGTGAAGGCGGGCGTACAACAGCGCGGCACTCGCGAGAACCTCATCGACCGGCAGCGCGATCTCGCGGTTCACCGCTTCGATCGACTGCGAAATCGTACACGATTGTTGTGCCGTCAGCAGATCCAGCGTGTGTAGTGCGGCGGCGATTTCTTTGCTGAATAGCTCGGTGAATTGCAAGTCGTCGGTGCCGAAGCCGTTGGTGCGTGGGCTTTCGACGTTGAGCGTACCAACGACTTCGTCGTTGTATTTCAGCGGGACCGTCAGCGAACTTTTCGCACCTTTGGCACCGACGAGATAATACGGATCGGTCGCGGTATCCGGACACAAATAACTATCGCCGGTGAAGGCGACGTGCCCCGTAACGCCGTTGCCATCGGGGCGCGCAAACAGCTTGCGAGTGGCGGCCTCTTCGGTCATGCCTTCTTGCAGTAGTGGCTTCAACTCGCCGCTGCGCTTATCGAGCAAGCGAACTTCGATCGTCTCGTAACGCAGCAGATCGTGAACGTGCCGCCGGATGTTTTGCCGAAGTAATTCGACGCGGGTCGGCTCGTTCATCTCGGCGAGTTGGTCGGCATCGAGCGCTGCCAGTTCCTGCCCCGCGTGGTGCAATGCGTGCAGCTTCTTTTGCTGTTCGACTTCCGCCGTCGCATTTTGAAGAATCGCAACCGACTGGAGGATCGTACCATCGGCCGCGATCACGGGGCGAATGCGAATGTCGAGATACGCGAACGTGGTCGTCTCCGTGCGATGCACGCGAAACGCAACGGGCTTGCCTTCGGCGGCCATCTTTAGTGGCTCGACATGATCGGTCGCGACCGTCAGCGGGCCGAGCGCTTCGAGGAGCGTTTTCCCGACGGGGCTGGCATCGCACCATTTCCGCAGCACGACATTCGCCCACGTGACGGTGCCGTTGGCGTCAAGCGCGACAATGCCCTGATCGACGTTGGCGAGGATCGTTTCATCGCGGCGGTAACGATCGATCAATTGCGAAGTGAGAGCAGCCGATGCGAACACGCCATCGTAATGGCCGGAGCGCAGTTGATCGGCGGCATCCGATGGGCCGGATGCCATCTTCAACTCGGTCGCGTTGGGGTCAATTCCCAGCGGCGGTGTTGAACCGATCAGTAAATATCGAATGCGGCGTTCCACGGGCACCTCTACTCGAATTATAAACAAAACGGGACCGTCTGAACAAGAAACCGTGCAACGAGTTTTGCGAGATATTATATGCGCCGGCACACGTGCGCCACCATCGACGCATCATCAATACCCTTCAGCATGTCTTTTATTCAGATAACCACGGAAACCACGGATAACACGGAACCAAAACAAGAAGCGGTACTTGCAATGGTTTTGTCGTTCTTACTTCCGTGAAATCCGTGAATTCCGTGGTTGTTTTGCTGTCTTTTCTCCACTTCCGTGCGCCATCATTAGTACCCCGCCTTCGCCGTTTCAGTAGTACCCGCACTCGGCGCGTTCTTCAAAATCAGGTTCGCCAACTGCCCGCGACACGACCCGCAACCGGTGCCGGCCTTCGTCGATGCCGAGAGCATCGGCAGGTTCGTGCAGCCGTCTTTGATCGCCGTCACTAATGCCGATTCGCAGACGTGATGGCAATTGCAAATTTCCGGATCGGCGGCTGCCGGTGACAGATCGCCGCTACACAGCACGTCCAGCCGGTTCGGCGGGAGTTTGTCGCCACGGTCGAACCAGCGTGCCAATGTCGGGGCCGCATCGCCATCGCCGATCAGCGTCGCCCCGACGAGTTGCCCATCGCGAACGATCAACTTGCGATAAATGCCGCGGCGATCTTCGAGGATTTGTAGCACCTCATCGGTTTCGAATTGCGGCTCGACGAGGCCCATACTCGCAACATCGACGCCAGCGACTTTCAGCTTCGTATACAGCTTCGAGCCGCGATAGCGTGCCGCCGGGTTCGTGCCCGTTAGCAGGTCCGCAAGGACTTCGCACATCTCCCAGATCGGCGGAACGACGCCGTAAACTTTGCCCGCATGTTCGACGCATTCGCCGAGCGCGAACACCCCCGGCACCGCCGTCGCCAGCAGATCGTTGACGATGATGCCGCGCTTCACGGGCACGCCAGACGCCAGCGCGACATCGGTACGCGGGCGGATCCCGGCCGCGACGACGAACAAATCGGCAGGCAGAATTTCGCCATTTTTGAGAACGACGCCCTCGACCTTTTTCTCACCGACCACGCCGATGGCCGACGTGCCCGTGCGTGCGAAGATGCCGAGTTTCTCGACGCCGCGCCGCACGAATTCGCCCGCCATACGGTCGACCTGATTGTTCATCAGCCATTCGGGCAAGTGAACGACGGTGACGTGCAGCCCGAGGTCCGACAGCGATTTTGCAGCTTCGAGGCCGAGCAACCCGCCACCGAGAACGACCGCCGACGACAGCGGTTGCGCGTAGGCCCGCATCCGTTCGCAATCGTCGATGGTGCGGAACACGAACGCGCCGGGCTTCGGTTGGCCGTCCGCATCTTTTAAGCCATCGATGGGCGGCACGAACGGCGCGGACCCCGTGGCCAACACGACGGCATCGTAGCCGAACTCGCGGTCGTCGCTCGTGTGCAGTTTCCGCGCGGAGCCATCGATGCGCGTCACCCGCGTGCCGGCGTGGTATGTCACACCCCTGTCCGCGTACCATCCGGCGGCCTTCAACGTGATGTCGTCCGCCGTGCCGCCCGTGAGAATGCGACCGAGCAAAATGCGGTTGTAACAACCGTGCTTCTCTTCGCCGAACACGGAAATATCGAACCGCATTCCCGCATTCCGCCGGAACAGTTCGTCCAACAACCGCCCCGTCGCCATGCCGTTGCCGACGATTGCGAGCCGCTTTTTCATCGGTCTTCCCCACGTGTTGGCGTACGATTCACGTTCGCGATTCGCACCGTTGCGAGCTTGAATTCGGGCATCTTGCTGATCGGGTCGAGCGCGCCGTTCGTCAGCAAATTCGCCGCGCCTTTGCCACCCCAATGGAACGGCGCGAACAGCGTGTCCGGCCGTATATCGGCGGAAATTTCCACCGCGAACTCGGCCTTCCCGCGTCGGCTTTCGAGCGTGACGAGCGACCCCGCGCCGATGCCGTGCCGCATCGCGAGCGTCGGGTGCATTTGCAGGAATGGCAGCGGTTTCGCGGTCGTCAGTGCGGCGATCTGCCGCGTTTGCACGCCGGAGTTGTAGTGCTCCTTGTAGCGTCCCGTCGTGAACAAATACGGGTAGTCCGCGTCGGGCGATTCGCCGCCGGGGCGATGCTCGACGGGCAGAAATTTCGCCTTGCCATCGGCGTGATAAAACCGATCCGCGAACAGTCGTGGCGTGCCGGGGTGTTCCTCCGTAGGGCACGGCCAAAACACGCCATCGGCGTCGTCAATTTTCTCGTACGTCATGCCGCTATAGTCCGCGAGGCCACCCGCCGTCGCGTGCCGAAATTCGTCGAAGACCTGCCGCGAAGTTTTAAACGCGAACTTGTCCGCACTGCCGAGCCGTTCGGCTAATTCGCACAGCACATCGATGTCACCGCGAACCCCTCGTGGCGCGAGTGCCGTCTGCCGACGGTGGATCACGCGGCCCTCGAAGTTCGTCATCGTGCCGTCTTCCTCGGCCCATTGGTACACGGGGAACACGACATCCGCGTACGCCGCCGTTTCGTTCACGAACGAATCGCAGATCGCCAAAAAATCGCTCGATTGCAACCGCGTCGCGATGCGGTTGACATCCGGTGACGCAATCGCGACGTTCGACCCCATCACGAACAGCGTGCGAATTCCGCCCGTTGGCCCGAGCGCATCGAGTAACTCGAACGCACTTTTCCCCTTGCGGGGTAGGCTTTCCGGCGTCACGCCCCAGACCTTCGCCAGCGCTTCGCGGTGTGCCGGGTTTTCGATGAGCCGATAGCCGGGAAGCTGGTCGGCCTTCTGGCCGTGCTCGCGGCCGCCCTGCCCGTTGCCTTGCCCCGTGAGTGTGGCGAAGCCCGAATTCGGCTGGCCCGGCAGCCCGAGCGCGAGTGCGAGGTTCGTCCAGGCATTGAGCGTATCGACGCCCTTACTGTGTTGTTCCGCGCCGCGGCCGGAGAGGATCATGCACGATTTCGCCGACGCCATCCAGCGAATCGTCTGCCGCAACAGTGGCTCGCCGATGCCCGAAATCCGATCGACCCGCGCGGGGTGATCGTTGAGTACGGAACGCCGCACGTCGTCGAAACCAGTCGTGCGCGCGTCGATGTATTCGCGGTTCAACAAGCCGAGTTCGATCGCCAAATACAGTAGCCCGTTCGCCAAAATCAGATCGGTGCCCGGCGTCGTGGGCAGGTGCAAATCCGCGAGTTTCGCGGTCGGCGTGCGTCGCGGATCGATGACGATGAGCCGCCCGCCATTTGCTTTCTGTTTCTGGAACCACTGCATGATCGGCGGCAATGTGTCGGCGCAGTTCGAGCCGACGAGCACGACGAGTTCCGCACGTTCGATGTCGCTGACGGGGAACGGCATACCGCGATCGATTCCGAACGCCCGGTTGCCCGCACCGGCGGCGGACGACATGCAGTAGCGGCCGTTGTAATCGATGTTTGCGGTGCCGAGCGCCACGCGGGCAAACTTGCCGAGCAGGTAGACTTTCTCGTTCGTCAACGCACCCGAGCCGAACACGCCGTTCGCATCGGGGCCATACTTTTCGCGTGCCACTGACATCGCGGTGGCAGTCCGGTCGAGTGCTTCTTCCCACGTCGCTTCGCGGAGCGGTTCTTTACGCGAATCGCGCACGAGTGGCGTGGTCAATCGGCGCGGGTGACGCAACAGTGCGGAGGCGGTCCAACCCTTAATGCAGAGCTGGCCGTTATTGACCGGGAAGTGCGGATCGCCTTGAATCGTAGGCTCTTCCGACATCAAGATGCCGCACTGATAGGCGCAGTACGGGCAGTGGGTGCGGACGGCGAGGGGGAGCGGGTTCACGATTTATACCGTAATGAACACGCCGCCATCGGCGGCAACATCGATGGGATACGTCGCGATCGCACAGACGTTCGCCTGGTCGCACTCGCCCGTTTCGGAGTCGAAGCGGAACGCATGGTACGGGCAAACGACCTGATCGCCGGCGAGCATCCCATCTGCGAGCGGGCCGCCTTTGTGCGGGCAAAACGCATCGGTGGCGAAGACCTTACCCGCCCGCGTACGGAACACCGCGATTGGCGTTTCGCCCACCTCAAACGACCGCCCAAGGCCCACGGGCAAGTCGTCGATCTGGCATAACGCAAGCCGCGTCAGCGTGGATGTCTGCATGAAATCTCTCGTAGAATTACGCGGCGTCTCACAAAAATTAAACTGTCACCATCGGCAACGACACCGTCTTTACGTCCTCGAACTGACCCGCGTACACGGGGTTGTTTCGCTCCAGCCACGGATCGACGTAGGCGGCGATTGTCTTCTCGACTTCGCGATCGAGATCTTCGACGATACCGAGCGAATTGTACACGATGATCTCGCGGATTTTCTCGATGCCGATGCGCGGCACGAAGTCGTAGGTTCGTTCGATCCACTTCGCGTTGTCGCGGTAATAAATCATGAATCGGCCGACGACGCGAATCGCTTCTTCTTGCGTCTTCACGCGGCAAAGCAAGTCGGTTTTGCGTACGCTCGCCCCGGCTGCGCCGCCGACGAGGATGTCCCAATCACCGCCATCGGACGCCACGATGCCGATGTCCTTCACCGTGCTTTCGGAGCAGTTTCGCGGGCAACCACTGACGCCGAGCTTCACCTTCGCGGGGAACTCGAAGCCCTGGTATTTCTTCTCCAACGCGATGCCTAGCGCGGTGGAATCGTTGGTGCCGTATCGGCAAAATTCGGTGCCGACGCACGTCTTCACGGTGCGTAGCGCCTTGGTGTACGCATAGCCACTCGGCATCCCGAGGTCGGCCCAGACTTTCGGCAAGTCGTCCTTCTTGATGCCGAGTAAATCGATGCGCTGGCCACCGGTGAACTTGACCATTCGCACGTCGTACTTCTTCGCGACTTGCCCGATCTTGATGAGATCGTCGGCACTCGTGATGCCACCGTAGATGCGCGGAATTACGCTGAATGTGCCGTCTTTTTGGATGTTTGCGTGAACGCGGTCGTTAATGTAGCGGGCATCGCGCTCGTCGATATACTCCGTGCCCCAGATGCTCTTGAGCATCGACGCGAGGCCGTTTTTGCTCTTCTCGTCGTCGGCGGTACCGAGTTCGCGCAGCACGGCGGACACGCTCTTCAGCTCGCGCATTTTCACTTCGGCCACCAGCGTTGGCTTGTCCATCGGCACCGCCGTCACGTACCACGACTCACTCGGTTCGGCCTTCACTTCGCCATTGACCGCCTCGATGAGGCCCTTCACCAGCGTCTTGCACGAACCGCAACCGGTGCCGGCGCGGGTCGCTTTGCCGACGGCGGGCACGGTGCATTTTCCCGCACGAATCGCGTCGCAAATCGTCTTCTTGCTGACGCCGTTGCAATCGCAAATCTGCTTGTCGTCGGGCATGTCGGCGAGGCTGAAGTCCGCGCCTTGCGCCTTCGTGCCGGAGCCGAAGAACAGTTCCAGCCGTCGCGATGGTGCGGGCGTGTCGTTCATGAAATAATCGACGAGCTGGTCGGCCGGTTCGAGGTCGCCGAGCATACAGCACGCCGAGACTTTGCCGTCGCGAACGATCGCTTTCCAGTACACCTGGCGGCCCGGTTCGGCGAACGTCACGACTTCATCGGTCGGCTTCACGTCGCTGATTCGCCCCATGCTCGCGAGTTCGACGCCCATCACTTTGAGCTTCGTGGCTAGCTTGGAACCGACGTAGCGGGCTTGCGGGTTCTTGCCCGTGAGGAGTTGCGCGAGCGCCTTCGTTTGCTCCCAGATCGGGGCAACGAGGCCGTAAACCATGCCGCGATGTTGCACGCATTCGCCGACGCCGTAGATGCTCGTATCGCTGGTTCGCAGTTGATCGTCGACGAGAATCGCGCGGTCGCAAACGATGCCGTGTTCCGCCGCGAGTTCCTTGTTCGGGCGAATTCCGGCGGAGATCACGACCATGTCGGCGGCGACTTCGCGGCCATCGGCGAACTTCACGCCGGTGACTGTGGTATGTCCGAGAAGCTCCTTCGTGCTCGCCGAAGTGAGTGCGGTGATGCCGAGTTTCTCGATCGTTTGCTGGAGGACTTTCCCACCCGCTTCATCGAGTTGCACGCCCATGAGCCACGGTCCCATCTCGACGACGGTCACACTCACGTTGTGCGTCATCAAACCTTTTGCGGCTTCCAGGCCGAGCAATCCGCCGCCGATGACGATCGCGGACTTGCAATCTTTCGCGTACTCGGCGATGTTCCGGCAATCGTCGATCGTGCGAAACACGAACACGCCGTGCAGCGTCGTTCCTTGAATCGGCGGCACGAACGGCCGGCTGCCGGTCGCGAAAATCAGCACGTCGTATTCTTCTGCGACATCGTCCGCGTAAACAATTTTGTTTTCGCGATCGATCTTCGTAACGCGCTTGCCCGCGTGCAGCGTGATCTGGTTTTCCTCGTACCACGCCAGCGGGTTTAGGAAGATCTCTTGCGGTTCTTGCGAGCCGTTGAGCACGTTGGAAAGCAAGATGCGGTTGTAGTTTCCGTACGGCTCGTCGCCGAACATCACGATGTCGAAATCGTGATTCGGATCGGCGGCGAGAATGTCCTCGGCCATTCGTGCGCCAGCCATCCCGTTGCCGATGATGACGAGCTTGCGGCGCGTGACGGGCGTTTCGTGAATCGTGTTCAACTGTATCACCTTCGGACTCCTGATACGCTGGCCGGCGTGGCCGGTTGCGGGTGGTGCATGTCTTCGAGGAAACCGACGAGGTGTTCGCGGAGTGCGTAGAACTCGCTATTTTCGAGGAGTTCGTGACGCACGCGGGGCCGCTCGAACGGCACCGTCAGAATGTCGCCGATCTTCGCACGCGGGCCGTTCGTCATCATCACGACGCGGTCGGCCATGAAGATCGCTTCGTCGATGTCGTGCGTGACCATCACCGCCGTCATGCGCTCTTGCGTCCAGAGTTCTAGCAACACTTGTTGCAGTTCGATTCGCGTCAGGGAATCGAGCATCCCGAACGGCTCGTCGAGCAATAACAGCTTCGGCGTAAGGGCAAACGCACGGGCGATGCCGACGCGCTGACGCATCCCTTGCGAGAGTTCCGCCGGTTTTTTGTGCAGCGCATCGCTCAGTCCGACGAGCGAAAGATACTTCTCCGCATGATCGCGTCGCTTCGCCTTCGTCCAGTCGGTTTTCGATTGATCGACCGAGAGCATCACGTTTTCGAGTGCCGTCATCCACGGCAACAGGCACGGCGATTGGAAGACGATGCCGCGATCCAGACCCGGCCCACGCAGCTCGTTTCCGGCCAGCGCGATCTGCCCTTCTGTGGCATCGCTGAGGCCCGCGAGGATCATCAGCACCGTGGATTTTCCACAACCAGAGTGCCCGATGAGCGTGACGAATTCGCCTTCTTCCACTTCGAGATCGAAGCCATCGACGACCACGACCGGCTTGCCTTTGCCGGTGGCGGGCGGATACGTTTTGATGAGTCCCTGAATGGAGAGGTACGACGCGCTCACGCCACCACCCCCATCGGTTTCGCGTGGAAACCGGGCATCGAGACGGGCAGGCTCGGCGTGATTTTTGCCCGCTTTGCCGCCGACGATTGCAGTAAGTAATCGGTCACTTCCAACCGCAGTTCCTTGAACTTCGGATCGTGGTTCAGCGCCTTGCGATCGCGCGGCCGGGCGATGTCCACCGCGATCGATGGCCCGAGCGTGGCACATGGCCCTTGCGAGAGCGGAATGATCCGATCCGCGAGCAAAATGCCTTCGTCTACGTCGTTCGTAATCATCAGCACCGTGCGGTCGTCCTTCTCGCGGATGCGGGTGATTTCGTCTTGCAGCGTGCCGCGCGTCAGGGCGTCGAGCGCGCCGAATGGCTCGTCGAGCAACATGATCCGCGGCTCGCAGGCGAGTGCCCGCGCCACCGATACGCGCTGCCGCATTCCACCAGAAAGTTGCGCCGGTTTGCGATCCATCGCGTGGCCGAGGTTGACCATGTTCAGGTACTGTTCGGTGTGCTGCTTCCGCCACGATTCTTCCCAGTGTGGGAAGACTTGATCGACTGCGAGCTTCACATTCTCGAACGCGGACAGCCACGGTAGCAACGAGTAATTTTGAAACACGACAGCGCGATCCGGGCCGGGTTCGGTGATCGTCTCGCCTTCGAGTTTGACGCTGCCGGAGTCGGGTCGAATGAGGCCCGCGACGAGCGACATCAGCGTCGTTTTGCCCGCACCGGAGAAGCCGACGATCGCCACGAATTCACCGCGTTCGACGGTGAGATTGATGTTGCTCAGCACCTCGGTACGGCGACCGTTGGCCGAGGTATACCCTTTCGACACGTTCTTCAGTTCGAGGTAGCTCATGGTCCGCCGGAGGGTAGAAGTTATGCGGTGCGGAAGCGGTTTTCGACGACGCTCATCATGCGGTCGAGTACGAAGCCGACGAGGCCGATGGCGATGATACAGAGCAGAATGTGGGCATAAATCAGGCTGTTATACTCGGCCCACAGGAAGCCCCCGACACCCGACGCGCCCGTCAGCATCTCGGCAGCCACGATCACCAGCCACGCGATCCCCAGGCTCAGGCGATAGCCCGTGAACATGTACGGCAGCACGGCGGGCAGCATGATTTTCCAGAGCGTTTTACGCCACGACAGCTTCAACACGCGGGCCACGTTGAGGTAGTCTTGCGGGATCGCCTTCACGCCCACTGCGGTGTTCAGCACCGTCGGCCACATCGAACAAATCGCGATAGTGAAGATCGCCGCCGGTTCGTTCTTGCCGAACAACACGAGGCCCAACGGCAACCAGGCGAGCGGTGACACGGGACGCAATATCTGAATCAGCGGGTCGAACATTTTGCCGAACCACGGCGACAACCCGAGCAGGAACCCGAGCGGCGTGCCGATGAGAATCGCAATCGCGTAACCCTTCGCCACGCGCACCAGCGAGTACCACGTGAACCGCAGAATCCCCTGGTCTTGCTCGCCGCGTTTGTCGAACGGCTGGAGCACGTACTGCTTGCTTTCGTCCCACGTTTTCATCGGCGAAGGTAGTTCCTTCGCAACGGTGGCGCTGAGCAAATACCAGACGCCGATCGTCAGCGCGATGCCGACGAGGGGTAGGATCAGCCAGTCGAATGGGAAGAGCTTTTTCATGTTCGTTCAGTGTGGTAATGGCGGAAGTCAATCGGCGCGTTGCGGGAACATCAACCCTTGAGGGCGCTGATGGCGAAGCCCTTCGCGTACTTTTCCATGTCGCCCTTGGGGTCGAAGGTCACGCCGTCGGAGAACGGAATCGCGCTGTCGTCTTTGCCGCCGTGCTTGTAGCCGATCTCGCTCATCGCTTCTTCGTAAATGTCCGGCCGCATCACTTCCTTGACGACGCCTTCGTAGTCGGGTGCGCCATCGGTGAAACCCCAGCGTCGGAGTTGCGTCAGCCACCATTTGCCGTACGCCGGTTGCGGGTAGTTGCAGTTGCGATCGCTGAAGATCATGTAGTTCGGGTCTTGCGTCTTGCGGCCATCGCCATAGTCGTAAGTGCCTTGTAAACGAGCGAGAATCGTCGGCGGATCGCAGTTGATGTACGTCGTCTTCGACACGATCTCGCACTGCTCGGGGCGGTTCGTCATGACGTCGAGCCACACGCTCGCCTCGTGTAATGCCTTCAACGCATTCTTCACGATCTTCGGGTTCTTGTCGGCGAATTCCTTCGTGAACGCGGCGACTTTCTCGGGGTGATCCTTCCAGATTTCTTGCGTCGTCGTGGCGGTGAAACCGATGCCTTCGTTGATGCAGCGTGCGTTCCACGGCTCGCCGACGCAGAAGCCATCTACCTCCCCGAGTTTCATGTTCTGGACCATTTGCGGGGGTGGCACCGTGGTGAGCTTGATGTCCGCGCCTTCACCGTTCGCGCCGCCCGGTTGAATGCCACCCGCTGCCAGCCAGTAGCGAATCCACATCGCGTGCGTGCCGGGCGGGTAAGTCATTGCGAACGCGAGCGGTTTCTTTCCTTTCGAGTCATCGACGAATGCCTTCAACGATTTCGCATCGGCACCGACCTTGCCCTTGTACTTCTCGGAAAGCGTGATCGCTTGGCCGTTGCGGTTGACGATCCACGGCACGATCATCGGCTTCTTCGGCGCGCCGCCGAGGCCCATCGTGCTCGCGAATGGCATCCCGAGCAGCATGTGCGTACATTGGATGTCGCCCGAAGACAGCGAATCGCGAACCGCCGCCCAACTCGCTTGCTTCTTGATCGTCGAATCGATGCCGTACTTCTTGAAGAAGCCTTTTTCGTGTGCGATGACGAACGGCGAACAATCGGTCAGCGCGATGATGCCGATGTCGAGTTTGTCCATCCCGCCTTCGGGCGTCGTGGCAGAATCTGAACTGGTGCAACCGACGACCGACGTCGCGGCGACAGTGCCGAGCGCGGCTGTTTTCAAAAATCCGCGTCGCGATGAACTCACGGCCATGTCCTGCTCCAGATAAAGTTAAATAATTCGCACTTATGCGTTCTGTGCCGCGAATGCCCAGCGATTGAGCGAGGTGCGAAATCGCACCGCTTCGCCGATGACGATGATTGCGGGCGAACGCACTTCTGCCGCGCGAGCGAACGAAGCAATCGTCCCGAGTTCGCCATCCACGACGCGCTCATCGGGGAGCGTGGCGCGTTCGATGACGGCAACGGGCGTGGTGACGGACATGCCTGCATCGATGAGCTTCGCCGCGATCTTTTCGATGTGCCTAAGCCCCATGTAAATCACGAGGTTGCTCATGCAGGCGAGTGCCGCCCAATCGTGTTCGCATTCGTCGCTGTCGGGGTCGTGATGCCCCGTAACCAGCGCCACCGATTGCCCCGCCGCGCGGTGCGTGAGCGGGATGTTCGCCGAGGCACACGCACCGATTGCGGTCGTGACACCCGGCACAATTTCAAAGCGAATCCCGCGTTCCGCCAGATACTCGGCTTCTTCGCCACCGCGGCCGAACACGCACGGGTCGCCGCCCTTGAGGCGAACGACACACAGACCGTCGCGGGCACGGTCGACGAGGACATCGTTGATCGTTTCCTGACGCGTCGAGCCGATGCAGTAACCGCGTTTGCCTGCGTAAACGCGCTCGGCGGTCAACGGCACTTCACGCAGTAAATCGGGGTGGATGAGCGAATCGTAGACGAGTACATCCGCACGTTGCAGCAGTCGCAAACCGCGAACGGTGATGAGGTCCGGACTGCCGGGGCCTGCCCCAACGAGATAGACCATGCCTTCAGGAGCCATGGAGAGTGGTGTCCTTAAAACGGCGTCGCGTCACCATCCCATGCGGTGACGACGGTTGCCGGGACACTGCAAACGCAATTCGTGCGCCTGAAGCCACGACCGAGTGACATTTTTTAAGCAAAGCGATGAAACTCGCGAGAAACTAAGAGGAATCGGATAGGTGTATCGGAAATGAAATGACATGAAGAACAGATCGAACGCCTAGAAATCTTGCCGCACTGCCACGAAAGCGGGCATTGCCTCACAAAACGGCTTGTGAGTTAGCGCATACTCATGTTCGCAAAGAGTTGATCGCGGACGTACGGTGAGATCCCGAGTTTCAGGGCGGCGTCGAGGATCGCCAACGTGAAGCCGAGTGCCCAGCGGAATTGCCTGCGTTTACGCGTCGTGGTCCTTGACGCGAACCATTCACGTCAAGGACCACGACACCACTTCAAACAGCAACACGGCATACCCGAGGCCACGAGCGAGCGACCACGGATGCCAGCCGTAGGCCAACGCAACGCCTCCAGATTCACGCACAGGCCGGGGCGTGACTCGACGAACGGCGAGTGCGATTCGAACTGCACGAGTACGTCTTTCGCGGATACCCGAATGGCTGGTCCTTTCTCGCCCTCTCGATCCACTGCCTTGAGCCAGCCGGATTGAATCCAGCGGTTCATCATCTGGTACGAAACCCCAACGGCTTCTGCCAATACTTTTGCTGATAAATAGAGCATTTCCGCCTCCGAATATCTCTGGCTTCAGAACCCGAGCCGTTTCATCACCGCTTCAGATGTCGGCACAGTGACGTGCGCGGACTGCTCCAGGTAGTGGCCACTTTTGCCAACCGTGATGGCTTTCCCCGTGAGACGACGATTGCACAACCCGAAATGATGCGAAGTCGTTGGTGCCATGACGAGCACTTCGAGATCCGTCGATGGTTCTGTGTCAATGACTACGTCGCACGTGCGCTTGAGGTACCGATACATATGGAGACCCTTGGTATCCAATTCGTCGTTGGTTAAGCGAAGCAGCAAACCGTTCGTGCCATCATCCTGTTTCTTGACGGGGAATGCAGCTTCGATGCATGTCCAATAGAACACTCCGCCACCGACGGCGTGGAACTGCCTTTTCGCCAGGATGTCTACTCTCGTGTTCACGGGAAGATCCGTTGACAGTGAAATGACAAGCACAGTCCCCTCGCAATGGACCGCAATCGCAAAAATGTCGCAAGTGCATGGCTTGTTACGGTCCTTTGGCCGCGTGAGATCACGAGCGCGTTTGTTAGCCATTTTGATTGTCGCCCATTTTGAGACTGCTGACCGCTGATTAGCCGTCTAAAAATTACTACTTCAACGACACTTCGGCGTATCGCACATCGATCACTTTCCGCTTCTCATCGACGAGTTTCATGTCCCGGCTCGGGTCGTCGAACATCGCCGACAACGACTCGGACCAGTCGGCGACGGCGTCGGCGTAGGCGGCCATTGACGCGCGCACGTCGGTGGCGAAAAAGCGTGGCTGCGGCACATTTCGCAATGCGATGGCTGCGGCTTTGGCATCGACGTTCAACTGCCGGACGCGCTCCGCGGTGTCTTTCCAGCGTTCGGGCGTTTGCACCGCGAGCGCTAGCCGTGCATCGTTCGAGATTCCGTTCACTTTTTTCAAATCGATCGTCGCCAGGATCGGCTCGATTTGCTTCACATAGGCAGACCGTTGCTTGCGATATTCGTATTCGCGCAGCGGTCGCCACTTCTCGCTCTTGTACGCGAAAAACCCGAGCGCGACGACGCACACCGCCAGCAACGACATCGAACCGAGTGCGGCGACGGTCCTTCGCCCACCGCCCGTGGGCCGCAGTAACCCGAAGATGCACGCGACCAGCCCGCCGACGATGCCGCCACCGAAGTGCGCCTCCCAACTGATGCCCGGTGCGAAGCTGATGACTGCGTTCAACCCGAGCATAATCCCCAGGCGACGTAGACCATCGGACACCATGCCTTCCGGTAAATGTTCGCGGTACAACACGAGCCAGACCATCGCCGACGTGAGCAAACCCCAGACGGCACCCGATGCGCCCGATACCATCGCTTCGGGGCGGAAGACCATCGCCAGGCACGCCCCGCCGACGCCGGACGCCACATACAGCAGCAAGAACCGCGAACGCCCCCACTTCGATTCGATCAGCGGCCCGAGCGCGCCGAGTACGTACATGTTCAACAGCAAGTGGAATGCGCCTTGATGCACGAAGCACGAGACGATCAGCCGCCACCATTCGTCGCGCAACAGGTCGGTGCCCGTAAGGCCGCCGAGCCGTGCGGTTACCGATGCTTCGCCAAACGTAAGGTAATTCGATAGCGACACGCCGGTTTGTTTCGCGACTAGCAAGCCGACGGCAAACCAAACCACATTCGCGAGGATGATCGCCGTTGCGACGACGGGTGGCGACGGGCTGAGTACCGCTTCGCGGATCCGTTCGCCTCGCTCGAATGTCGTCGGAATCGGCGCTTCCAGCGGTGCGGTACTCTGCACGCCTACGCTCAAGAGTGCCGCGAGTTTATCCGGGTGACCGACGAGTTCGTGCCCCTCCGTCGTGGCCACGTAACCTTGCCCGACGCCTTGCTGCCAATCGGCCACGCGGATCAACCCCGCCGTGCGCAGCGCGAACAGCGGCTCGTCCATCGCATCGCGGAAAATGCCGGTCGAACGCGCGTGCAACAGCGGGTACCACGCGACCGCAGCCGATGCGGCAATCCACCCCAGCACGATCGCAGGGGAGACCACGGGCAAAGATTCTTCAGGAATCGTCTCGTCGATAACGCTCATGAATGGCATTATGTCCGAAACGGCTTTCAATGTCGATGCGTGAGGCACCAAATGATCCCCGACTGGTTGATACTGTCCGAAGAAGTGACAATCGCCCTGCGCGAACGTCGCCCCGTGGTCGCCTTGGAATCGACGATTATCGCGCACGGTTTGCCGTGGCCGACGAACTTCGAGACTGCAAAACAAGCCGAAAACGCGATCCGCTACGAAGGGGCCGTCCCGGCCACGATTGCGATCTGGCACGGCAAGCCGACGATCGGGCTTTCGACCGGCCAAATCGAAGAATTGGCGAAATCCGACGGGGTTCTGAAGGCCAGTCGCCGCGATCTCGGGGCCGTCGTCGGCCTGAAGAAGCTCGCTGCGACTACGGTTTCCGCCACGATGGCACTCGCGCACATGGCGGGAATCTCCATATTTGCAACGGGCGGAATCGGCGGGGCACATCGCGAACCGATCTTCGATATCTCCGCCGACCTCACCGAACTCGCGCGTACGCCGGTGCTGGTCGTGTGTGCGGGTGCGAAGAGCATTCTGGACCTGCCGCGAACGCTCGAATTGCTCGAAACGTTCGGCGTGCCCGTCATCGGCTATCGCTCGGATACGTTCCCCGCATTCTACGTGCAACGCAGCCAAGGTCGCGTGTCAGTGCGTGTGGAAACGCCGAGCGAAGCGGCGGCGATATTCCGCGCCCACGTGCAGATGGGCGGCGGCGGGGCGGTGCTATCGCAGCCGTGCCCGAGCGAACTCGCGGTGCCGGCGGAGCAGTTCGACAAGGCTCTGGGCGAAGCCGAACTCGACGCGGCGGCCGAAGGCATCAGCGGTGCCCGCCTCACGCCGTATCTCCTCGCACGGCTGGCCGAACTCACCGATGGCCGCACGCTCGCCGCCAACCGTGCGCTGTACCTGAATAACGCCAAACTCGCGGCGCAAGTGGCGTGCAAAATCGACGTAAGTCACAATTGAAGTTTATGCCACAAAAGTCGACTTACGTCGGATTGCCTGCGATTTTTTAACTGTGCGCGTTCGTGTGGGTGCGGTCTATACTTCACGCGGTCGGAAATGACACGTTCCCGGTCTAACAATCCATTCTTGTTAGCCCGACGCGCTAGCGCGCTAGCGAGGGATTACTATCGTTTCTACGATGGCGTGCCTTCTCGCGGGTTCCCCTCGCTGGCGCGTTTTGAAGTTGCGCTTTCTCGATCCGGAATAGCACGTACCCAGATCGTCTTCGAGCCTGAAAGGCTCGTTCCAACAGCCCAAGGCGAAGCCGGCGTAGCCGCGAAGCCTTGGGTACCCGCCGCACCCACGATTCGGCCCTGAAA
>JAYWCL010000269.1:0-36853 GCA_043780595.1 Limnoglobus sp.
GACCGGCCCGCTCGAGGGCCTGAACAACAAGATCAAGACGCTCCAGCGCCAAGCCTACGGCTACCGCGACCAGGAGTTCTTCAAACTACGCATTTACGCGATCCACAAGGCCGAGTACGCACTTGTCGGATGAACCATATTTATGGTGATCAATGGCCTAAAATTTGGGGATGTCCGCAGTAGGGCCTCGTTTTATAGAATAGTTAAAATTAGAAAATTTTTGACTCAAGCAATCATTTTGCTAATGTTTATTATATTACTACTTAATATTCTTCGGTAGGAGACTTTGCCACGATTACGCCCCTGCCATTTCTGCATACACATTTTTTTTTGTATTCTTCGACTCGACCGGAAAGGTACTTGCTCAGAATATCCGAATGGACTGCTCGCAATTGTTGGCGAAAGTAAGTCTCATTCAAGTCGAAAATGGCGGGGTTCATGGAGTGGGTCTTCGAGCCGAAAAAATCGTCTTTCATCTCGAGTACCAGGGATTTCACACCCTGATACATCGGCTTCAACAACCAGTTCAAGCTGATACGCTCGGCCGAGTTCCGCAACTCATCTTCGCAGATCGGGATCGTCGCGATGACTTTAGCATCGGTATCTCCCCGTTTTCAAAATGAGGCGGCGACAGATTTTATTATTCTACACACTGCCTGTGAAGCCAGTCGCGTATCAGTTCAGCGTGAGGGTGTTGGAAACCTTCGTGCCGTTGTTGCCGCCGAACGGGCCGCCGAACCCGCCTTCCACGATCCAAATCTCCATCCCTTGCTGCCTCGGGCGACCGAACCCGCCACCGAACGATTTGATCGTCAGCGTGCCGCGTTGGTCGATGATTCCGTGCATTTCGGCTTCGCTCGTGGAACCGTCGTTGTGCTTGCAGTAGACTTTGTACCGCCCGCCGATCGGACGCCCTTGGAGGAACTCGTATTCGATCGTGAAATCGCCTTGGCCCGGAAATCCGCCGCCGAACCCGCCACCCCCGCCCCAGCGTGCGTTCGAGATTCGGACTTTTTCCCCCGCGTTCGGGGCTTGCGGTTGTACGGGTGCGACGGCGTTGTTCGGCAGCGGGGCAAAGTTGTTCGGCATCATCGGCGGTGCCGGGATGTTGATCGCCATCTGCTGTTGTGCCGCTTTCGGGCTGCGAATGAAGTAGTAACCCAATACGACCACGATGATCGCGAAGAACCCGATCAACAACCCGCCAAAGATAAACGGGGCCGCGTTCGTCGAGTTTTTCTTCGGCTTGCGCTTCTTGCGCGGACGATCGAATTCGTCGTCGTCGTCATCATCGTCGTCGTCGTTGGCCAATCGCCGCGAGTTCGTTTTCGACGGGCGTCTCGGCGCATCGTCCTCGTCGACGACCTGCGGCCGCCGGCTCGACGTCTTGGCCGTAAAGGTGCCGTCGCATTCCTCGCAACGCACGGTCTGCCCGATGATGTCATCCGGCGCGGTGAGCGTCGTGTTGCATTGCGGGCAACGGAGTTTCACAGACATGTCGGCCTCCGAAACGCAGGAAATCGAATCGTCGCAACCCCGTATATGTTAGCTAATCGAGGAACAATGTGTTAGATACCTTCGTGCCAACAAATCCGCTTTCAATCCAGATTTCCATTCCTTGCTTCTGCTTCTTGGGGCGACCGAAATCGCCGAATGTCCGGATCGTCAGCGTGCCGCGTTGACCGTCGAAGAATCGCATGTCCGCTTTGCTAACGGAACCGTCGTCGTGTTTGCAATGAACGTTGTAGTTTCCGCGGAATACACCATCGTTGAGACATACGAAATCGATCGAAAAATCGCCGAATCGACCATCCCGGCGAGCGTTCGATATCTCGAAATGATCTCCTTCCCACGGCATCTGCGGAGCGCGAGCCATCGGTCCGCCGCTCGGAAACTGCGCAATCGGCTGTTGGGTGATCGGATGCACGGGAACGGGGTTCGTTAACATCACCGGTGGCACGGGTTCGCGTTTCTTCGCTACCATTGGTACCGACTTCGGTCCGAGCACGCCATACATCGTCGTACCGACGATCAGCAGCGTGAGGAAACCGATCAGCAATACGCCGATGAGGAACGGGCGGGCAATAATTCCAGTCTTATCTGGCATGCGTTTGATACGCGGGCGATCGTACTCATCGTCGCCGTCTTCGAGAAGTTGTCGTCGAATCGGTACCTTCGCCGTGAAGAGGCTGTTACATTCCTCGCAACGTACGGTCTCGCCGAGAATTTCGTCGGGCGCAGTCGAAATCGATTCGCATTCGGGGCAAAGGAGTTCCACGGACATGATGGACTCTGTAAGGCGTGAAAAGGAGCGGATACGATACTTCGAGCGGGGTGATTCGATAAGTTATTGTTAGCCCGACGCGCAAGCGAGGGAAACCCGCGAGAAGGCATGACATTGCAGAAACGATAATAATCCCTCGCTAGCGCGTCGGGCTAACGGGAATGCGTTGTTAGATTGGTAACGTGTCATTTCCAACCTTGAGAAGTATATATTCACGCAAGCTGTTCGCACGCTTGTCGTGTAATCTTTCCGTTCGAGTCGTGTTGATCTTACTATAACGGAACGGTTACCACCACGAGAGCCGAATCATGCGACTGCTTGCAATTGCCGGTGTGTTATCTCTCGCCATGACTGCCACGGCCGAAGGCGTGAAGGAATCCCCCAAGGTGTTGCGGCCCGGCGATGGCGCGATTGGCCGATACATTTCCGATCGACCATTTACCGATAGTAATGGCAAAGCCGGCACGCTTTCGGACTATCGCAGCAGTCGTTACCTCGTCGTGGCGATGCACGACCCGTCGTGCCCGCTCTGCAAGAAGTTCACTTCCACACTCGCGAAAATCGAAGCCGACTACACGCCGAAGGGCATCGCGTTCCTGTTCGTGAACCCGACTTCAACGGGAACGGTGGCCACATTCAAAGGGCGGTTCGCAAGCGATCCGAAGGGGACATTCGCGGCCACACTCGGTGCGAGTACGACGACCGAAGTGATCGTTCTCGATGCCGCACGTACCGTCGTCTATCGCGGCGCGATCGACGATCAGTACGGCCTCGGCTACTCGCTCGATGCCCCGAAACAGACGTATTTGAAGAACGCACTCGACCGCTTATTAATCGACAAAGACCCCGAAGTGAAGGCGACGACCGCGCCGGGTTGTGCGCTCGATCTACCGAAGCCAAACGCGGTGGTGGCGGTGACGTATCACAATCGCATTTCTCGCATCGTGCAACAGAACTGCCAGGAGTGCCACCGTGCGGGCGGCGTTGGCCCGTTCGTGCTGATGACGCACGAAGATGTGCTTGCGCACAAGGGAATGATTCGCAAAGTCGTCGAAGGTGGGACGATGCCACCGTGGTTCGCCGCGCCGCCGAAGGAAGGCACGCACTCGCCGTTCCGCAACGACAAATCGCTGTCCATCGCCGATAAAGCCGACTTGCTCGCGTGGCTGACATCGGGCACCACACTCGGCGACGTGGCCGATGCCACGCTGGTAAAAGCGTGGCCAAAAGACTGGCAGATCGGTGTACCCGATGCCGTGTTTCCACTGCCGAAGCCGGTCGAGATCAAAGCGACGGGCATTATGCCGTATCAGAACGTCATCATCGAAACGCACCTCGACGAAGACAAATGGGTGCAAGCGATCGAGGTGCAACCGGGTTCGCGAACGACCGTCCACCACGTGCTCGTTCACGTACTATCGCCGGGCGGCGGCATCTTGAAGGCGTTTCCGGGCGGGCGGCCCGGTATCCGCGACACGACCGACGACGACCGCCAAGGCTTCTTCGCCGCGTACGTTCCCGGCAACGGCGCGATTGTCCTTCCCGACGGTTACGCCAAGAAGTTGCCCAAAGGCGCGATCCTGAAACTGCAATTGCACTACACCCCCGACGGCACCGCGACGACCGACCGTACCCGCATCGGCGTGATCTATGCGAAGAGCGCACCGCGATTTGAAGCCAAGGTCGGTGCGGTGGCGAACCCGCGTATTAGCATCCCGCCGGGTGCCGACAACCACAAGGAAACGGGCAAGCTGGTACTGCCAACGGAAGTGACGATTACCTCCCTGATGCCGCACATGCACGTGCGCGGGAAGGCGTGCCGCTACGAACTGACGACACCCGACGGCAAGACGACGACGCTACTCGACGTGCCGCATTACGACTTCAACTGGCAGTTGCCGTACACCTTCACGCAGCCCGTGGTGGTACCCGAAAAGAGTACGCTGACATTCACCGTGTGGTACGACAACAGCACGAACAACCCCGCGAACCCCGACGCCACGAAGACCGTGAAATGGGGGCCGCAGACCTTCGACGAAATGCACCTCGGCTACGTCGAGTACATCATCGACCGCGAGAAACCCCGGCCCGCGAAGCCCGAATCCGCTGCGGTCGCGATCCCCAAAGGCGGCGTCGAAATCCCCGAAGCGTTCAAGGACAACTTCAAGAAGTACGACAAAAACAACGACGGCAAACTCGACGAAGCCGAGATCGAAGCGCTGCCACCGCGAGTGAAGACCATCGTAATGGAGTACATCCGCAAGCAGAAGTAGGCTGTTAGCCGCAAACTAAACGTGCCCCTGCTGCCAACTCGCGGCACTCGTCGATGGTCGGTTCGCGGCCTGCGAATTTCATTCGGTCGCATTGGGAGAGAACTTCGCGGATCGCTTCGCGGGTGCCGTCGTCCCAGTTCGTCGATGCGTCGGTGAGTTCCGTCGTCGTTTGTTGCTTAGCGGGCAGTCCGAAACGCGATTGCACCCAGTCGCGGACGATTTCCGATAGCCGTTCCGCAAACGTACGGCCGTCGATTTCCCCGGCGATATGGCTGCGTTCGAGCGCGTCGAGTTGTTGCGCCACCGTGGCGGCGAGCGTGGGCGTGGCAGCCTTGCGGCGACGCAACACGAACGCGATCAGCCCAGCAACGATGGCCAGCCCGATCATCGCGAAGGCGATGGTCGTCGGCCCGCGATCGTCGATGATTTCCGGCGGTACGTCTTCGATTCCCGTGATCGAACGTGCCTCTGTGGCGTTCGCGGCGGTGATGCTCGTTTGCACCTTCACCGTATGCGTTGGCCATTCGACCGACTTCGCCATCGCTCCGGATTTCACTTCGATCGGTGCGAACGCCAACGGCAGTTCCCCCGCTTGATACGGGTCCGCACGGAACGTCTGCACCCAGCGTTCCTGCCCGCCGGCCTGTTTTTCCAGCGTAGCCGGGCCGTTTGGGCGGATGCGCCATACTGCTGCGGACTCCGGAAGCAGCCACTCTTTCGGCGGTGCGACCACCAGCGGCGCGTTACCTTGCAACGTAGCCGTGACGGTCACCGATTCCGAAAGTCGCACGGTGGTTTTGTCGAGTGTCAGCGTGACGGCAAGCGGGTTCATCGCCCCCTCCGTCGACGTTCGCGCAACCGGAAAAACCGCGTCAGCGCATCGAGGTGTTTGCCATCGGTATCGAGGTCGATGAGGTCGATTTGTGCGGCGCGCGTCAGTTGCGTGAAGGCATCGCGGCGAACTTTCGATCTGGCGGCAAACTGTTCGCGGAAGCGGCGATTGTCGGTATCGATCAGGCGTTGCTCGCCGGTCTCGGCATCTTCGAGCCGCACCAGTCCCGTTGCAGGAAACGCATACTCGCGGGCATCGCCAGTCCGCACCGCGATCAGGTCGTGTTTACGTGCGGCACGGCGAAGCGGGTCGGCGAAATCGGCATCGAGAAAGTCGGAGACGACGAACACGATCGCACGCCGCTTCTGCACTTTGTTCAAATGATCGAGCGCCGCAGACAAGTTCGTACCGGGGTGTTCCGGAGCAAAAAACAGAATGTCGCGGAGTAACCGCAAGACATGCCGAGTGCCTTTGCTCGGGGTGACGTATCGTTCGACGCGATCCGTAAACGCGAGTAACCCAACGCGGTCGTTGTTACCGATGGCGCAGAACGCGATGAGTGCCGCCACTTCCGCCGCCACCGCACGCTTCTGATACGCCCCCGTGCCGAATCGCTGGCTTGCGGAAACATCGACGAGCAGCACGAGCGTCAGTTCGCGTTCTTCGATATACCGCTTGATATACGCCGTGCCCATGCGGGCGGTGACGTTCCAGTCGATGCCGCGGACGTCGTCGCCGGGCGTGTATTCGCGGACTTCGTCGAACGACAAACCCGCGCCCTTGAAGGCGGAGTGATACTCGCCGCCGAGCAGCGTTTGCACGGCGCGCTTCGCACGTAGTTGCAAGCGGCGAATCTGACGCATGACGTCGGCAGGAAGCATGGCGTCAATCGCCTTGGGGGTGAGGCTTCGCGGCGGGCGGGTTCAGCAGGCTGCGCGTCAGCACTTCCTTCGCCCGGTCGAACTCCGGTTGCCAGAAGATTTCCGGCGTGCCGTTCTTCATGCAATCGCGGATCTTTTCGAGCGTGTTTCGCGCCATGTGCGGGCACTTGTTGCACGAACACGTGATGCCTGGCACGGGCAAGTAGCGGTGCCGCGGGTGGCGCTGTTCGAGTTGCCACATCATGTTCGGCTCGGTGGCGACGATGAACTCGATCGGCTCCGCGAAACTGCCGACGTACTTAATCATCGCTTCGGTGCCACCGATGAAGTCGGCATGTTCGAGGAGGTTCTTCGGGCATTCGGGGTGCGCGATCGTTTGCGCAGCCGGGTGCTTTTGCTTCATGCGAACGAGGTCGTGAACGCTGAAAATCTCGTGGACCATGCACGAGCCGTTCCACAGGATCATCTTGCGGTTCGTCACTTCTTCGATGTACCGCCCGAGGTGCTGATCGGGCACGAACAGGATCTCGTACTCCGCAGGAATCTTCCGGACGACTTCCTCGGCATTCCCCGACGTGACGACCCAATCCGAAAGTGCCTTCACCTTCGCGGAACTGTTGATGTACGTGACGGTCTGAAATTTCCGGCCATTTTCGCGAAGCATCTCTTGATAGCGATGTAGTTTGTCCGGCGGGCACGAATCGACGAGGCTACACCCGGCTTGTAAGTCTGGCAGCAACACGCGCTTCGACGGGTTGAGCATCTTCGCGGTTTCGGCCATGAACAGCACGCCGCAAAACACGATCACTGGCGACTCGACCTTCGTGGCCTCGCGGGCCAGTTTCAGGCTATCGCCGGTGATGTCCGCCAGTTCCTGGACCTCGCCCTCCTGGTAGTAGTGGGCGAGGATCGTCGCGCCGATTTTATGTTTGAGTTCGACAATCTCGGCAGCCACATCGCTCATTATGGCAGGCATGGCATCTCCCGTAACAGGTTCCGTTCGTGAGATTGTATTCTAGCGGGAGCACGCCGGTTCCAGAATTAGCCGCGATGCGAACGCAGTGGAATCAACGCACGAACTCGTGCATCGCGCAAGTACAATCCACCCCACAACAACGCGCCGAATATCGCGGGAAACAGGATTTGAAACGCTCCGTGCCCCAACCGAACGTGCGTTTCGACCGCGCCGCCGAGATAGCCCGTTAGCAGGATGGCACCGAGGACGGCCGTGCGTGGAATGATGTATAAAACCGTACATGCAATCAACACGACGCCGAGTGGGACAATCACATTTTCGGGGATACCGATTGCCAGTGTCGCTTCGACGATCTCTGGGGGCTTCAGCAACTTCATGATGCCATCGAGCCGCCCACAACCTCGCTCGCGTGCCCGATTAGCGACTTCCAGACACAGCGACTTCCTATGCCCCTTCCCGCGACACGCCGGGCGCGAATCAGGGTCGCAATCGTCGGCACGTTGCCGGGCGAATCATGCGGCACTACTTCCGTTGCGAAAGGTATTCGAGCAAATCGGCGGCCTCTTGCGGCGTGAAGTCGCGTAACAACCCGGCGGGCATCAGCGAGATTCGCGAGGCGTCGATCGATTCCAGATCGTCCGCAGGTACCGTGATGAGCTTGTTGAGCGCGTCCTTCAACACGATCGCTTTCGCGTCGCGCTTCACGAGTAACCCCGTGAACGCTTGCCCCGATAACGTGCGAACCAGATACGACTGGTATGGCAGTTCGATTCGCCGCGATGGTTCGATGAGGCTTTCGAGCAAATGTTCGCGCGTTCGGGTTTTGCCGATCTGCGACAAATCTGCGCCGATTTCGATGCCTTTACCCTCGATCTTGTGGCAAGTCATGCACTGACTTTTGGTGGCCGCGAACAGCACCTGCCCGTTGGCGGCATCGCCCTTGAGTGCCAGAATCGCACGCGGTCGAGGGTTCGCGCCGAGCGTCTTCGGCTTGCCGTTCGATGGCAAGTAGCCTTCAAAAAGATCGCGAACGTGCCCAGGCGGTAAAGTGGCCACTACGGGCATCAACGACGCGACTTCGGTCTTCGTCAACTGCTTTTCGCCGATGTTCCGCGCGAGCGCGAGTGCGTGGATCGGATTCGCGAGCGATTTCGCGAACCCGCCGGGTGTCCGCTCGCCGATTATGGACGAACCGATACTCGTCGGCCCGTGCGGCAGTCCGGCGATCCACTTGCGAACGAGCGACAGCCCCGCTTCGTCGGGGAGTTCGGCCCCCATGTGCGGCATCCGTCCGGTGCCGAACTTCGCCATGCGGTAGTACAGCGTGCTGCGGTCCGGGTCGCCGGGTGCGACGATCTTCGCATCGGGCAGGTCGAACGTGCCCCGCACCGGCTTCGCGGCGATCAGCTTCTTGTTCAGCAAATCGCCCTCGGCGTGCAGTTCGAATTCGACCACACCGCCACCGCCACCGAGCCGATGGCAGTGCCCGCAGTTGGCGTGCAAGTAGGCTTTGGCCCGGTCGTTGACGGGGGCTTTCTCATCGTGTGGGTTCGTGTGGTGTTTCAGCTTCTTGAGTTCGGCTTCGGTGTAAACTGCGGTCGGTTTGTTGTTGTTGCCGACGCGATCCATCAACCCGAACTCGCCGAGCCACGAGAGTTGGTTCTTCGTTCCGGCAACGGTCTGAACGGGGCGGTTCAACTGCTCGCGGTTGAAGCCGAGGGCGTATTCGGCCCAGGTGCTATGGCACTGCATACACTGCACGCGGCTGGCGTACGTCCAGGTCTGGTCGCGAGTGCCACCGGGGTAATTGTCGTCTTTTACCGTGAACGACTTCTCCGAGCCATCCGCCGGGACGAGGTCGGCATCGGTTTGGTCGTCGCGCCAAGCGTACGTGTACGCCTGCCAGTTATCGCCGTCGAAGTGCAGAATCTGCGTTTCGAGCCGTTTGTTCGTGGCCGGATTCCCGCGTTCCATCTCGATCGAGATCGTCTTCGCCAGAACTCCATCTTTCGGCAGGTGAATGTGGTACGGTCGCCACGTGACATCGCCGGGCGGCGTTTTCTTGTTCGCGAAATCGGTTACGACCGACGTACCCGGTAGGCCGACCAGATACTCCGAGGTCGTGTAATCCTGCCACTGGTGCGCGATGATCTCGAACGGATACACACCTGTGGCGGGCGTGTTGGCTTTCACCGATGAGAGCAAGCCGCTTTGCGAAATCGTGCGTGGGAACTTCGTGCGATCCTGCGCGGCAACGGGGTTCTTCTCGAAGGCGAAGATCGTTCCCGCGTCGTAGTCCACGGCATAGATTTCACCCGCGTTGTCTTCGCCGAACGCTACAATGCGGATGCTCGCGGCGACGATGTCGTCGTAGGCCGTCACTTCGCCGTTCTTGACCGTTGCGGCCCAGATTCGCCGCGTCATCCAGTCGCCGAAGATGTACTTTCCCGCGAGTTCCGGCAGTTTCTTGCCGTGATACACGTACCCGCCGGTAATGCTGCCTGCCACCGCGTGCGATAGTTCGATCGCGGGTGGGCGGATCGGCGTCGGCCCGATTTTCATGTCGCTGTAGACCGATTTACTCGCCTCCACGGCACTCCAGCCGGAGTTGCCACCCTTTTCCACCTTGTGAATCATCTCCCACGATTCCCAACCGACATCGCCGACCCACAGGTCGTTCGTGGCGCGGTCGAAGCTCATTCGCCACGGGTTGCGATAGCCGTACGACCAGATCTCGCCGCGGACCGGCTTGCCGTTGTGCGACTGCCCGACAAACGGGTTATCTTTGGGGATCGCGTAGTTCAGACCGGCGTCTTTGCGGTTGATGTCGATCCGCAGAATCGACGCGAGCAAGTCCGAGACATCTTGCCCGGTCTTACGCGGGTCTGGCGGGCTGGGGACTTCGGCGTCGCCGGTGGAGATGTACAGGTAACCATCGTTGCCGAAGTGCAAGTCGCCGCCGTTGTGCCCGCCTTGCAGATACGTGAACAGCAGTTCTTCACTCTTGAAATCGATGCGGTACGGCTTGGCATCGGGTAGCTGGAACCGCGAAACGCGCGTGCCGTTGTCGAGGTTCGGCGACTTCTTCGATTTGAGCGTGTAACAGACGAAACACTGACGATTCTTGACGAAGTCCGGATGAAACGCGAGGCCGTACACCGATTCGACTTCGTCCGCACCCGGCGTGGGCTTAAAGTCTTGAACTTCCTTTTTGAAGTCGATCATCAACTCGGCGGTTGCGTCGGGGGAGTTCTCGAAGCTCCACAGCTTGCCATCTTGTTCGCCGACGCACATCCGGTTCGTGCCCGGCATGTTCACTAGCAAGAGCGGGTGGTTGAATTTCAGCTTGGGGAATGGATTCACGCTCTTGAACGGCGGCGCAGCTTCGGGGCTTCCTGTGATTTTGGAAGTCGTCCACGGCAGGCGTTTCGGGGCGTCCTTCGGCTTCGCGGCCTCCTCCGCCAACGCGAAGAAGCCCACTGCCGAGATCATTGCCACGAAAACCACCGCGATGCGGATACGCAACATCATAATAATCGCCTGCGACGGGAGAGATGCCGACTGTTGTGGATGAGTTTAGTCGGAGAAGTTACCGAATGCGAGTCGTTTTTTCGGAGTGGCACGAACCGATGACACTTCCGTTCTTTTGCAAGCTCAGGAAGGTATCGCCGGAAGAACTCGGCGAATTCGTCGAGGACGATTTGGGCCACTCAGTAGAGTTCTCATTCGCCGTGAAACAGTGGCGCGATTGCGGTGCCCTGGCAGAGTGGCACGGGGCGGTCGAGGCGGTCGCGGACTTCGGCATCGGGCGGAATGCCGAGCGCGCGGTAAACCGTGGCACCGAGATCGTCGGGCGAATACGGGGCCGTAGATGGATACGCAGCGATCGCGTCGGAGCGGCCGATAATCTGCCCGCCACGCACGCCGCCACCGAAGAACAGGCCACTGAAACACGACGCCCAGTGGTCGCGGCCGATCTTCGCGTTCTTATCCTGAAAGCCGAGTTTCGGCGTGCGGCCGAACTCGCCGACCACAATGACCATTACATCGTTCAGCAACCCCGATTCGGCGAGGTCGTCGTACAGTGCGGCGACCGCGTTATCGAGCGGCGGCAGAAGATGGTTCTTCAACCGGTTGAAAATGTCCGAGTGCGAATCCCAGTTTTGCACTTTCCCCATGTTCGCCTGCACGACCGTCACACCGGCTTGCAACAGTCGCCGCGCGAGCAACAACGACTGCCCGAACATATGCCGACCGTACTTATCGCGCACCGCAGCCGGTTCGCGGTCCAACTCGAACGCCTTCGCCACGGGACTCGACGTGAGTAGAGTGAACGCGCGCTTTTGCTGATCCGCGATCTTCATCGCTTCGGCCGATTCGGCCAGACGCAGTTGCTGGCGATTGATCGAGTCGAGTAGCGCCTGCCGGTTCGTCAGTTGATCGGCATCGAGGCCCGCGATCGGCCGCATGTTCTCGACCTGAAACCCTTTGGCGTTCGGGTCCGCGTTGAGTTGCCACGGGTCGTGCTTCGGCCCGAGGAACCCCGCATACTGCCCCGGCCAGTGCAGGCGACCATCGGTGAGAAAGTACGGCAACGCCATGCCGGCGGGCAGACCATCGGGCCGCGGCCGCAGGTAATTCAACCCGGCGGCGTAACTCGGCCAGTCGTCCCGCGACGCGACTTTGTCGAACTTCACGCCGGGCTGTTGGTGCCCCGTTATCACGTGGTGCGTCGCCGCCGTGTGGTTGTTGTTCTTGTGCGATAAAGTCCGCACGACGGCCATTTCGTGCGCCCGTGTCGCCAGTTTCGGCAGGTGTTCGCCGAAGCGTAACCCGGCGATCTTCGTGGGAATCGACCCGAACTCGCCGCGAATCTCGGCGGGAGCATCGGGCTTCGGGTCGAAAGTTTCGAGTTGGCTCGCGGCCCCAGTCAGGAACACCAGCAACACCGATTTCGGCTTCTTCGCCGGTGCCGCCACCGCCGATGTGGCCAGCGACGACAACCCCAGTCCGAGCAGGCCCGAGTAGCCAACCTGCAACATTTCCCGGCGGTGAATGCCGATGGCACGCGGAGTCGATGTCATTCGGGTTGGCCTATGAGTGAAAGCGAGTTCGGCAGGTTTGTTTAGTTTAGTAGAATTGCCGCCGCGTGGGCAAGGGATAGACTTGTCACTCGGCTTCGGATTCGTAATTTTTGTGTGATTGTCCACCGTTTCCGCTATCCGCGAGAAAGCCGTCATGGCCACGACCCGAGGCGAGTTGTTTGCTGGCGTTACCGTTGCATTGGTCACGCCGTTTCGTAATGGCGATGTCGATTGGAACGACCTCGGCAAACTCGTCGATTGGCACGTCGAACAAGGCACCGATGGCCTCGTTCCGTGCGGTACCACCGGCGAATCGCCGACGCTCGATCACGACGAACACGAGAAGGTCGTCGCGTTCGTCTGCGAACGGGCACGCGGCAAGTTGAAGATTCTGGCGGGCACGGGATCGAACAACACGCGGGAAGCGGTGCGGATGACGAAGGCCGCGAAGAAGGCGGGCGCGAACGGTTCGCTGCAAGTCGGACCGTACTACAACAAGCCGACTCAAGACGGTTACTTCGCCCACTTCTGCGCGATTGCCGACGCGACCGATTTGCCGATCGTCCTGTACAACATCCCCGGCCGCACCGGCTCGAACATCGCTCCCGAGACGATGGCGAAACTCGCCGAGAAGTGCCCGACGATCGTCGGCGTCAAAGAAGCCACCGGCTCGCTGGATCAGGCTTCGCAAGTCGCCGCCCTCACCGATCTGACGATCCTCAGCGGCGACGATAGTTTGACGCTACCTCTGATGAGCATCGGCGGCAAAGGCGTCGTCTCGGTGGTCGGGAATATCGTGCCGCGCGACATGATGGCGATGGTGAAGGCGTACGCCGCAGGCCAGTTCGCCGAAGCACTCGCGCTGCACCGCAAACTCTTCCCGCTCTGCCGCGACATGCTGAGTGTCGCCACAAATCCGATCCCACTCAAAACCGCAATGAAACTCCTGGATCGCGGCAACGGCGAACTCCGCCTACCGATGGTGCCGATGGACGCCGCCGGCGAAGCGAAGGTGAAACAAACACTAGTAAACTATGGGTTGCTGAAGGCGTAAAGCGTCATCGACGACCCACTCACAACGATCCACTGTTCACTCATAACTTCTCGTTTTTGACGAAGAATCGTTGTGAGTGAACAGTGGATCGTCGTTGGTAAAGACCACTATGCACATTGACGCCTGCGCGATTCGCACGCAAATGCTGTAGCTTTCTTGGGCAGTAACCGCTATCATAGCTCTCGTCATGCATATTGCGTGGCGGCGTCCCTTCGGCTTCCTCTCCCGGAAGCGTGTTTGATGCCCAAGAATGAGTCAGTGGAAGCATCGAATCTAAACGGCGAACCACTATCACCCGACATCATCGGGTCGGCCCCGGCGTTGCTCAGCGTCTACCGCCTCGTGCGGTTGGCGGCTCCGCGTAGTGCCACCATCTTACTCATCGGCGAGACGGGTACCGGTAAGGAAGTCATCGCCAAGGCGATCCACAAACATAGCAAGCGCGCCGATGGTCCGTACATCCGCGTCAACTGTGGGGCACTTCACGAGAACTTGCTGGAAAGCGAACTGTTCGGGCACATCAAAGGCGCGTTCACCGGGGCGGTCGAGAACAAAACCGGCCGGTTTGAAGCGGCGCACGGCGGCACCATCTTCCTCGATGAAATCAACAGCATGACGCCGAAGCTCCAGGTGAAGCTCTTGCGAGTTTTGCAGGAACGCGAGTTCGAGCGCGTCGGCGAAAGCAAGACGATCAAGGTCGATGTCCGCGTCATTGCCGCCACGAACGCCGCACTCGAAGATCTCGTCGAACAGGGCCACTTTCGCGAAGACCTTTACTATCGATTGAACGTCATCCCGGTCACGCTGCCGTCGCTGCGCGAACGCCGCGAAGACATCGAACCGCTCGCCCGTTTCTTCATCAAGCGTTATGCGGAACAGAACAAGTTAGTGCCCGTACCGATGCTAACGAAAGAGGTCGTAGCGGCGCTGTTATCGCACGATTGGCCGGGTAACGTCCGCGAATTGGAGAACACCGTCGAGCGGCTGATCGTGTTATCGGACAACGGTCACTTATCGGCGGAACATCTGCGATTGGATCGACCGCGTGTGATATTGCGTTCGGCAAAAAGCACGGCGGGCGGAACCGATGTCCCGAGCCTGATTCGCGCCGTCGTGCGGGCGGGGGTGCAATCGCCGTTGCCGCAGGGCACGAAGCTGTACGACTTCCTCGTGGGCGGGGTGGAACGCGAACTGATTTCGCAAGTGATGCGGATGTGCGGCGGCGTGAAGATCACCGCCGCCGACCGTTTAGGCATCAACCGCAACACGCTCCACAAGAAGATCGAAGAGATCGAGCGTGCCGATCCCATCGACCCACCCGTAGAGAACGTCGAACCGGCGGAGTGAGCAGTCGTTGCGATTCCTGACGCGGCAGGATAATATGTCGGTGGAGGATCGACCATGATTGCGAATACCGAACAAATCGTCGCGGCGGCGTTGGCGCTTCCAGAGGATGACCGACTGGAGTTGGTCGATCGTCTGATCGAGAGCCTCGACGGTCCGCCGGATGACGATGTCGAACGGGCATGGGCCGACGAGATTGCCCGCCGCCTCGAGGAAGTCCGTTCGGGTAAAGTTGTAACGGTACCCTGGGAAGAGGTCCGGAAGCGACTTCAGGAAGATGCCGATGGCGACGACTGTTGATTTCCACCGCTTGGCTGATGCCGAGGTAATGAGTATTCGGCGCTACTACGCCCGCGCCGGCCAGAGCGCCAAATTCATTTCCGCACTTCACGATGCCGTCGCTCGCGTTGGAACCTCGCCCGGAATGTGGTCTCCGGACGCCCTCGGAACTCGCGCGTGCCCATTGCAGAAATTCCCATACCGCCTTGTCTACATCGAAGTGCCAGGCCGCGTCTTGGTCATCGTCGTGCCGCACGATCGTCGCCGACCGGGCTACTGGCGACGACGAGTGTCTTAACATCACTGCTACCCCACGAACACACCGCCGACGAAGTCGTCTTCAAAGGCGGCGACGTTCATAGACTCGGTCGGTTGACCTTCGGGTGCCAGGTTGGATCCGCGGTAAACGATCACGCGGGCGTTCGTGCCGGGTGCGGTGCCGACGATGAGATCGTCCGCCATGCTGCCTGCGACGGGACGAGATGACACGCGGACGCCCCCTCGCGATTCGACATCGCCGGCGAAGAAGTTCGCGAGGAACGTTTGCACGTTCGTCGCCAGATCGGTCCCGTTGAAGGCGATCACGCGCGGTCCACCACCGGGGCCAGCGCCGGTAATTAGGTCGTCGCGGCCGTCGCCGTTCAAGTCGCCGACACTCACGAATGCACCATTTCGCAACGTGTCTTCAAACGCGAAGAAGTCGTTGAAGACCTTCGTCGGCGTACCGCCGACGAGGGATCGTCCGTCGAAGCCGGCGATGCGTGGGCCACCGCCGATCCCGGCCGCAACGATCAAGTCGATGCGACCGTCGGCGTTGAGGTCGCCTGCCGCGATGCGTGCGCCACCTCGGAAATTCTCGTCGTCGATGCCGAAGAAATCGGCGATCACGCGATCGAAGTCCCCACGGCGGAACACGCGCACCCGTGGGCCGCCGCCTTCATCGGGCGAGACGATGAGATCGGCCACGCCATCGCCGTCGATGTCGCCCGTTGCCACGAATATCCCGCCGGTAAAAGTCGACTCGAACACCAGCGAGGAGCCGAGGACCGCACCCGTTTTGCCGTCGTAAATCACCGCTCGCGGCTCTGCATTCGGGCCTGAACCGGCGATCACTTCCGCGATGCCATCGCCGTTCAGGTCGCCGCTCGCCACGCGGGTTTCGTTCCCGAACGCGACGGATAATTGCGAGAGATCGTAAGTCGTAATCGTCAGGCCCGTCGTGGGGTCGATGGCACGGATCGACGCCGAGCGCCCAGGGCCGCTGCCGATCAACACTGGCGCAATCGGCGGTGGTGGCGGCACAACGACGGGCGGCACAACAACGGGCGGCACGACCACTTGTGGAACGACAACGGGTGGCACTACTGGCGGCACGACCACGGGTGGCGGTGGGGGTGAAACGGTGACGACGAAAGTCTCACTTGCGGTCAGTCCACCTCCGTCGGTCACGGTCAATACGATCGTCGTCGTGCCGAATCGGTCGGCGATAGGCGAAACGGTCAACGTTCGACTACTCGAAGTCCCGCCAATAACGATTTGGGATACCGGCAACAACGTCGCATTCGACGACGTCGCGGAAATTGACAAACTCGATGCGGCCGATTCCGCATCGGAGATCGTGAAGTCGAACGCCCCGACGATCCCCTGCGCGATCGTCTTGTCGGCGATCGCTTGAATGCTCGGTGCCGTATTCGGTGGGGGTGGTGGCGGAGGTGGTGGCACGATGGTGATACCGATTTCATCGGTGTAGATCGCCTCATATTGCCCGCCGCCCGCAGGGGTCGAGATCGTGCGAATGCGATTGGTGTTGCCGTCCGACCACTTGATGAAGCTGAGTGTATTCGTGCCCGATACGACGGTGAGCGGCGCACCGATTTGGCGAAGGATACCGACGACGCCAACGAAGAGAGTGGGGGCCTGAATCGGTTGGCCATCGACTGTCAGGAGCGCGCCATCGGGCTGGCTGGAAAGGAACACGACGGCCGTTTGCGGTAGCACGTCGCGCGTGGCCGTCGCGATATTTCCAAAGGAATCGACGACTTTCAGCGTGATGCGATAGAAGACGTCCGGTAGGGTATACGGCGTCGTCGTTTCAATCGTGAACGTGCCCGCCTTCAACCCGGTCGTTTCGAGAATCACCGGTCGAACGGCTGCACCGGTAAAGTAATCGACGCGCCACGTGAACGCCGAGCCGTTGAGCACGCCATCTTCGGGATCGGTAGCGCTACCGGAATACGTGATCGTCGTACCCGCGGCCACCGTGGTGCCGACTGTCGGTGTGATAATGGAAATCGTCGGCACGAGGTTGGTCGTGACGGTCAGAGTCGCCGAACGACTCGTCGCGCTGCCGGTGGTGTTCGTGGCGACCGAACGGATGGTATCGCCATTATTCGCGAGTGCGGGATTCGTCAGCGTATACGATGCCGAGGTCGCACCGGGAATGTTGACGCCATTCCGCTGCCACTGGTAAGTCGGTGTCGGTGTGCCATCGGCGAGCGACACGAATGTGACGGGCTCGTTCGGTCGGGCGATCGCATCGAGCGGCTGCGTCGCAAATTCCGGGCTGAACACGCGGCTGATGCGATAGATTTTCCCCTCGCCCGCGCCGCCACTAAAGCCGAGATCGAGGACGAGCACATCGCCGACGCGTGTCGTATCGAGATCGACGATGCGGAAGTTCGTCAGATCACTGGCGAATAGAGTCGAGGTGTTGGTGGCTTCGTCGTACCTGCGAATCCAGCCATTCACGTAGTCGGCGTAGAAATAATCGCCCACGTACTCCGAGGGGAAACTCGCCGTCGTCGGGTTGTAGAACGTCCCGCCCGTAATCGCGAAGCCCGCGTTCGTGCCGCCCCCGTGCGGGTAGCTCAGCGTCGGTGGGGTGAAATCGGCAAATTGCGCAGTGTTGAAATTGCCTTCGGTCAATGGCCAGCCGTAGTTCCGCCCTGTGGCGAGGTCGTTGATTTCTTCAAACGCATTCTGACCGACGTCGTTGATGAGCGTACGGCCCGTGAGCGGTTGCACGTCGAATGTGAACGGGTTCCGCAGCCCGACCGCGTATATTGCGCGATACTTCCCGGCGGTCGTTTGGCCGTCGAACCCTTCGATGATAATCGGATTATCGGACGGGATCGTGCCGTCGGCGTTGAAGCGGAGAATTTTACCGAAGTGGCTACTCAGCGATTGAGCCGAACCCGGCGAGGCGTTGTCGCCGACGGCCACATAGAGTTTGCCGTCTGTGCCGAAATGGAGTGCCCCGCCGTTGTGGTGCGTGTCCCCTAACGGATCGAGGTCTTCCAGTACGAACTCCGTATTCGCATCGATGGTATTGCCGACCATCGTGAAGCGGCTGATCCGGTTGTGCGCATTCCCCGTCGGCGTAGCAGGGGGAACGGTGTAGTAGACGTATACGAAGTGGTTGGTTGCAAACTCCGCGTCGATCGTGATGCCGAGCAAGCCCCGCTCGCTTTGGGTCTCGACGTCCAGCGTGATCGCGGGTGCGGCCACCAACGTGCCGTCCGGTTGCACGACGCGGATCGCACCGCCTTTTTCGGTCACGAACAATCGCCCATCTGGCGCTTCCTGAAGTGCCGTGGGTAGCGTGAGATTTCCCGTCAAGAGCGACAACCCGAAGCCATCGGGAAGCAATGCAGGAGTAGTGCGGTCTTCGAGCGATTCGACGCGAAGGCGATTTGTTCGCACGGGTGGGTACCAGCAGCGTGATGATATTGGGACAATATCAGCATAGACGATTTGGTTTGCAAGGCAGATTGCACAATTTGCTCAGATTGGAAAACGATCTGTTTCGTGCGATAAAACCGCTTCAATTCGCGCTTTCATCAAATGGTCGAAGGCGATTCGTCATCGCGTGGCGAGGAATGATGGAGCGAGGTGCGAGCGGCCGCAACAGCGGCACGGCCAGCGGGACTTCGGTTTCGGGCACCTTTCGCGTTTTCCCTGCGAGGATCCACGGCAGGAAAAACAACACGGCACCACTGAAGACGATGGGGTCGAACGGCCAGAGCAGGAACGATTTCACGTACAATCGCCACGCCTGCCAATACGATTGCGGGGCCGCTAAATCGCCCGTCTTCTTGTAATATCCGGCCAATCGCCGCGCGAGTAGTAACGCCGACCTCGGATCGCGGAACCCTTCCGCTCGCAGCCTACGCCACAACACCCGACGGTGCATCGGTTCCTGGTGGCGATCAAGGCTGACGTTCGCCCCTTCCCCACGCTGAATGTGAACGGACGAGATTGCATCGGAGTTCGCCACCGGGTAACTGTCTGTCAGTCGGAGGTAAAATTCCCAGTCCTCGCAGTAGCGGACGTCGACCGCATACCCACCGAGGCTCTCGAAAGTCTTGCGAGCGATGGCGAACGGCTGTTGGAGCAAGTTCCCCCTCAGCATCGCCTTATAGATTCCGCGACCGAACAGCCGCGTCGATTCCGTCTGGCGCAGCGTGGCGATGTCCCAAAACCGCCGGTACATTTCCAGCGAGAAATGGTGATTCCGATAGTGGAAATTTTGCCCAACGTGTTGATATTCGTTATCGGTGAAGGCCGCGCAGGCCTCGGGGTATTCGGCGAACAGGTCGAGGAAGTTTTGCAGTGCCCCCGGAAGCATCACGTCGTCGTCGTCGAAGAAGACGAGTATGTCCCCGCTCGATACCTTCGCACCGAGATTCCGCGCAACGGCAGGACCGCTGTTACTCGGCGTCTGAAGCACGCGAACGTGTGGGTAGTGTTGTTTCAGCCAAGCGACGGTATTATCGGGCGAACAATCGTCGACGAGAATAATCTCATCGAACGGTCGAGACTGTGCCAGGACGCTCTCGAGAGTGGCAGGAATCTGCCCGATACGGTTGTACGTCGCGATAATCAAACTAACCTTGGGCATGTCTTCTTGAACCGTTCGTGCGGAAACGCCATCGGTATCCGTCCACACGGACCGTAACGAGAAGATAATTCATCGTACGCGCCTTGTCCAATTTACGAGCCACAGAATGAGAAGCGCGCCCGACAAGGTGCCGCGGACGCGCTCAGTTAGGAAGACTGCGCTTTTCGGCGAATTCTTACCCCGAGATCAGATTCGCCCGATCCACGTTATCGCGAGCCGGTAAATATCGAGTCCGACAACGAACGCCATCATCGTGAGTACCACGGCGAGGCCCGCGAGGGTGAGCCACGTCTGGACCCGTTCGGGTGCGGGCTTGCCGCGAATCCACTCGTAGAAGAGAAACATCACGTGCCCACCATCGAGGACGGGAATCGGCAGGAAGTTGACCACGGCCAGGTTGATGCTGATGAGCGCGAGCATCAGCAGCAATCGCCACGGGCTTTCCCCCGCTAACAGGTACGACATTCGCGCGAGGTTGATCGGCCCGCTGAGCGTTTGCAGTGCGGATACGCGCCCGAAGAGCATCGCGTACAGGTTGATGTAAATGCCCTTAATCATCCGCATCGTGCGACGGCCGCCCATCGACAACGCCTCGCCGATGTCGTTCGCTTTCTGAATGCGGAAGTCCGGCATCAGGGACAGGCCACGATCGTCGTTCGCGAGCGGGTTCACGGTGTCGGTGGTCGTTGCCACGCTCATCGTCAGCTTTTCTCCGGCACGATTGACGCGAATTTCGCACTCTTCAACCGCATCTCGCTGAATGATCGCATCGATTGCGGCCCACTGGTGCGGCTTGATCTCTTGCCAGTTCCCGGCTTTCAATTCGCCGGCGTAATTGCGGGCCGACAATTTCACCGCTTCGATCGTGTCGTTCGCCAACAGCGATGCGGTCGCAGCGAGTGTACCCGGTAGCACGGCATCGATCACCGTTTGAACCTGGTACGCGAAGCCGAGCGCGTTGATCGGCAACGGCGTGTTCGGCCCGCCGATACCGGTGAGGTCGAAGCGGGCGTTGTCGTCCCATTTCAGTTCCGCCGCGACGCGCTTTTCGGTGTGATCGATTTCGCGGAGCAACGTCAACTTCACGATCTTCTCGCCGGGCGTGCGGTCGGCCCAGCGGTTGAGTTCCATCGGCAAACGGATCGGGTCGAGCGGCAACACGGTTCGATTCGCAACCGCCGGAGCATCGGATTTACCCGCCACGTAAACGGTCGAACTGCGGTCGGCGTTGACGACTTCGACTTCGACGATGCGGTCGCCGGGGTTCGTGCCATCTTTCACTTCAATCGCGGCTTTTTCAGCGGCGGAATCGGTGCGGGTGGCGACGATTGGCCCCATCCGCATTCGGATGCCGAGTTCCTTGCGTAACGACGGTGGCAACACGATCTCGGTCGGCGGATCGTTCGGCGTTTTCATGCGATGCACATGGACGACGATCGGCTCGGCACTGAGGCGTGCGAGGCGTCGTTGATACTGAAAGTATTCGCTACTCGGCTCGGCAGGAGACGACACGAATGGCGTGACGGCACGGGTGGGCGAATCGGGGTCGCTCATGGCAACGATACGGTCGCCTTGCTCGAAGCCCGCGCCGCCTTGTTTCGCGTTGGCCGATGCTGCAGCGCTGCCGGGACGATACGGCGGCGTTTCCATCCGGCGGGTGTTCAACAACACGAGCGATTCGGGTGGGAGAATCCCGAGCATCGGGAACGGTGCGCCTTCACCCAGCAACGGCTCCGCTTGAATTTCGCGCTGCTGACCCTTGTAATTCAGGATCATATGCAGTTGATCGCCCTTGTTCGTTCCCCAGACTTCGGGGCGAATGTCGTCGAACCACGGGTTGACTTGATCCCCGATCTTCTTGATTTCCGTGCCGGAAGGGATGCCGTGCCGCCAAGCGGTGCCACCCGGTTCGCTGTACGCGATGACGGCGGGTTTCTCTTCGAGGCCGTGCATGTACACGATGACGAACAGGACGCTTCCGAGGATGAGGTTCATGATGACGCCGGCGGAGATGATGAACATCCGCTCGCCGACCGACTGATTTTTGAACGAGCGCGGGTCGTCGTCGCCTTCGCCATCGATGACGCCGTCTTCCTGCCCGAGCATTTTGACGTAGCCACCGAGCGGGACCACCGCGAGTTTGTACGTCGTTTCGCCGAGCTTATACGAACAAAACGGCAGTGCCGGACCGAAGCCGATGCTGAAGGTTTCGACGCGGACGTTGCAGAACTTTGCAGCGGCGAAGTGGCCGAGTTCGTGCAGGAAAATAATCAGCGTCAAGCCTGCGGCGGCCATCAGGCAATCGAGCGGGTGCAGGTAGTACAACACCACGACGAGCAACGCCACCCCGATGATGGCATTGAGGGCGTTCTGTTTCAGCCAAGACGCCGGAGTTTCTTCGGGTGTGATGTCGAGATTGTGTGGTGTGGGTGTCACGGTCGGGTCCAACTCGCTACCTCCTGCCGCGCCCAGCGGTCGGCGGCCCACAGGCCATCGAGCGTCGGGTGCGGATCGTAATTGTGGGAATCGAGTACCGCCCGGCAGCACCGGGCGATGTTGAGAAATCCGAGATCGCCAGCGAGAAATCGTGCCACGGCGGCTTCATTTGCCGCATTCAGCACCGCGCCGCACGTGCCGCCGCGCTGGGCCACTTCAAAACCGAGATCGAGCGAGCGGAACGTCTCGCGGTCGGGTTGCTCGAACCGCAGTCCGGTGAGAGCCTTCCAGTTGAGACGCTTCGCCGGTCCGGAGATCCGTTCCGGATACGCGAGCGCAAACTGGATCGGCAGCCGCATATCGGGCGGCGAGAGTTGCGCGAGAACCGAGCCATCGACGAATTCGACGAACGAGTGAACGATCGATTCGGGGTGAACGATCACATCGATTTTGTCGGGCGGTAACCCGAACAGCCAACGCGCTTCGATGACTTCGAGTGCCTTGTTCATGAGCGTGGCGGAATCGATGGTAATCTTCGGCCCCATTTGCCACGTCGGATGGTGCAATGCCTCGGCGGGAGTGACGGTTTCCAGATCCGTGGCATTTCGCCCGCGAAACGGCCCGCCGCTCGCCGTCAGTACAATTCGTTCGACATCGTCGGGGCCATATCCCGCCATCGCCTGGAAAATGGCCGAATGTTCGCTGTCCACGGGCAACAGTTTCGCCCCACGTCGCGTAGCGAGTTCGGTAATGAGCGAACCGCCGACAACCAGCGTCTCTTTATTAGCTAGTGCAACGATTTTGCCGCGTTCGAGCGCCGCCCACGTGGCACATAGTCCTGCCGCCCCAACAACCGCCGCGACGACGACATCGACCGCATCATCGGCAGCCACGCGAATCGCCGCCTCCGGCCCGCTCAAACATTCGGTGCCTGGCGGAAACTGGCTGCGGTCCGCTTTCGCGAAACCATCGGGATCGGTGAGGATCGCGAATTGCGGTCGAAACTCGCGGCATTGTTCGGCGAGCAACTGCCATCGGGAATGGGCACACAACGCGAAGATTTCAAAGCGGTCGGGGAAATGGCGAACGACATCGAGGGTATTCGTGCCGATCGACCCCGTACAACCGAGCACAGCCACCCGTCGGCGGGCGGGGTGGCGCTTCGATTCTGAAACGGAATCCGTCACTCGTGGCACCACGGGATGAGAAATCGCCAACGCGACGTTGAGATACGTTGCACCGGCATTATAGGGATAACAAAAGCAAACTGCGGCGGGTACCGGGTGATATGTCACCCGTGTGCCTGCCGCAGCTGACTGTATGGAGTCCCTTGCGGGATTATTGGCGGTTCAAAAGCAACGTCGCCCCGAGGAATACGAGCACCATCAGGATGATCGTTGCAGCGACGATGCCGAGCGTCCCGAACGCAGGTTTACGCGAGTCGTCGTCTTGCGGCATCCAACCGCCCGGAATGCTTTGACGTCCGGCATCGGCGTACGGGGGCGATTCGGGAGCAACGGGTGTCAATGGGACATCATCCGAGTCGTATGCCTGTTGCACGGTCGCACGGCTCGGGAACATCGGCCCGGAAGTCCGAACCGGCACGGGATTGGCCGTCGGCGACGACATGCCACCCATTTGCGAACTCTTCGTGCCGGGGTTCGAGTTCGACTTTTGCGGGAAACTACTTCGGCTGGGGAAGTTCGGCATACCGCCCGGTGCGGGTGGCGGAGTTTGTGGCCCCGAAGGCGGCATCGCACGGCCCCGCGTCGCGGGAGGTGCCATGCTTGCCATGCTCGCCATGCGGGAAGGCGAAGCGGGCGCGTCCGGTAAACCGGACATCCGACCCGATGAACCCGACAGTTGCGATGACGCACGACCGCCGGAGCGACCGCCTACCGTAGCCGTCGAAGAATAACGAACCGAACTCGGTGCGGAACGCGATTGTTGCTCGGCGGCTTGCTGGCCTTGTATCAGATCGCCGAGGTACGGCTCCAACGCTTCGACGACTTCATCCAGCCCGCTGTAGCGGTCTTCGGGCTTCTTCGCCATGAGCCGATGGACGACTTCCACGACGACGTCGGGAACTTCGGGTGCGTATTCCTTGATCGGCGTCGGTTCTTTGTTCTGGTGCGCCATCATCTTCTCGACCGCACTGCCTTCGGGGAACGGCATTTGCCCCGTCAAACAGTTATAAAGCACGCACCCGAGGCTGTACTGGTCGCCCGCCGGGGTGCGATTCGTCGGTTCGAGAATACTCTCCGGGCTGGCACAATCGAGTCCGCTGGTCAGCGTGTTCGCGGTGGACATCGTATCGACGAGCGATTCGCCTTCGTTTTCCACTAACAGCGAGCCGATACCCGAGTCGAGAATACGTACCTGATTGTCCGAACCGAGCAACAAGTTCGATGGCTTGATGAGGCCGTGGAACAGGTTGTTCTGGTGTGCGACGGCTAAACCCTGGGCGACTTGTACGCCGATCATCGCCGACTGAGAGACCGAGAGTTTGCCGTGCTGTTGGATCACCGTTTCGAGGCTTTGCCCTTCGACGAGTGGCCAAACGAGATAGTGCAACCCGCCTGCGGTGCCGACATCGACGAACGGGACGATCACCGGGTGGCTGAACTGGCCGAACGAACGCACTTGGCGACGGGCCAGACGCACGTTCCACATGCTCCGACGGGGAAGCACCTTGACGGCGTAGAAGTTTTGATCGTTCTTCGAGTTGGCCTTATACACTTGGCCCATGCTCCCCTGGCCGATGGCATCGAGGAGAACGTACGGCCCGAGTACGAGGCCCTGGGTCTTGCCGTTGAGAATGCGTTCGGCCTGGAACCCCGTGAGCGTCCCTTGATGCACGAGGTACTCGGCGAGTGCCGGCGCTTCGGCACGCGGGTTTCGCTTGAGGAATTCGCTGACGATTTGATCGAGTTGACCGCGGTCGATCAAGCCGCTCCGTCGCAGATCCCAAACGAACCATTCACATGCGCCCAGATCGTTAGTTACCATGATGCGTCAATGCCCTTCGGGGTCGGCCCGCGTGGATGCGTGAGTGGCGGTCGCGGGTTAGTAGCCATTTACTCGTTGCGTAGGATTGAGGCCCACCCAACATTAGGTCAGCATTTCCACCTGTCAAACCCAGAACGGATGTTTTCGGCGCGACAAGAAACCCGTATCCTGTTCTGATAACCTGTCAGCCTGCCACGCCTCACGAGAGTCTCATGCCACCGACACCGTACGATTCCTGCCCGTGTGGAAGCGGGAAAAAGTTCAAATGGTGCTGCACCCCGTTCTTCGACAAGATCGAGTTGGCCCTCGAACAACAGCAACAAGAGCAACACGATGCCGCCCTCCGCACGATGGAGGATCTGACGAAGTCGCACGCCGACGTACCCCAGATCTGGGGTTATTACGCGCACATTTTGTTCGCCGAAGGGAAAACCGAGCAGGCCGAAGAAGCGATACGCAAGGCGTATTCGATTCAACCCGACTTTGCGATGGGGCACTTGTTACGCGGATTCTTCCGACAATCCGAAGGCGAAATCATCGGCGCGCTGCTGCTCTTCCGCAAAGCCGCCGATGCCTATTCGCCCGAAGCGCACGACCAACTCGCGCAAGTTCACGAACTGATCGCTCGCCTCGAACTGCTTCTGAACCGTCCGGTGGCATCGCGGGCGGCACTCGAGCGCGTCATGAAATTTTTGCCGCAAGACGGCGAAGCGCGGAAGCAGTTCGACGGTTTATTCGGCCCCGAATCGCGGATGCCCGAAGTCGCGCGTAAAAAATATCTCTTCCGTCCCTCCGCCGCCCCGATTCCGACCGGTGCCGACACGGGCCGCTTGTCCGATGCGAAACGAGCATTTGAAACCCTCTCGTTGCGAGTCGCTGGCGACCCCGCAACGTGGTTTAACCTCGGCGTCGTTCGCGCCTGGCTCGGCGAGCAATCGAGCGCACTCGAGGCATTAAACGAGTCGCTCGCACTCGAAACCGACGACTTCCGCTCCGAGGAAACCGCCGCGCTGATCGAAGTGTTGAAGTGCGGCCAAGGGATGGAAGCCGAAGCGGACTACATCGAACACCGCATCGGCATGGAGATCCGCGATCCGCAATTATTGAGCGGGCTGCTCACAAACTGGTCGCAATCGGGTCGCTTGCTCGGCGCACAGATGAGCGAAGATGGCGCGTCGTTCAGCGCGATGGTCGTCGAAGAGTTGCCGATGCTGCTCGATACGGGGACACGCCTTGCGAAGATCCTCTGCAACATGTTCGTTTCCGGTGGCGCGATCCGCCTCTGGCACGTGCAAAAAGAGACGGTGCAGAAGGTCGCCACCGAAATTCGCGATCTCGTTCAACTCGGCGTCGGCGAGCCAATCCCAAGTGTCGGCACCGTGCAGTTCAGCGAAATCGGCCTCGAAGCGGTTGCGTACCCGTTGCGGAATTCGCAGTTCGAGGCCGCCGAAGGCAAGATGCGCGATTATGCCGCCAACTTCTTCGAGAACATCTGGGCGAACCGCTCGGCCCGATCCCTCGGTGGAATCACCCCGCTCAACGCGATGAGCGGTGGCCCGTTGCTCCGCAAACGAATTATCGGGCAACTCAAGTTCCTCGAAGATTGCATGCTCGGATCGTCGCCTCGCACGCAAGTCGGCGAGCAATCTGTCCCGATGCAAATTTACGACTTCAGCCGGATTCGCAGCAAGCTCGGTATCGAGATGAAGGCCGCGCTTCCGCCCGTTGTCGAAGTGCTGCCCGAAGCGACGCCGGCACCCGCGATTGCCGCACCTGTGGCAGCGAAACCGATCGCTGCGCCGACGCCTGCCGCGCCCGCAAAACGCGAAGTGTCGGCAATGAACGCAGCCGACCTCGCCGCGTTGCCGATCGCGACGATCACAGTCGGCGAACTCGAAGAGGCGATGCGAACCGCGATCAAACTCGGCTCGCACGAACTCGCTGTCGCATTTGCCAAAGCCGGCTCCGAACGTCCCGCCGACAACGCCAAACCCGACCGTTACCCGTTCTTCGCCTGTCTGATGACGGGGGCACTCGCCGAAGGGAACGCCACCGAGGCGATTCGTATCGCCGATGCGGGAACGACGTACGATGCGGCACACAACGAAGGCAAACGCGCCAACGAATTCGGGATGCGACTGGCCACGTTGTACTTGAAAACGCAGCAACCCGACGCGGCCGCGAAAGAGTTCGATGCCGCCATCGAGCGCAACCCCGACGATGGCAACCTCTTCGTAAAGGCCGCCGAGGCGATGTTGAGCGCGAAGAACGGTACGCTTGCGAGTCGCTTCGCAGAACGGGGAATGGCGAAAGCCAAAGCGAGCGGAAATCGCGACTTGCAAGGTGCGTGCGGGGAACTGCTCGATGCCGCGAAGCGGTATCTCTAAACGTCGATTGCGGAGTCGTCCGCCACCGCACGCGAGAAAGAGATTTTCGCGTGCGGTTCGCAAAGGAGAATTTGTCGAAAACGCTTACTCGGCGTCGGTCGCTTGCACGGTGGGGATCGGTGCGGGCTTGTTGCCGCCGAAGACGTTGCCGGTGATGTTGGCGGTGGCCGTCGTGTTGCGGGTCAGCGCTTCGCCGGTCACGTCGAGGTAGATTTTGTCTTCGAGGATTTCCTGAATGACGATGGCGAGCTTGTCTTTGGTGTGGTTGTTCACCAACGGCTTCGCACCGGTGTTCAGCGCGACCATTCGCTTCTGAATGAGCGTGGACAGCTTGAAGCGTCCGCCCACCTTGTTGACGATGAACTCTTCTTTCAGGTCGTCGTGCACGATAATCCCCTTGCGGTAAATTGTTCGCGAATCAGGGCCTCGAGCGCCCGCACAGTGTCGCCCAACCGATCGTTCGTCAACCGAACGTCGAATTCGTTCCGTCGTTCCCACTCGATGCGAGCCGTTTGCAGTCGACCGGCCACTTTCGCATCGTCTTCCGTGCCGCGATTCCGCAACCGCGCTTCCAGAATCTCCCAACTCGGCGGCAGCAAAAACACCGACAGATGCTCGCCCGCATACCGCGCCCGAACCGTCGCCGCGCCTTGCACTTCGATCACCAACAGCACGATCCGGTCGCCATCGACTTCCGTCTGCGGCGTGCCGTAGCGGTTACCATTGTACTCCGCTGCCTCAAGCATCCGTCCCGATGCTTCTTCCATCAGGAAACGTTCGCGCTTCCAGAAGTAATAGTCGACGCCGTCGGTTTCGCCCACTCGCGGCAGTCGCGTCGTGGCGGTAATCGCCCGTTTCACCGGGAGTTTCGTCGACCGCAACACCTGCTCGACGACCGCCGTTTTCCCGACCCCGCTAGGGCCAGAAATGACGATCAGCGGCGCTTGAGATTGGGCGGAAACACTCATTCGATGTTCTGCACCAGTTCGCGAATCTTTTCGAGTGTCGCCTTGATCTCGACCACGTGCCGCGAGATATTCACATCTCCGGCTTTCGATCCGAGCGTGTTCGTTTCACGGCCCATTTCCTGCACGACGAATTCGAGCCGGCGACCGGGTCCGTCGCGCTCTTTGCGAATGACATCCTCGAACTGCACGAGGTGCGCATCGAGCCGCGTCACTTCCTCGGAAACATCGGTGCGATCCGCGAACAGCGCCAGTTCGCGAACGAGTTGCTCGGGTTCGAGCGTCACGCCCGCCGATGCGATTGCGGTGCGAATCCGGTCGAGTAACCGCGTGCGGTAATCGTCCATTACCTTGGGCAGATGGACGAGAATCCGGTCGAGTTGTTCGCGAATGGTCCGTAGGAGGGCCAGCAGTTCGTCGGCCATCGCCTGGCCTTCTTGCTGTCGCACTTCCTGCAATTTCGCGAACGACGCCATCAGGCATTCTTCGACCAACGGCCATTCTTGCTCGGATGGCTTCAACCGGCTGGCGGCTTCGGGGGCCACGCCGGGCAGCGTCAGCAACCCCGGCAACATCCCGTCGACCGAGGCACCCGGCGCGACGGAACGCACTTGCTGAATGTACGCCATGAGGGCGCTGGTGTTGATCTGGTAATCGGCCAACTGATGCGGGCGTTCGACGCGGATCGACAGCATCACCGTTCCGCGTTTGACCGTTCGCCGCACGACTTTTTCGATGTCCGCTTCGAGCATCGGGTACGGGTCGGAGCCGCGCACGACGAGCTTCAGATGCCGGTTGTTGACCGTGCGAACTTCGATATTAACGGACAAACCCGAGCCATTCGCTCGGGCTTCGCCGTAACCGGTCATGCTGAGTAACAAGGAGCTTCTCGGGTCAGTTCGCGGAAATCAGTTCTTCGCGGAGATCGGATTATTCGTGTAAGTATTTCTGTCGGAGGTCGCGACTTTCACGTGAACCATAATCAGCAGCACCCAGAATGCGGCCATCCACAGTGTGACTTTCGTGAAGGCATCACCGGCCCGCGAACCGAACGCGCTAGAGCCACCCGCCCCGCCGAACGCACCCGCCAAGCCGCCACCCTTGCCCCGTTGAATGAGCACGATCAGCATCAGCAACACGCTGACGAGGATAATGATCACGTTCAGGATCACCGAAAACGTCGATGCACTCGCAAATAATGGCACGGCAAACCCCCTTGGAAGTCCAGTAAATAATTAGTGTATGCGCCAACCGCAGGTTGGGTAGGCTTCACCCCGCCGCCCGCACGATGGCCAAGAAGCTATCGGCCTTTAAGCTCGCGCCGCCGACGAGTGCGCCATCGACGTCGGGTTGATGCAACAGCGTGGCGGCGTTGTCGGGCTTTACCGAGCCACCGTACTGGATAAGGAGCGCCGCCGCGACATTCTCGCCGTACATCCCCGCGATTGTCCGGCGAACGTAGGCATGAGCATCTTGCGCCTGTTGTGGCGTCGCCACTTTCCCCGTGCCGATGGCCCAGACCGGTTCGTACGCGATCACCACATGTTTCATCTGCTCGGCGGTGATGCCCGCAAGGCCGCCGACGAGTTGCGTATTCAGCACGCTTTCGGTCTGGGCCGTCTCGCGCTCGGACAGTAACTCGCCGATACAGAAAATGACTTTCAGCCCCGCCGCGAGTGCCGCGTGGGCTTTCTTGTTGAGGAACGCATCGGTTTCCCCGAAGCCGTGGCGGCGTTCACTGTGTCCGACGATCGTGTATTGGCAACCGACTTCGAGGAGCATCTGCGGCGACGATTCGCCAGTGTAAGCGCCTTCTTTTTCGAAGTGGCAATTCTGAGCGCCAAGCAAAACGCTCGTGCCTTTTAAGACTTCCGCGACGGACATGAGCCAAAGTGTCGGCGGGCAGACGGCCACCATCGTGCGACTGTCGCCGAGGCCGTTGGCAATCGACGACGCCAACTCCTTCGCCCCGCCGAGCGTCGTGTACATCTTCCAGTTGCCCGCCACAAATTTCGGTCGTTGTGCCATCGATACCTCTCAGGAGTCATTGAATCCGGTACGACGAAAACGTCTCTCCCCGAGCTATGCTATTGAATCCCGTCACCCAAAATCGGGCGATTCGGGTTCCTTCGCCGGGGGCATTGCTTACAGTGTTGGTATGAACCCCATCCTCTTCGCGTTGCGCCATCCTTACACCGTCATGGTGGGCGTCCTGGCTGTTGTCGTCGGTAGCTTCCTCGCGATGTCGCGCGCGAAGGTCGACATCTTTCCGAACTTGAATCAACCGGTGATCTACATCTGCCAGCCGTACGGCGGGATGAGTCCGCAGCAGATGGAAGGATTGCTCACGAATTATTACGAATTTCACCTGCTGTATGTGTCGGGTGTCGAGCACGTCGAATCGAAAAACATTCAGAGTATGACGTTGATCAAAGTGGTGTTTCACCCCGGTACCGACATGGCACAGGCGCTCGCTGAGGTCGTTGCTTCGGTCAATCGCTCGCGATTCATGATGCCGCCGGGTACGGTTCCGCCGTTCGTTACCCGGCACGATGTCGGCAGTGCGTCGATCGGCTACCTCGTGCTGTCGAGCGATAAACTCGCGATCAAAGACATCCAGGATATCGCCACGCTGAAAGTGCGACCGATGTTTGCGAACATCGACGGCATCTCGACGCCACCCGCGTTCGGCGGTAATCAACGCGCCATCGTCGTCAGCGTGCGGGCGGATGATGTGCGGAAGCAAGGCGTCACGCTCGAACAGATTACCGAGGCCGTCGGGGCGGGGAATGCCGTGTCGCCGACGGGGAATATCCGCATCGACGACCGCAACTTTCTCGTCAACTCGAACGTCATGGTCGGGGCAAATCCGCAGGTCGAACTCGGCAAAATCCCCGTGAAACTCGGCCCGAATCCGGTGTTCCTCAAGGACGTCGCCGACATCACCGATGGCTCCGACATCACCGCCGGGTACGTGCTCGTCAACGGGCGGCGATCCGTGTACATGCTCGTCACGAAGCGATCCAATGCCTCGACGATTGACGTCGTGAATTTGTTGAAGGCGGCATTACCCAACATGCGAAAGAACGCACCGGGTATCGACATCGATTTCGCGTTCGATCAATCGCCGATCGTCGTCGATGCGATGCGCGGCGTTGGCATCGAAGGGCTAATCGGTGCGGCACTCACCGGGCTGATGGTATTGATCTTTTTGCGCGACTGGCGTTCGGTCATCGTCGTCGTACTGAACATCCCGTTCGCGTTACTCGCTGCGGTTTTCGGCCTCTGGCTCGGCGGGCAGACGATCAACCTGATGACACTCGGCGGGCTGGCACTCGCGGTGGGGATTCTCGTCGATGAAGCCACGGTGGAAGTCGAAAATATCCACTCGCAGATGTTGCACACGCCGAGCATTGCACGCGCGGTGCGGCGCGGTAACCAGGAGACAGCGGTGCCGCGATTGCTGGCGATGTTGTGCATCCTCGCGGTGTTCGTACCGTCGTTTTTCATGGAAGGCGCGGCACGCGAACTGTTCGTGCCACTGTCGATGTCGGTCGGTCTCGCGATGGTCGCTTCGTACTTTCTTTCCAGCACATTCGTTCCCGTACTCAGCGTTTGGTTGCTGAAAGGCGAACATCACGAAGTCGCACACGCGCCGACGGCGTTCGCGCGAATGTACGCGGGAATGCTGTCGCGCCTGGTCGCGCTGCGCTGGCCGCTCGTGCTCGCTTACCTCGTCGGCGTATCGTTTGCGGCGACGCTACTTTACACGCAACTCGGCACCGCGATTTTCCCGCCGTCGGATGCGGGGCAATTCCAGTTGCGGATGATGGCCCCCACGGGCACGCGGATCGAACGGACCGAAGAACTCGCGCGTGAGGCGATCGCCGCCATCGAAGACGAAGCCGGTGCGGGCAACGTGAAAATGACCGTCGGCTACGTCGGTTTGTTCCCCACGAACTACCCGATCCAAGGCGTCCACCAGTGGACGAGCGGGCCGGAAGAAATGCTGTTGAAGGTGTCGCTGCGCGAAGGTTCGGGCATCCGCGTCGAGGAATTCCAAACGAAGCTCCGCGAACGATTACCCGACCGATTGAAGGCGTGGCTCACCAAAACGTGGCAAGACGAAGGCGTGCCCTCCGAGCAGATTGCGAAGCGAGCGAGCACGCTACGATTGTCGTTCGAGCCGGGCGACCTCATCAGCGAGGTGATGAGCTTCGGTTCGCCCACCATCGTCGAAGTGCAGATTAGCGGGAATAAAATGGTCGACACACTCGCACACGCGAAGCTCGTTTACGAGAAGCTCAAATTGATTCCCGAACTGCGCGACTTGCAGTACAACCAGGCGCAAGACTACCCGACGATCGACATCCAGATCGACCGCGAGAAAGCCGCGACGATGGGCATCACCGCGAAGGCGATCGGCGGGGCGCTGATACCGGCCACCGCATCGAGCCGGTATATGTCGCCGATCTATTGGCGCGACCCGGCGAACGGGCAGGCGTACATCGTGCAGGTGCAGATTCCGCCACCGCAGATGAACTCGATTACCGAACTCGGCAACATCCCCGTGCGGAGTTCGTGGCATCCCGAATCGGGTGGCAACGGCTACTCGCAAGGCGTCGCGATGAACGGCGGCGCGGTGGCAGGTTCGGTGTTGTTACGCGATGTGGTGCGCGACATTCGCGAGACGACAACGCCCGGCCGCATCGACCGCTACAACATGCGGCGGCTCATCGGCATCACTGCGAACGTCGGTACGCACGACATCGGTAAAGTCTCGCGGGCCGTCAAGCAAGCCCTCGCAACGGTCGGCGATCCGCCGACCGGCGTCCACGTCGATTTACGCGGGCAACTGATCGCACTCGAACAGATTCAGACAAATCTACTCAAGGGCCTCGGCGCGGCCGTACTCGCGATTCTGCTACTACTGACAGCCTACTATCAGTCGATCCGCCTGACGCTGATTACCCTCTCCGCACTCCCCGCGACGCTACTCGGTTCGATTGCGATTCTGGTACTCACGGGCACGACGCTCAACCTGCAATCGTTCATGGGGGCGATCATGGCACTCGGCGTGTCGGTCGCGAATGCGATCTTGCTCGTGACGTTTGCCGAACGACTTCGCCTGGATTTGAAGGATGGAAAGGCTGCCGCCGTCGAAGGGGCCGCGTCGCGGTTACGCCCGATTGCGATGACGAGTTGCGCGATGATTGCCGGGATGATCCCGATGGCGCTCGGCCTCAGCGAGAACGGCGGGCAGGCGGCCCCACTCGGTCGCGCCGTCGTCGGTGGGCTGATCGCGTCGACCTTTGCCACGCTGTTCGTCGTCCCTTCCGTCTTCGCGCTCGTCATGGGCCGCAGTTCGGTTTCGAGTGTCTCGCTCGACCCCGACGACACGGAAAGTCCGCGATTCGATGCGCCTCTCGATAAGATTCCGACATGAGCACACCGACCCGCGAAGATCTGGCCACGCAATATCTGGACCAGTTGCCGTACCCGCCGTACCCGGTACAGGAAGAAGCGCTGCTCGCGTGGTTCACCACCGACGAAGGCGTGCTCGTCTGTGCCCCCACCGGAACGGGCAAGACGCTGATCGCGATGGCGGCGCTGTTCGAGGCACTTCACACGAAGTCCGTCGCCTATTACACGACGCCGCTGATTGCACTTTGCGAACAGAAGTTCCAGGAAATGCAGGCCGCCGCACAGCACTGGGGCTTCGACAAAGACGAGATCGGACTCGTTACGGGCAACCGCAAGGTCAACCCCGGCGCACGCATTCTCGTCGTCGTCGCCGAAATTTTGCTCAACCGATTATTGCACCCCGAAGGCTTCGCGTTCGAGAACGTCTCCGCCGTCGTCATGGATGAATTCCACAGCTTCGCCGACCCCGAACGCGGTATCGTCTGGGAACTGTCGCTATCTCTGTTGCCGAAACACGTGCGGTTATTGCTACTCTCGGCCACAGTGGGCAACGCGGTCGAATTCCTCAACTGGCTCGATCGCTGTCACGGTCGCAAGCTCGAACTCGCCGAGGGACGCGAGCGGAAAATCCCACTCACCTATCACTGGGTGGGCGATCAGTATTTGAACGACATGCTCGTCGATATGGCGAAGGGCGACGAAGCGACCCGCAAAACGCCCGCGCTCGTATTCGCGTTCAACCGCGATGAATGCTGGTCGATTGCCGAGCAACTCAAGGGCCTCGATTTACTCACATCGACGCAGAAAACCGCACTCAACAAAGAAGTCGACCTGCTCGAATGGCATCAGGGCGTCGGGCCGAAGCTGAAACAAATGTTGCGTCGTGGCGTCGGGGTTCACCATGCGGGGCTGTTGCCGAAGTATCGCCGCGTCGTCGAAAGTCTTTTTGAAAAGAAGTTGCTCAGCGTGGCACTCTGTACCGAAACGCTCGCCGCGGGGATCAACCTGCCGGCGCGTTCCGTGGTGTTGAACTCGTTGGTCAAAGGGCCGTTCGGCAAAGAGAAAATCATCGACCCGAGTAGCGCGCACCAGATTTTCGGGCGAGCCGGGCGACCGCAGTTCGACACCGAAGGGCACGTCTACGTCGCCCCGCACGAAGACGATGTGCGGATTCTGAAGTGGAAGAAACAGTTCGACATGATCCCCGAGACGACCAAAGATCCGGCGATGATGAAGAAGCGGAAAGAGATGCTTCGCAAGAAGCCGACGCGAAACAACAACAAGCGATACTGGAACGAAGCCGACTTCGAGAAACTGAAATCGTCGCCGCCCGCACGCCTCTACAGCAAGGGGCCACTGCCGTGGCGACTGCTGGCGTACTTGCTGAAAATCTCGCCGGACATCGACAAGATTCGCACCGTTATTCGCAAGCGATTGCTCGATCAGCCGCGGATCGAAGCGGGGATGAAGCAGTTGAACCGGATGCTGTTAGCCCTGCACCACAAGGGCTACGTGAAGCTCGAACCGACGCCACCCGAACCCGAAGTGAAGGCGGACACCCCGCCGTCCGTTGCACCCGTCGCTGCCGAACCGTACGAGCCACAGCTGGCGGTGCCGACCGAGTCGATGGACAAATTGCTCGTCTTCCGTGCTTGCCATCCGCTGTACGGCGCGTACCTCATCGACCACCTCGGGAACGCGAGCCGCGAGGAGCGGATTCAGGCCTTCGAGTCGGTACTCGAACTGCCGCGGCCATTGTTGAAGTTCGCGCGCGTACCGCACCATCTGACGCCCGGCCCACACGCCACCGAGACGCTCGACCCCGAACTGATCGCGCGCGGATTGATGATCGCCAAGGTGCCACCCGCTGAGGGCGAAGAGAACACCGACGACGATTACGTGCCGTGGGACGAACGCCCGCCGGTGTTCGCCGAGAAGCTGCGGTTGCTGTTCGATGCGACGCACCCGGACATCACCGACGTGATTACGCAACCCGTCTGGGCCGCCGCTGAGGTGCTCGAATTCAACGGAAATTTCAACACGTACATCACCTCGAAAGACCTAACGAAACAGGAAGGCATCATCTTCCGGCACCTGCTGCGGTTCATCCTGTTGCTGGAAGAATTCCAGCAACTGACACCTGCGGGCGTCGACCCGATCGCGTGGCAAACCGAACTGAAAACGATCGCAGAAATCCTGACGGAAACCTGCCGAACCGTCGACCCAACGAGCACCGAAGAAACCATTAAGAAAGCCCACGCCGTCGCCGACGTGGTGGCAGGAGAGGAAAACGCCAAAGCCGCCACCGTCAACGAACTCGAACCGGTCACGAACGCCGACGACACCTCCGACTTCGGCATCGGAATTCTGGATTGAGGATAGGCACCCGTGGCGACGAAACCTTTGGGAGAAGGCGAGCGGGGATGTAAATCTGCTTACGCACTCCGCTCGCCAAGAATCTCGACGACCATTGAAGGTATCGATGAGATTCTGGGACATCGTGCCAGCCCGCAGCGCAAGCAAGGAGTACCCACGCAAAACTCCATGCCGTGCCGCGAACGTGGAAAGCGCAACCCTTATAGTACCACGTATCAGACCGTCTTTGAGCCTGAAAGGCTCGTTCCTACAGCCCAAGGCGAAGTCGGCGAAGCCTTGGGTACCGTGTCCGCCCACGATTCGGCCCTGAAAGGGGCCGTTCAAACAACATCCCTAGCAAAACCTTACC
>JAYWCL010000270.1:0-13068 GCA_043780595.1 Limnoglobus sp.
AGCGAATCGAATCGGCACGCTACTACCGCTATCGCGAGTGTAACCTGCCGCCACCATTGAAGAACGAGCAAAAACGCTGACGATACAGTAGAAATAGTAAACCCAAGTTTGAACCGTGACCATTTCTATGCAATCCATAGCTGAAAGTGATCGGTTACAAACGGAATCGGTCGCGAACCTCGGGGTTGAGCACCCACTCTTCGGGCCATTCGCCGCCGAGTAGTTTCACGATGGCCTGTGCCGCGAAGAGCGCCATATCGTCGCGGCTTTTCATGTCGACGCCCGCCGTGTGGGCCGTGAAAGCGGCATTCGTACACGCGAATAACGGATTCGTGGTCGGCACCGGTTCGTCTTCAAAGACATCGATGGCCGCCCCCGCAAGTCGCTTCGCTTGTAGAGCTTCCGCCAACGCCGGTTCGTCGACGATGCCGCCACGTGCTGTGTTGAGCAGGTATGCCGTCGGCTTCATTTTCGCGATGGTTTCGGCCCGGATGAAATTGCGGCTATCCGGCGTCAACGGCATGTGCAGTGTCAGAATATCCGACTCTCGCAGCAATTCTTCGAGCGAAACGAGCGGCAAATTCTCCTTCGCGAAGAACGCACGATCGGGGTACGGATCGTAGCCAATCGGGCGGAGATCGAACGCCTTCGCGATCTGCGCGACCCGCTTGCCAATGCGACCGACACCCGCAATTCCAAGTGTTTTACCGCGTAACGCCTGATTCGCTTTGCGAGGCCACTTCCCCGCAACGGTGAGGTTGTGTTGCGAAATGAGGTTTTTGACGAGCGCGAGCATGAGCATGAAAGTATGTTCCGCAACCGCGTTATGGTTCGAGCCAACCGCGATGGTCGCCACGACGCCGTGCTCGGTTGCGGCCGCGAGATGGATGCCATCGTAACCGACGCCCGCCCGGCTGATGACCTTCAGCCCCTTGGCTGCCGCTGCCGCAATCACTCGGGGTGTATACGGCTCCGAACCGGCGATAGTCGCGACACATCCGCTGATTTGTTCGTGCAATTCGTCTTCGGTGAGTTGGGCGTTTTTCTTCGGGAAAACCAACTCGAATCCTGCCGCACGCAGAAGCGGGCCGTAGACAGGTTCGATTTCCTTTATCGGTGCCGGTGCGATGAGTACGCGCTTCAAGGGTCGACCCTCGGGTAGTAGTTGCGATGGGAATGCGTTTCGTAGATATACGTCTCGTGAACCCGATCGACTGGATTCTGTCCATCTGGTAGTTCCGAAAGGCGAGAAGTGACCGGTTTTTCGTCGTACTGTTGTGTAGCAATCGCAGAAAATCCGATTGGCTATTGATTTTTGGACGAAGGCAGTCGAAGATTCAGAATAAGAGGGGTGAGATGTGTTGTCCCACCTGGGTCGAATCCGTATTGTAATCCTTTCAGCCGGGGTAATCCAACGAGCCAAGCGTACCATATCACTGATAGGACGCCGACGCGAAGATCCCCGGAGGGTACCAAGACACCCTAGGGAGATCATTTGAACAGCGTCACTCTGGCTGTGCCCAACTCGCTCGCGGTCGTACACGGCACGACCCCCAAAAAACCACGGGAAATCCCGTCGGCGCTTCAGCGGGCATGTATTGCCGCAAAAGTCGCCTCCGAGAACAAGGGCGAAAACATCCTCGTTCTCGATCTCACGGAAATCACGCCGATTTTCGACTTCTTCGTGATCGCAACCGGCAGAAGCCGTCGGCAAGTTCACGCGATTATCGAAGATGCCGACGCCGCACTGCGGGCCGTTGGCGACGTGCGAATCGGCTTGGCCGGGTACGAAGCGAGCAAGTGGGTCGTCCAGGATTATGGCGATGTCCTGCTCCACGTGTTCGACCCCGACACCCGCGATTACTACAAGCTCGAAGAACTCTGGGCCGATGCCGAACGCATCGACTGGCAAGACGAAATCGAATAGAGTTTCCTCACGCATGGCACGAAGCCCCGGCACAACGTGCCGGGGTTTTTTCTTGGTACTGGAACATGAATCTGCTGAACGAGCTGCGACACATCTTCGAACCGAGTCTGGTCGCCATCGCACCGGACCCCGCGAAACTGCCCGATTACCTCGGTATGTTCAAGCCGACGACCGACCCCAAGCACGGCGACTACCAGGCGAACTTTTCGATGTCGCTCGCCAAGGTATTAGGCAAGAAGCCGCTCGAGTTGGCAAAAGAAATCATCGATTCGTTACCCGCGAACGATCTCATCGAGTCTGCGACCGTCGCGGGGCCGGGGTTCATTAATTTGAAACTAAGCGATGCCTGGATCGCCAAACACGTTCAACGAATCGCGACCGACACGCGCCTCGGGGTGGCACACGCAACAAAGCCGCGAACCTACGTCATCGACTACAGTGGGCCAAACGTGGCCAAGCCGTTACATGTCGGGCACTTGCGAAGCACGATCATTGGCGACGCGCTCGTACGAATCTTGCGGTTCCTCGGGCATACCGTGGTGGGCGACAACCACCTCGGCGACTGGGGCACGCAGTTCGGTATTCTCATCCACGGTTACAAGAACCACCGCGACGATGCCGCTTACACAGCCGATCCCGTTCGCGAGTTATCGCGGCTCTACGTTCACATTCGCAACCTGGCGAAAGTCATCGGCGATGAAGACGAAGCCGGCGGCGACATTATGGATGCATGCCGCAAGGAGACGGCAAAACTCCACGCGGGCGACCCGGAGAACGTCGCGCTCTGGAACCAATTCATACCGCATTGCCTCGAGATGCTACGCCCGATTTACGAACGCCTCGATGTCCACATCGATCACGCGCTTGGCGAGAGTTTCTACAACCCGATGCTCGCCGGTGTGGTCGATGACTTGCTCAAAAAAGGTATCGCGGTCCAGAGCAAAGGCGCGATCGTCGTCCCGAACGCGAAAGGCGTCGTACCGCAAAACGACGACGAACAAGCGAAGGAAGAGCCGCCCGCACTCATCCGCAAACGCGACGGCGCGTTCACGTATACCACCACCGACCTCGCTACGATCCAGTATCGCGTCGAGACGTGGAAACCCGACGTGCTGCTGTACGTGGTCGATGCGCGACAAGCGTTGCACTTTAAGACGCTATTCGCTAACGCCCGCCGTTGGGGATACGCGCATGTGACGTTCGAACATGTGGCATTCGGCTCGATTCTGGGCAAGGATAAGAAGCCATACCGGACCCGCGACGGCGGTACGATAGAGTTGGCCACGTTGCTCGAAGGGGCCGTTGTACTCGGTTTGCAGAAGTACGAAGAGAGTTGCGCGAAGCGCAAGGAAGCGGGCCACGACGTGCCGGAACTCGATGCAGCAATGAAGCGTGAGATCGCTGAAGCAATCGGTTACGGTTCGGTGAAATACGCCGACCTCAGTGGCAACCGCACGAGCGATTACGTCTTCGACTACGATAAAATGCTCGCCACCGAGGGTAACGCGGCCACATATATGTTGTACGCCTATGCCCGTTGCCGCGCGATCTTCCGGAAGGGTGAAATCGACGATGCGGTCTACCGCACAGCGCCGCCACCGGTGATTATCACGCATCCCGATGAGCGCGCACTCGCCTTGCAGTTGCTAAAATTTGAAGAAGTGCTGGCATCGACCGCAACCGACTACCTGCCGCACTACATCACGCAGTATCTGTGGGACATCGCGAAAGCGTTGAGCACCTTTTACGAAGGCTGCCCCGTGTTGACGGCACCCACCGAGGAATTGAAACGTAGCCGCCTCTTGTTGGTTAGCCTGACGGGGCGAATGATTCAACAGGCACTCGCATTGCTTGGCATCCGCACCGTGGAGCGGATGTAAGCACAACGCCTACCAGCCACCGGCCTTGTCCCGGTGGGAAACGACTTTCGCAACCTCTACTCGGATGACTTCTCATGTTCGTCGATCGTGTCGAAATCTTCGTTAAAGCGGGTGATGGAGGCAAGGGGATGGTCCACTTCCGCCGCGAGAAGTACGTCCCACGCGGTGGGCCGGATGGTGGCGACGGTGGCGATGGTGGGTCGATTATCATCCGCGCGATGATGAACGCCGACAACCTCGCGCCGCTCGGCACGAAGAAACACTGGAAGGCCGGGAAAGGCGAGCCGGGTAGCACCTCGTTGTGCAAGGGGCGGTCGGCGAACGACCTACTGATTGCGGTGCCGCCGGGTACGATTGTTCGCGACCGCGATCGTGGCAACATCATGAAAGACCTCGTCAATCTCGGCGACGAACTCACTGTTGCCAAAGGTGGGCGCGGCGGGCGCGGCAACAAACACTTCGCATCGTCGACCAATCGCACGCCTCGGCAGTTCGAGCCGGGAATCGAAGGCGAAGAACGCTGGGTTTCGCTCGAGTTGAAGGTGATCGCCGATGCGGGGCTGATCGGTTTGCCGAACGCGGGCAAGTCGACGATGCTCTCGCGATTGTCGCGCGCCACTCCGGAAATCGCGGATTACCCGTTCACCACGAAGCACCCGAACCTCGGGATCGTCACACTCGGACACGACACGAATTTCGTACTCGCCGACTTGCCGGGCCTCATCGAAGGCGCGAGTTCGGGTGTCGGCCTAGGCCACGAATTCCTGCGCCACGTCGAACGGACACGCGTACTCGTTCACCTCGTCGAACCGTTCCCGATGGATGGCTCGGACCCGATCCACAACTACCACATGATCCGCAAAGAGCTAACGCTGTACACCGTTCCGCTCGACGATAAACCGGAAGTCATTTGCGTGACGAAGGCGGAGTTGACGGGTTCGGAGGAGATTCGCGAAAAACTGGAACGCGATCTGGGTCGTAAGGTGTTGTTGATATCCTCGGTCACGGGAAAGGGTCTGTCCGAAGCCGTCGGTACTGTTGCGGATAAGATTCGCGAACTCAAACGCGAAGAAGCCGAAGCGGAGATCAAAAAGCAGCCGTTCCTGTTCCCGATGGAAAAGGCGATCCGAATCGGCGAGGATGCGGAGGCGCTACCGTGACGCCCGATGTGGTCGTCGACGTCGGCAACAGCCGAATGAAGTGGGGCTGGTGCCAGGGTGGTAACATCGTTTGCGTCGAAGCATTTACCGACGATGTCGCCACTTGGGAACGGGCTGTTGGCAATCGCGAAAATCTCGTCTGGGCTGTAGCGAGCGTGAACCCACAACTCTGCGAACGCTTCCTGGCATGGGCGAACCATCGCGGCGATCGGATGACGATCATTCAAAACTATGCCCAACTTCCCATACGAATCGAAGTCGAAACTCCGGAAAGCGTCGGCATCGACCGCTTGCTCGGCGCGGTGGCCGCGAACGGGCGACGCCGTGCGAACACCCCGGCACTCACGGTCGATGTTGGCACCGCTGTCACGATCAACAGCATCGACCACGCTGGTAATTTCCGCGGCGGCGCAATTTTGCCAGGCTATCGCCTCATGGGGTTGGCACTTCACGAGCACACCGCCAGGCTGCCCGCGATCGCGGTCGAAGATATCGAGATTGCGAAACTCGCTCGTTTTCCAGGCCAAAATACACATGCTGCCATCGCGTGCGGAATCCGCGCTGCCGTGGCTGGTGCGGTCGAGCATATCGTGAATCGACTCGGCGATCTCGAATCGTGCGATTATTTCGCGACCGGGGGCGATGCCCCTCTGCTGTTGCGCGACATCGCTCGCATCCCGTTAGTGTACGTTCCCACGCTGGTTCTCGAAGGGATCCGAATCTCTGCCGAGGCGCTACCGTGAATGACACACGGGTGACAGTTCTGACCCCGCCCGGCACCGGGGCCATCGCCACGATTCGCGTAATGGGCGTAGCCGCATGGACCGTGGCAACGGCAATGTTTCGCCCCGCGAATGGCACGCGATTACCAGCCGTGCCATCGCAACAACGTGTCTGGTTCGGTCATCTCGGCGATGGCATAGGCGATGAAGTCGTACTCGCGTTGAAGGAGATCGACCCCGAATTGGTGTTGGAAATCCATTGCCATGGGGGCCGTCGCGTGGTGGCGTGGATCGTCGAACAATTGCAATCGGCAGGGTGTGTATCGCGGCAAACGGAAATCGATACGCCGTGGGATGTGTTGGCGAAGGCACGCACCGTTCGCACGGCATCGATACTGCTCGATCAGTGCCAAGGCGCGTTCGAGCTTGCAATTCGAGCAATTATCGCCGCGATTCAAACGGGTGACATATTGCTGGCACAACAGCGACTCGCCCGCATGACAGGTTTCTGCGAATTCGGACGGCACCTCGTCGAACCGTGGGAAGTCGTTGTGGCCGGGGCACCGAACGCGGGGAAAAGCTCGTTGATGAACGCACTGGCGGGGTACACGCGGAGCGTCGTCTCGCCGGTGCCGGGCACGACGCGGGATGTCGTGAGCGCGGCGCTGGCCTTCGATGGCTGGCCGATTTCGCTATCCGACACCGCCGGTTTGCGCATTGCCACCGAGTCGCTGGAAGCATCGGGCGTGGAAGTCGCGCGACGATTCCTCCGCGATGCCGATCTGATCGTCTGGCTACTCGATTCGACTGAAGCCGAACCGGTGTGGCCGACTGACGATGTGGTGCCTTCGACGAAAATGCTTTTGGTAAAGAGCAAGATCGACCTGCCCGCTGCCACGTGGGTTTCGACAGCTTCGGACGAAGTTTTGGCGATATCGACATTCACCGGCGACGGCATCGACTCGCTGATCGCGCTAATTGTTGCGAGACTTGTGCCTATCGTTCCCGAACCCGACGAAGCGATACCGTATTCTTCGCGTGTGGGTGACGCTCTCCTTGCCGCCGGCGTTTGTCTCAATGATTCGCATATTGCAGAAGCCGTAGCGATCTTGCGGAGTGTCTAATCGGTTTCGCCGATCTGGCACTATCGCGATAAACTCTAAACATACAGATGGAAATCGATTTCTTTTAAGCGAGGTATTCGTAATGCAGTTTGGAAAAGTGCGGCGACAATCGGGTGCGGTGACCGTCGTCATGATCGAGAACGGAACTGCACAGGCACTCAGTGTCACGCGGAACCCTGCCGTGCGGTGCTTGGCGGATTTACTCGCGCAGCCGAACCCGGTCGAACTCGCTCGCACACTGGTCGACCCCTCGATTTCGCCAGAACCGGCAGCCGGTTTGCGATATCTGGCACCCGTGGACCGGCAAGAAATTTGGGCGGCCGGTGTCACGTATAAGAGAAGCAAAATCGCACGGCAAGAAGAGTCCGTCGGGGCGGCGCAGTTCTACGACAAAGTCTATTCGGCACCGCGACCGGAACTGTTCATGAAAGCCACGCCGGACCGCGTCATCAACCCCGGCGACCCGATCCGCGTTCGCAAAGACAGCAAGTGGAGCGTGCCCGAACCGGAACTGACGCTGGTGATTTCGTCCGATATGCGCATCGTCGGATACACCGTCGGCAACGACGTGAGCGCCCGCGACATCGAAGGAGAAAACCCGCTCTACTTACCTCAAGCGAAAATCTATACCGGTGCGTGTGCGATCGGGCCAGTTATCACACCGGTCAGTGCGATGCCGCTATTGAGCACGGCGGAGATCGAACTGACGATTCGCCGTGCGGGCGAGGTGGCGTTCAACGGGAAAACGTCGCTGTCGATGATGGCACGTACGCCGGAAGAACTCGTCGATTGGCTCGGCCGCGAGAACGATTTTCCATACGGCGTCTTGTTGCTAACAGGTACCGGGATCGTGCCACCCGATGCCTTCACGCTATCGACGGGGGACATTGTCGATATTGCGATCACTGGCATCGGCACGCTGAATAATCCTGTCGGTTAAGGCGATTTCTTCGATGGTGGACGGTTGTTGCCGTAGGTTTTCTGCCAGAGGCTCGGCGGTCCTGGTAGAGTCACGCCGGGTACGGCTAAGTCGTGCTTCTTCGCCAGTTCGATCATTCGCCGCGGGTGGTCGGGCCAGGTTCCTTCGAGCTTCCGCCACTCGTCGCGGTCCTTCGCATCGAGCTTGCCGGTCAACGGCCCATCGCAGAAAATCTTCACCGCACTCGGGTAATCGTCGGGCTTACTCGGGCCGAGTGGGAAGCGGATCGGCACTTTCAACTCGATGGCTTCCTTCCAAACGACTTCGGCAAAATCGGGCCACTTACCCGATGTCGGATGATTCAATAATTGCCGTCGTCCACCGATACCTACTGCTTTGTTGATTTGCTTCAAGAACTCGTTCGGCAGATCGTTCGCCGTGCGAATCCCTTTTCCGTTCGCTGCCTCCGGCAGACTCGGGTGGCTCTCGCTCGCACGGTGTAGCTTGGCACCGTAATTCAACCATGCGAAGTATCCTGCTGTCGGCGTCGCGTCTTGTCGGGCCTCGTCGAGGTCTCGCCACTCGTCGGATTTCAACCTCGGCTTCAAGAGTTTTTCGACGAATTCCTGTACCGGCTTCGCCGTTTCATCGGTTTCAAATGGCCACGGTTTCCGGTCGTTTTTGAGGTTCGCCCAATCGCGACGCGCCAATTCCCAGATGCGTCGCCGTTCGGCGTCATGCTTCTTGGCCGCAACGAGTTCGCGTTCGCGATCTGACCCTTCAGCGGCTTGGATTTTCTCCCGTAAAAGCTGCGGCAAACTCTCGCGCCACGTTCGCTCTTTCACGCGTCGAACTGTATCCAGCCGCTCGGGTGCTGCCGGTGCCGAGAGGATTTCTTTGCGGTAGCCATCGGGTAACCGGTCGAGCCAAACGGCGTAGCGTTCGAGCACGAAGAGCAAGCGTTCTTGTGCGGGTAGCGCGAGCGATTCCAGTTCCTCGTCGAGTTGTCGCAACTGCTGTTGACGGAGTAGTGGGTATGTTTTGAGCAAATTTTCGAGCTTAGCCAGTTCGGGAGAAGTGAATGTCTCGCTCGTGCCGTTTGAAATCACTTTCGCAGGTGCTGGGGTCTCGCCATCGGTATCGCCGAACAGGTCCGGATCGTCGAGCGTTTTCAGGTATCCGATGTCGTCGACGCCGAGGTACATCGGCAATCGCTCCAACAGGCGAACTTGTTCGCTCGTCTGTTTCGTAGCGTTATCGGCTTCCAAGTGCGGCCGCGCAATCAGATGGCCGAGGTATCCGAGCGTTGTTGCGAGAATCGTTGCGAGGCTCCACCCGAGCAAGACCCATGCGGTTCGCTTCGGTTTCGCGGGCAGCGGAACGGACTGCGATGGCGCGAGTGCTATTCCCGCCGACGACGGGGCAATGGGCTTTTCTGAAAGCGGTTCGTCGAATTGTGCGGGGTAAATCTGCGTCAGCGTTCGCGTCGCAAACGTCGGCGATGGATCGGGCTTCGGCAAATAATCGAGTAGATCGTACGTCTTTTTAAGTGCGTCGGCTTCTTCGCGGGCTTTCGGATCGAAAGCCAATTTCGATTCGACCGAGCGCGCGTCGGCAACGCCGAGTTCGCCATCGAGGTACGCGACGAGGTTGTCGTCCAAATCATCGTCGGGTGTATCGCTTACCATTCGGGTCACCGGATTCGCGGAAAGTTCACTCGGGAGGTGGGTCGCCATCCATGTAAATGTACGCTTGCAACATCTCGCGGAGCCTCGCGCGCGCGCGGTTCAATAACGATTTTACTGCCATCGTAGTCAGTCCCATGACATCGGCAATTTCTGCATAGCCCATGTCTTCAAATTTATTCAACACGACTGCGACGCGCTGGCGTTCGTTCAATTCATCGAGTGCACGACGTACCACGGTGGCGAGTTCTTCTTGTTGAATTTGGTGCGCCGGTGGGCGGTCGCGTACGGATACGAGTTGCTCTGCGGGCCGCGGTCCGAGTGGGCCGGAATCGCTCGCGTTCAACTGGATGTGCGGGCGTCGTTTGCGGTCCCGCAGTGCGTTGATCGCCAGATTGTTCGCGATGGTGAACACCCACGTCGAAAACTTCGCCTTCGGTGTGTACTTTTTCCGCGTGCGGTACACACGCAAAAACACTTCCTGCGCAAGGTCTTCCGATTCTTCTTTCGTGCCGACGAGGTGGTGCATTACGGCAACGATCCGGTGCTGAAACCGCTCGACGATTTCGGCAAATGCGGCGGGGTCGTCCTGATCGCGAACGCGCAACATCAGGCGGACGTCTGGGTCGCGGACGGCCATCATCGCGCTGGTTTGGCCGGTCGCCATAAAAGGATTGCCAAGTGTGGGTGTTACGGGGAAACCGTCGCCGGAGCCGTTTCCGTTAATGTATTGCTTGCGGGCGGTAGCGTACCCTTCTCGGCTTCACGGCGTAACTGGCCGCACGCGGCATCGATCTCGGCCCCGCGCCGCTTCCGTACTTTCGCCGTCACTCCAGCCCGATTGAGTTCCTCCAAGAACGCTGTCAGGTCGGCCTCGGATGGCCGCTTGAACGTCAGGTCGGTCACGTTGTTCCACGGTATCAGGTTCACGTAGGCTTTTCGGCCGCGCAGTAATCGTGCCAGTTGCCGCGCATGTTCGAGTTGGTCGTTCATTTTCCCGAGTACGACGTATTCGAAGGTCACTTGCCGTCCGGTTTTCGCGTAAAAGTCGTCTGCTGCCGAGAGGATTTCCTCAATTCCCGTCTTCGTGTTCGTGGGGACGATCTGCGTGCGAAGCGCATCGTTCGGGGCGTGCAAGGATACCGCGAGGTGGTATTGCTTGCCAGATTCGGCCAGTTGCCTGATTTTCGCGGGTAAGCCAACCGTAGAAATCGTGATATGCCTCGCCCCGATGCCGAGGCTGTCTTTGTCGCCGGCAATCTTGAGTGCTTCGAGTAAACACTCCAGATTCGCGAGCGGTTCGCCCATGCCCATCACGACGATATGCGTTAAGCGGGTGGCCCGATCTGGGTTCGTCGAGTTCGCGTCGGTGAGGTTCCGCAACAGCACGAGTTGTTCCAGGATCTCGCCGGTGGTCAGGTTTCGGGCGACGCCGTTGATGCCGCTGGCGCAGAACACGCAACCCATGCCGCAGCCGACTTGCGTGCTAATGCAGGCCGTCGCGCGGCCATCGTCTTGAATCAGCACGCACTCGATCATTCGGTTATCGTGCAGTTTCAGCACGAGTTTGTGCGTGTCGTCGCGTGCCGTCAGATGATGCTCGATGCGCGTACTGAACAAGTCGAAGCGCTCGGCTAACGCTGGGCGAAGGTCTTTCGGCAAATCGGTCATCGCCTCGAAACTCGTCGCACGTGCGTGCAACAGCCAACGGCGAATCTGTTTCGCCCGCATCGGCGGCTGGTTCCGCTCGGCGAGCCACGCACGCAAGTCTTCCATCGCGCAGTCGAGCAGCCCCGGTTTCGGGGCAGGCGGGGCAGCGTCATTCATCAGTGGGAGTAAAGCAATCATCCGGTTATCTTAATCCGCACCGCCCCACAAGGAAAGCAGGCGAAGTCGGGAAGTGCGGCGAGGCGTGGGGCAGGAATAATTTTCCACGTTCATCGTTTCTGGAAAATCGCTGTGAGTGACCGATTGGAGAGAATATACAGCACGCCGTTGGCAAATACGGGCGTGGCGGTCATGCTCGTATCCATCTCGTGTTTCGCAATTAACTTTTTCGTTTTGGAGAATTCGAGAATGTGGACGTCACCTGAATCTGTGGCAACATAAATCTTGCCATCGACGACGAGTGGGTTACCGTGCCCGGGGTCTTTCAAAACGTGTACCCAATACAGTTTGCCTGTCTTTTCATCGAGACAGTGGACGACCCCATAGCCATCTGCCGAAATCACGAGTCCGTCATGAATCGCGACGGACGACATCGACAGGTGCAAGCGCTCGGCTTCCTTCAAATCTTTCCCATCGAACTGCCAAACGACTCCGGAATTCGGATTCGGTTTGTTCTTCTTTTGTTGTGTGTCGTCGATGAATTCGCGGCTAATATCGCCTTTCTTCGTGGGATCGATGCAGAATAAACGACCTGGTGCATAGTTACTTTCCGGGTCGCGACCGGTCGCGAAATAGATTCGTCCGTTCGCATGGACCGGTGCCGCCACGACGCTATTTAACTCCGTGTCAAGATCCCCGCCGTTGAATTTTCCCGAAGGAGTTTTGCGGTTGGAGTCGAACTTCCATATCAGCTTGCCGGTTTCGGCGTCGAACGAACGGACCCAGCCGTCCGATTGCGGGTGGATCACCTGGGCGACTCCGGAAATCGAAACGACCGTCGGACTTGCGTAGTGTCCCAACATTCTCTCTTTGCCGGGGGAGTTATCCGTCCAAACGACTTTGCCCGAATCTTTTCGCAGGCAGACGAGTTCAGGCGCTTTCAGGTCGACCACGGTCACTGCCGCATTACCCATCGAGTTACCCGTGGGGACGTAGAGAAAGTCTTTGTGTCCTGCCGGCGAGCCATGTGTGTCGTGGCCTGGGATCATGATGGCACGCGGGTGGATTTTGAACTGTGCGATCATGTCGATTTTCCACACTTCGCGGGGTAGCCCGGTTCCGTTGTGAAGCGGAGCGAGGTCCAAGCAAATCACTTCCCGGCGATTGTTGCAAAACCAGAGTCGATCTGCTTCGATTAGCGGCGACCCGCTCAAACTTTGCCCAGGCCAGTCATCGGGGAAGTTGGGCAGCCGAGGTGAAACGTGTCGATAGATCAATTTGCCGTCAGTTGCGCGGAAACAAGCGAGAACCGCATTGTCCACTTTCGTATCCGGATCGTTGTCGGTACTACCGACCCAGACGTATCCACCGGAAACAACCGGTCCGCCGATCGCTCGACTTCCGGACTCGACTTTCACAGACCATTTGATGTTTCGCGACGGGGTAGTATCCGTTTGGATTCGCCAATCCGATGGTGCGTTCTTTTCTAAACTGACGGGATTTCGATCACTTGTGCGACCGAGCATCGGCCAATCGGCGGCACACGCCATGATCGCTGTTGCGACGACGATAAAATGTCCGAGTCCTTTCATCGCGATCTCCATGGTATCCAACAGCAAAGTTTCCGATGTCGATCATAGCACCGCTATCCTAACGGTGTAACGATCGACGCCCCGATTTTCATCCAATTTTCTACGCGTTACTCACTCCAATTCGTTACTGAAACCTAACCCGGATATTTCATCAGCTTTTGCGAAAGTGGAGTAGCGCGGCGGCCTAAGACTTGGTATTGATTGGAGTTACAACAATCCGTCACGACTTTGC
>JAYWCL010000271.1:0-3523 GCA_043780595.1 Limnoglobus sp.
AAGTCGAGGGAGCCGAACGCGTGCATCCGCATCGGCAACTCGTGGGAAGCTACGAGGGATTCCCAGCCTAACCCACGCCGGAAACGCGGTTACACCCGATCAACTATCGGTTGCAGTCTCATCATTTCTTTTTTAAGTAGTGCAGATTTGGCTTCTAAAGTTTGAAGCTCGAATTGGATGTCTTTTACCCTTTTTGCAGCTTCTGGTGTGTTCGGCAGTATGTTTAGATCAGGGAGAGGATTTTGTGCGGCCAGTACTTTGACTTTCTCTTCAATCTTGGGTGCCGCGTCAACGACGTTTTTCTTGATTTCACCATCATCAGCGTTGACACCTTTTACAACCTCTACGCTTCTCACTTTCTCCTTGATTTCAGCGCTTTGCCCACTCGGGGCGACAATTGGGGCTTTGCCGCATCCGCTGGCTATCGCAATTGCACAAGCTCCCAGCCCCAACACGAAATTACGAATCATGGGAGTTGACCTCAGATAGAGTGGCGAGTCACGACACATCCTTAGCAAGAACGTTAATCGTAAGTTTTAAGATACTCAGTAAGCTGTTTGGTTTCAACCAAAGCACATTAGAAATCAGACGGGGAATTGCTTCATCAGTTCTAAGGCTTGCTAACCATGACACGGCCAATGTCGTTTTCGTCGATGTCCACACGCACATTCAGCTTGCCGACGTGGCCCAACACGATCAGCGATTGACCCTGTAACGTGCTGATGTACTCATCGAGCCGAACGATGATCTGCAACACATTGAACTCGGTCGGCTTGGGCTTTGCGGTCGTTTTCGCATCTCGAAGACTCGCCACGACCGCGCAGGCTAAAGATCCAGCGACTACCAAACTAAGAAAAGAATTTGCACGTCGTGCCGTTTGAAAAGGTATCAGTTTCTACTGCACAAGGTATAACGTACTAACGCCCACTGGCCTTCCCTTTCCGTTTGGCGAGGTTTCATGCGGCTACTCGTCTTGATGTTGGTTATCGCGCAGTTGGCCGCCGACTGGCCGCACGTCCGCGGACCGAATTATGATGCGATCTCCCCTGAAATCGGACTGGCTGAGACGTGGCCAACTGCCGGCCCGTCGGTATTGTGGTCGCGCGAACTCGGGCCGGGTTACTCGGGGTTCGTCGTTGCGGGTGGGCGAGCGTTCACGTTGTTCCAGACGAACACGGGGATGTTCCTCATCGCCTTGAACGCAGACACCGGGGCGGAGGTGTGGCGGGCGCGGGTCGATTGGCCGTGGCAACCGGGTGGCATGTATCCGGGGCCGTACGCCAGCCCGACGTGGCACGCAGGCCGAGTGTATTACGCCACGCCGACGGGGAAAGTGGGCTGCGTCGATGCCGCCGATGGCAGTGACGTGTGGACGGTCGATGTGCGTACAAAATTCGGCAGCCAGGGCACCGAGTTCGGTTTTGCCTCGACGCCTTTGGTCGAAGAGGGTCGCGTGATCTTGCCCGTCGGCGGGCCGGGTGCCGCGATGGTCGCGTTGAACGCGAGCGATGGCTCGACGTTGTGGAAAAATGGCGACGACCCGGCCAGCTACTGCCCCGCCTTCCCGATTACGCTCGACGGTCGACGGCTGGTGGTCGGGTTCTTGCGAAACACGCTCGTGCTGCACGACCCGACAACCGGCGAACGAGTCTGGCGGGAACGACTATCGAGCAGTTACGACGAACATGCCGCATGGCCGCTATTCGATGGTAGGCATCTCCTCGTCGCATCGCCGTTTCGAATCGGTTCGCAACTCTTTCGCTTGTCGAAATCGGAAACGAGTGTCAGTGGCAAAACGATCTGGGCGGGTCGTCAACTTTCCAACGATGTCTGTTCCAGCCTATTGCTCGACGGCTCGATCTACGGCTTCGATTTGCATCAATCGCAGGCGAGTACGCATCGGACATCGCGGGGAATATTCAAGTGCCTCGAGCTTGCTACGGGCAAGCTGCGTTGGGAAACCGACGCGATCGGTCAAGCCACGCCGCTAGCGGTGGACGGAAAATTGCTGCTCTGGTCGGAGACGGGCACGCTGATTTTGGCGCGAGCGAATGCGGAGCGATACGAGGAGTTGGCGCGTGCCAAACTGCTATCGGGCGGGGGCATGTGTTGGGCGGCCCCCGCGTTGTGCGGGAAGCGGTTGTTCGTGCGCGATCACCAACGCGCCATGTGCATCTACCTCGGTGCCGCATCGGAGATCGATCCCGCGCGACTGACCGCAGCACCCGTCATATCCGAATCTCGTTTCGACTGGTCGCGGTTGTTGCCGCGCGAACCCGAATTCCCGAACGACGCGCCGACCGCTGTGGAACTGGCACGTTGGTTCGCGTGGTGTATCGGCGCGTTCATTGCCGCGTTGGCGTTCGCAATCCTCCTTCGCGCGTGTGGCTTCCGGTGGAATTACGGCGTCGTGTTTGCTGCGATTGCTTTCGCGTTCGGCGTCGTCGGCACCACGGCGCTCGGAGCATGGGCAGACACGTTCGCACTGACGTGGCCCGTCAGTTTGTACGTGGCGTTTCGCGGGGTCGTCTGGCTCGGTGTCGATCGGGTGTCAGTCGGTTGGCGTCACCAAGTTGCGGCCCGGCTCGGGTTGTTACTCTTCGCGGGGTTGTGTTACGGCTACTATCGGCTCTGCTTGGCGGTCGGGTTCGCGATGGCGTGGGGGTTCCTGGCCGGGTTCTTGCCTGCCGCCCTGTTCGCGGTATTCGCAGCGAAAACGAAACGACGCGGAATGCGTTGGCCGATGGAAGCGATCGCGTTCGCGGTCTATTTCTGGTCGTCGGGGCTGATACCGGGCTGGAAGGCAATGTGGGTGTGACAACGGATTTGGGCTGGAAAAGTCTCGCCGCCGCTCAATTCTCCGCGTCGGTGACGGCAGATACGCGATATCGCTTCCACACTCACCGACACGATTGTTGTGCGGTGAAATGTTCATGCGATCTCGTAGACAAAATGCAGAGTCGAAATTGACAGGTTATGACGAGGTGGCCTCACCGACGGCGACCATATTGGCGAGGAATGCGTCGAGAGCGCGGTCGGTCCGAGCACGGAAACCTCGGGCTAACAGCGGCCCCAACACCAGCCAGAGAACTGCATCCCACCGACCGCCGCCGCAACGGCAACGATCCAAACCCCTGGGCCGAAGATCGCACTGAACACTATCGCGAACGCGATGCCGAGGCAAAGCACCAGCCCGATCGGGAACAGTTTGACGAACCGCGCCAGATATGCCACCCCGCCCAAGTCCGCCTCGACGGCGAGATCGCCGCGACCGCTGGAAATACGGATGCGAGTCGCGCCCATTAGCCCGGATATTTCATCTGCGGTTTCCATCGAGGGATTTCCTCGATTGGTCGGCGGAATTCGTTATTTTGAGCGGTTGTGGTCGATTGCGAGTGGAAGGCCCCCTACCCCGCGTGCGAAAATCGCGGCGGGTGGCATCGTTCGAGCTGCCACGGCGTTACGAACTTTCGGCCAGCGGACGGGTTTGCAATTGCATGGCCACACGACGAAAGACATCCTG
>JAYWCL010000272.1:0-22308 GCA_043780595.1 Limnoglobus sp.
CTTTGAAATCATCGAAAAAGCGGGTGCGTATTGGCTTTCGCCGTGGAAGTCTGGCGTGATGCTTTTCGACGATGCCGGCCACCGTGTGGAGTTGGTCGAATGGCTGGAGAAACAGGGTCCGGTTTGGGGCCGCGCAACGGCGTTGTCGCATGATCGCCTGGAAGTTGCCGCCGCCTCGGGCGCATCGAACTGGGGCGCGAACAATCCGAAGCGGCGCGACCGCGTGGCGCAATTCATCGGGCCGATCGTACAGTTCAAAAAATCCAGCCGGTTTTACACTGGCAGCGAGCCGACGAAGGCCGTTCAGCAGAACATCGTGGCGTGGTTCGCAGCGAAGCCGGGTCGCGCCGCCGAGTGGGCCAGCGAGTTTGAAGTGGCGGCAGAGAGTTGGAAGAAGGACCAGATGGACGGGGTCTTGCCCGTTTCGACCGATGCCGCAATCCCCGCACTCTTTTTCGAGATGTGGCTCCGCGACCCTGCGAACAAAGACCAGGTTTCCGACCTCGAACCGGTGTCCGCTGACATGGTGATGGCGTCCGCTTCCGGGTTGGATCCGCATATCAGCTTGCGGAATGCGGTATCCGTGTACCAACTCGATCGCGTGGCAAACAAGCGAACCCCCACCGGTGCCGATGGTACGAAGCTCCGCGAAGACATCGCGGCACTCGCACGTAGCCTGTCGTTCACGCCACTCGGCGGGCTTGTCGGCGAACCGCTGGTCAACGTGCTCGAATTGAACCTGGCACTCGACGAGCAGTTTTCAATGCGACAGCCTTAGATGCGGCAGAATCGCAGACAACCGGTAATGGCATTTCGCAATCCGACAATGGCGAGTTGGATTCGCCAGGCATCGGGGCAGTCCGGAGAGGACTGCTTTTGATGATCCTTACCTTCCGCTACCGAACGCTGCACAGTAATCGGGTTCGGTTCACGATTTTCGCACGATGTGTCATCTTCGACCGCAGGACGTATATTACCGATATCCTACCCTCGTTCTGCCAACCTGCTAGGCACCTTCGCCGCTTGGTTGCGCTACCGCCACCATTGCGGAGTCTGCTTCCATGCCTGCATCGCGCGAATACAACGACGATATTTTCGATAAATCTCGCATGTCTTTTGGCGATCACCTCGATGAACTTCGATCGCGGTTGCTCAAAGCTGTCTACGGCCTCGTTTTCTGCATGACGATCGGCTTCGTACTCGATTACATCGGCGATAGCACCGGCTATAAAAGTATCGGGGTTGGTAAACCGGTGATGCGAATGATCGTCGATCCCGTCGAATCGCAAGCCCGCAACTTCTTCAATCGCCGAAACAACCCGGTTTTTGAACGCCTGCCAAAAGTCGTCACATCGCCCGAAGAAGTCGAGCGAATTCGCACGAAGCTCAAAGACAACGAGTACGACTTGACGATCCTCAGTGCGGACGAGTTGCAGAGTTTACTCGCCGCCCCGCGCGAACTCCCATTGATGATACCGGTAGCCGACTTGATACCCGTATTCGGCGAACCAAAAGATCCGTCGATCAAACATATTACCATCACCGCCCAAGTCTTTCCCGCACACTTCAGCGCGTTCAACCAGGAAGGCGAAACCTTGCTCGGGAACAAAAAATACCTTACGACACTGAGCGCGCCGGAATCGCTCGTCGTTTACTTTAAGGTTTCGTTGCTGTGCGGCGTAATTCTCGGTAGCCCGTGGATCTTTTACCAAATCTGGGCGTTCATCGCGGCGGGGATGTACCCGCACGAACGCGCGTACGTTTACAAATACCTGCCGTTCAGCATCGGGCTGTTCCTGATCGGCGTGTTGCTGTGTCAGTTCGTCGTGTTGCCGGGTGCAGTGAAAGCACTGCTCGGTTTCAATAGCTGGATCGACGTCGACCCGGACTTACGACTGAACGAGTGGCTCGGCTTCGCGATTATCCTGCCGCTCGTCTTCGGAGTTTCGTTTCAGACACCGCTCGTGATGATTTTCCTCAACCGCATCGGGATGTTCGGCTGGGAAAGTTACCTCTCGAAGTGGCGATATGCGATGATTATTCTTGCCGCATTCTCGGCGGTCATCACGCCGACGCCCGACGTCATCACGATGATGTATCTGTTCATACCGATGTTTGGACTGTACTTGCTCGGCATTGTAATTTGCTGGTTATTCCCTGCTCGCCACGAAACCGACCTGGATAACGAGAGCGAAATCGCCGTCTGATAGGAGCTCGATCATGATCCGCGTGCAGAACGCACGACTGTGTGCGTTCGTCGTTCTGTTGGTGGCGCTGCTCGGGTGTTCCAAAAAAGGACTCCCTGCGCCATCGGGTGGCGGGGCGGTACCTCCATCGAAATCGAACTTGCGAAGGCCGGTCGAACTCACGCAGGCAATCGAGAAAACGATCATCTCCGCAGTCGAGCAAGTGGGTGCGCTCGAAGCGAGGCAGACGACGGACATCGCTGCCGGCGTCACGGGCATCGTCGACGAAGTGCTGTTCGAAGAAGGAATGATCGTCGATCCGGGCAAAAATCGACCATTAGTTAAGATCGATCAAGAGAAGTTCCTTCGCAATGTGGAAGCCTCTGAAGCGGTGGAGAAACGGGCCAAGGCGAACTTTGCACGTGCGAAAGATGTATCGGTGCGGGCGGAGACGGGGGCAGCGGCGGTCTCCGATTCGGAACGGCGACAGGCGGCGGAAATGATGAACGCAGCCGAGGCCGATCTGTTTGCCTCGCAGGCAAATCTCAAATTGGCGAAGCACAACTTCGACCGTTCGCGGGTCATTCCGCCGTATCGCGGGCAGATGAATCAACGTCGGATTACACCCGGAACGTACGTTAAGGAAGACACGATCATCGGCACCATTGCCGACCTCAGCGAAATCCGCTTGCTCGGCTACGTGCCCGAATCGGCCGCCCCGATGATCCGCAGCCGCATGGAACAACGTCCGCGCGTGCAAGCCGCACGATCGATTGCGATTGCACTCGCAGGAAGCGACGGCGGCTGGGGTGGAATCGCGGCAGAAATGCTCGTCCGTATGGACGGCGTCCCCAGCGGTTACGATCCCGAGTTCACGATCCCTTCGATGCCACGGCGGACCTTTCGCTCCAGCATCTTTTACATGAGTACGACCGCCGACCCGACGACGCACATGTTCGAGTGCAAGGCGAAAATCGATCCGCGCGAACCGCTGTTCGATCAACTGAAGCCGGGGTTTACCGCACGCATACGCTTCCCCTACGAGAGTACGGCGAATGCCGTCGTGTTGCCGGAAGAGTCGGTGCGAGCCACGGAGCGCGGATCGCTCGTGTTCGTTCCTTCAAAGAAAATCGGCAAAGATGGAACCGTCGAATGGGTCGCGAAATCGCAGCGCGTCGAGATCGGTGCGCGATCCCCCGGCTGGATCGAAGTCCGTTCGGGAATCAACGCAGGGCAGTGGGTCGTGCAGCGCGGCGCAGAGTCGCTCGACGATGGCGTGCCGTTACGCATCTCGGAAGACCAACTGAAACTCCTCGATCGATAGGCCGCGCTCATGACGTTGTCCGATTTGAGCATTAAGAACCCGGTGTTTGCGGTCGTGCTATCGGCGGCGTTGCTCGCGTTCGGCTACCTCGGCTACCGCGATCTCGGCGTGAGCCAGTTTCCCGAACTCGATTTTCCCGTCGTTAGCGTCAACACGTATTACGACAGCGCATCGCCCGAAATCATCGATCACGACGTGACGGATGTCATCGAAGATGCCGTCTCGCAGGTCGAAGGCATCGAGTACGTGCAATCGCAAAGTTCGTACGGCGTCAGTTCGGTCACGGTCTATTTTCGACTGAGCAAGCCAGTCGATATTGCGATGCAAGACGTTCGCAATGCCGTCTCTGCCGCCGCGGATCGATTGCCGAGCGACATCGATCCGCCTGTGATCTCGAAGCTGAACTTCAACAAATTTCCCGTCATCTGGCTCGGCGTTCACGGCAACAAGCCGCTCAGCGAACTGAACAAGTTCGTCGATTCCACGCTGAAACAAGACATCCAAACGGTACCCGGTTGCGGCGGCGTGATGTTCGGCGGGCTTCGCCAGCGAACGATGCGGATTTGGCTCGACCGCGAACAACTCCGTTCCCGCAAGATGGATGCGCTCGATGCCTTCCAGGTGATACGCGATCAACACGTCGAACTCCCCGCCGGTTACCTCGATGGCAAGAACCGCGAAGCCGACGTGCGAACGATGGGCGAGGCCCGGACGGCGAAGGAGTTTCAAGATCTGACGGCGATGAACGCGAAGGGTCAGATCGTGACCATCGGCGACCTCGGGACCGTCGAAGATGGCCTCGCCGACAAGCGCTCGTTCGCGCGGTTCAACCGGCTGCCAACCGTTGGCGTCGGCGTGATGCGCGCGACGGGTGCGAACGTTGTGCAAGTCTGCGAAGAGGTGAAAGCCCGCTTGCCCGCACTCCGCAAACTCGCCGAGCCATTAGGTATCGAAGTGAGTGTGTCGACCGATTTTTCCTTGTTTATCAAGGACGATATCGAAGAAGTGAAGGAGGCGTTGTTGCTGGGCGTGATACTCACGGCTCTCGTGACCTTCATTTTTCTCGGTTCGTTCGGCACCACTTTGAACGTGTGCATATCGATCCCGACATCGCTCATCGGCACGTTCATCGCGATCAAGGCACTCGGGTTCACCGTGAACTTTATGACCTTGCTGGCGTTGTCGCTTTCGGTGGGTGTCGTCGTCGATGATGCGATTCTCGTACTCGAAAATATCTACCGCCGCATGGAACTCGGCGAGAGTCGCCGCGAGGCGGCGATCCGCGGTGCGCGCGAAATCCGCTTCGCCGCGATTGCGGCAACATTCTCGATCGTGGCGATCTTCCTCCCCGTGGCGTTCATGAAAGGCGCGATCGGCCAGTTCTTCTATCAGTTCGGCATCACGGTGACGGTGGCGGTGTTGCTCTCGCTGGTGATTGCACTGACAATCACGCCGATGATGTGCAGCCTGTTTCTGAACGTGCAACACCCTGGCCAGCCGGTCGTCAAAACGCGCACGCGGTTCGGCTGGCTGTTGTTGCCGCTCGACTATTTGCACCGATACCTATTTCACCCGTTGCTGTTTTGGCCGACGAATCGGATGCTCGATGCCACCGCGTGGGTGTACGTCCGCGTGTTGCGCTACGCACTGCGCCGCCCCGCCGCGTGGATGCTCCTCGGTGTCGCGATTGCAGCCGCAGCAGGGGTGTTCGTGTTCGGCGTCAACGTGGCGGTGCCCGATTTTGCCAGGAAAGTAACCGGTGCAGACCGCGTCGAAGTCCGCCCGATTGGCCGCGAATTGATACCGAGCGAAGACCAGAATCGCTTCGTGATTAACATCATCTGTCCGATCAGCACGAGCATCGAATACGTCGATGAAAAGATGGCCTACTGCGAAGCGGCCATTGCCGCGATGAAGGATCCGGAAACGAACGAAGACATCGTCGCGACGCTGTTCAGCACGATCTCGTTTCGGCCCGGTTCGCTCATCACCGAAGGTACGCTCTTCGTGCGGCTCGTGCCCTCGACGGAACGCTCGCTGACGCAAAGCGACGCGATGAACGAAGTCCGCAAACGCCTCAGTAGCGTGGCCGGCGTGCGTATCGTTGTGCTCGATCTATCGACGCAAGGCTTCACGCCAACCCGCGGCTTCCCCGTAAATTTTGCCGTGCAAGGCCCCGACTGGGACACCGTGGCGAAACTCTCCGAGCAGATCCGCCGGAACCTGATCGATAGCGGCGTCGTCACCGACGTGAACAGCGATTATCGTCCCGGAATGCAGGAAGTTCACATCGTGCCGGATCGCGAGAAAGCGGCCGCGCGAAATGTCTCCATGCGACGGCTGGCGTTCACGATTGCCGTCGGTACCGGCGGCTTCCGCGATGGGCGCTTCACCGCACCTGCCACCGCGAAAGGGAACGACACCTCCAGCCCCGGCGGTGGGCGGCGTTACGATGTCCGCGTGCGGTATCGCGAAGATCAGCGATCTTCGCCCGATGCGATTCTCGATGACTTCGTGAAGTCCGAAGATGGTGCGTTAATCCCGCTCCGCGACGTCGTCACGGTGAAGGTCATCTCCACGTTGCCGACGGTTCACCGCTACAATCACCAGCGCAAAGTCGAACTGACCGCGAACATGGCTCCCGGTGTGGCACAAGGTGAAGCGATCGGCAAATCGCTCGAGCTTGCCGAACAGACGCGAAATGAAATGGGGCTACCCGAAACGTATCGCTTCGTCGTGCTCGGGAATGCCTCGGCGATGGCGCAAACGCTCGAAAGCCTGCTCGGATGTTTGGTGTTGGGCTTCCTGTTCGCGTACATGATTTTGGCCGCACAGTTCAAGTCGTTCATTCACCCGTTCACCGTGCTATTGGCGGTGCCGTTCGGCGTAACGGGTGCGCTCGCCACACTCTGGTGGTTCGGCGACACGTTGAACATGATGAGCATGATCGGCCTCGTTCTGCTTGCGGGGCTGGTCAAAAAGAACTCAATCGTGCTCGTCGATTATGCGAATCAACTGCGTCGACGGAAGCATTGCACGCCCGAACAAGCGATGGCCGAAGCGGGTGCGGTGCGACTGCGACCGATCCTGATGACCTCGATTGCCACCATCGTCGGCGCGATCCCGCTCGCGATCGGCGTGAGTGCCGGTTCGGAGACGCGCGCCCCGCTCGCCCGCAGTATCATCGGTGGTAGTTTGCTCGCAACCGTCGTCACGCTGGTCGTCGTTCCGGTTTTCTACTGTGCCTTCGAGCGTGCCATTTCCTGGCTCGCATCGCAGACTAAAAACGTAGGATGACGCGATGACAAATCTCATCCGCATCGTCGCGATTCTCGTCGCGATGTTCGCAACGTTCCAAGCATCGGGACAAGATCCGGATTGTTCGAGCACGGTCGTGTCGTTTGGCTGGCGTAGTTTTCAGACGGGCGCGACGAGCAAGGCCATCGGCTTCTCGCCAAACGGTCGCGATGTCGTGCAGATTTCAACGAATGATTTACACAGTTGGGACATTGCTACCGGCGAAACGACGAAACGAATGAAAGTGTTCGCGTTTGCCGACCAAGACCGCTTCTCGCTCAGCTCGGATGGCAAGCATGTCATCGTTCTCGAAACGGGCGAAGAGAAGTGGGGATCGCTCCACGTTATTGAGACGCTAACGGGGTTGGAAATCCGGGCACGAAAGTTTCCAAGCCCGGAGAACATTACAATTTCCGACGACGGCGATTACCTCGCAATCGAGGACAAGAAAGGTTGCCGTATCGAGCGAACCTACGGCAACACCGACGCGATTGCGATTCCGAAAGTGACGAATATCAAGCGATTGTCGGCATCACTCGATGGGAAACGCTTCGCGTACTGTCACTCGAATGGCAGCGTTTCGGTTCGCTACGCCGATCTGCCGAGTTGGGAAGTCACGCCGTTGAAAGACCATCGGTTTGCCACTGTCACGCTCAGCCGCGATGGTACAAAACTGGCCACGACGTGTTACCTCGATAACGACGAGAACGCCAAACCGCCCGGCCCGATTCAAATCTGGGATGTCGCTACGCGGAAACCTCTTCGCGATACGACACCGACGAAATGGTATTATTCGCACCCGACGCGGATCCGGTTTACACCCGATGGCACGATGGTCGTCGCAAGCGATCAACATCACCTTCGCGGTTGGTCGATCGCGACAGGAAAAATCGCATTTGCCGTCGATAACGCGATGGGCAGCGGGAACTTTCAAATCTCGTCGGATAGTCGTTACCTCGCAATCGATGCCGGTCGGCCCGTCGTTTGGGATCTGTCCACCGGTACGCAACCCCCTGCCCTGCTCGGCCATACTGGCACGGTCAGTGACATCGCACTGTCACCCGATGGCACGCTCGCGGCCACGTCGGCATTCGGCAGCCTCGATGTCTACATCTGGAACGCGACAACGGGAAAAAACGTCACCGTATTGCGAGCCGAGTTTGCGAGATCGTCCGATAACCGTTCAGTCGATGCGGGCCGTATACGGCTCGGATTTTCGTTCGACAATTTGCGTCTGTTCAGCATGAACGAGGCGTCCGGCTCGGCAGGTCCGCTCCGCGTTTGGGCTGTGAAACAACGGCATCTCGTTTGGGAAAAAGCGATTGCGACCCGTTTCGCACCAGAGGCGGAATTCACCAAGCACGGATTATTCGTAGGTTTCGATGGAACACCCATGCTACTCGATACCGATACGGGGCGTACGATCTGGGCGAAAGCCAAACAAAAAAACGCGGTGCGGCCCGTTGTGTCGCGTTTCGGTGACAGTTTGGCTTACGAGACAGATCATTCGCAATCGCTTGTTCTCGATCCGAAAACCGGGCGCGAACTCGATCGTTTCCCCGGAACGCCGCTCGGTTTCACACCCGACCTCGGCTCGTTGTTTCACACGAACAACGATATCGTGATTTGCCGCGATGCGATGTCACAGTCGAATCGGCCAACGAAAATCGGCAACATCGAAACGATTTGCCATGAGGCCGGGGTTGGTGTGACTTACGACGGGAATCTGAGAAATTATCGCGTGATCGATCTCCAGTCGGGAACAGACATTTCAAAATCGTCGATATTCGATTCTGTCAAATCGGAAAATGACACCGTACTGTCAGTGGACGGTCGATTGCTCGTGAAAGTCAGCCCCACCAACATGATCTTTTGGGAAACTGCGACAGGTGATGAATTGATGCGCAACGAACACGCACTCGGCGAGACAAAAATCGCGGTGTTCTCGAAAGACGGTCGAACGTTCTACACATCGCACGCGAGCATCGTGTATGGCTGGGATTTAACTGGCGGGGTTTGGGCAACGCGGCCGAAACCGACTCTCGAAGAAATCGCGACAGCGAAGTCCGACTTCGGCGGAAAGCCGGCGGTAGCGAGGCGGGCGATCCACCGGCTTGCCGCCGAGCCCGTGGCCGGTTTTGCCTACGCGAAAAGCGTGACGACACCCGCAACCGATGGCGACATTCAAAGATACGAAAAGTGGATTGCGAACCTCGATGCGGCCGCTTTCGCAGACCGCGATACCGCCAGTCGCGAACTCGCGACTGCCGGTTGGCGTGCGGAATCGCTGATGCAACGCACGTTGAAAGAAACCGACTCGCCCGAAGTGCGTCAGCGACTGGAAACGCTTCTGGCGAAGCCTGATGTGCGTGCGATTCGCGCGATCGAACTCCTCGAACGGATCGGCACACCCGAAGCCATTGCCCGGATTCGCGAACTCGCAAAACTGCCGACGGGATTGATTGCCCGCGAAGCCAACCGAACCTCTGCCCGCCTCCCCGCGAAGTGAGTCGATGAATTCTTCCGATAGTGATTTGTTGCCGCGCGAACGACCCAAAGGCGGTCTCGCTGACCAGAGCATCCGCAACCCCGTGTTCGCGGTCATGCTTGCGGCGTCGATGTTCGTGTTCGGCTACCTCGGCTATCGCGAGATGGGCGTGAGCCAGTTTCCCGAAGTCGATTTTCCCGTCGTCACCGTGGTCATCGCGCTCGAAGGCGCGTCGCCCGAAGTGATGGACGGCGACGTGACCGACGTCGTCGAAGATGCCGTCGCGGGGGTCGAAGGCGTCGATTACATCGCGTCGCAAAGTTACCAGGGAATCAGCCAGGTCAACGTGTTCTTTCGGCTCGAACGCGATGTCAACATCGCAATGCAAGACGTGCAAAACGCAGTTTCAGCCGCACGGCGGAAACTGCCGCGCGAAATCGAACAGCCCGTTATTGCCAAGCTGAACCCGAATAACCTGCCCGTTCTTTGGATCACGCTTTCGAGCACGACGGTGTCGCACGGCAAAATTTGCGACTTCGCGGAGAAGGATTTCAAACAATCGGTCGCCGCCATCGCCGACGTGGGTGGCGTGCAATTTGCCGGTTTACGGGCACGAAACGTGCGAATCTGGCTCGATACGAACCGCATGTGGGCGTATAACCTGACCGCTGCCGAAATCCGCACGGCCATCCTCAGCCAGCATCAGGAACTGCCCGCCGGGACGATCACGAGCCGCAGTATCGAGTTCAACGTGCGGGCGATGGGCGAAGCGTATAGCATCGACGAGTTCAAACGCATCCTCCTCACTCGCCGGAACGGCCAACCGGTTTACCTCGGCGACCTCGTCGCGGCGGTCGAGGATGGCACCGAAGACGAACGCAGCGTCGCACGTTACAACGGGCAACCGGCCGTAGCGGTGGGCGTTCGCAAAGCGATCGGCGGCAACCTCGTTGCGGTATGCGAGAACGTCAAACAGGAACTCCCGAAACTCCGGCGCACGCTCCCCGCCGGCGTCGAGATGCACGTGCCGATCGATTACTCACTGTTCGTCCGAGAGAACGTCAACGAGATGAAGTTCACGCTGTTCCTCGGCATCGCACTCACGGCAGTCGTCTGCTTCGTCTTCCTCGGTTCGATCGGCACCACGATCAACGTCTGCCTGTCGATTCCGACTTCGCTCGCCGGGACATTTTTCTTCGTGAACTACGGCATGAAGTTGTTCGGGCACCCGCCGTTCACGATCAACCTCATGACGCTCCTCGCGCTGTCGCTGTCGGTTGGCGTCGTCGTCGACGATGCGATTCTCGTTCTCGAAAATATCTATCGTCGTCGCGAAGAAGGCCTCAGTCGGTTACGTGCGGCACTGCTCGGTGCGCGCGAAATTCAATTTGCCGCCGTGGCCGCCACGCTTTCGATCGTTGCGATTTTCCTGCCTGTCGCGTTTCTGTCGGGCACGGTGGGCCGCTTCTTCTTCCAATTCGGCGTCACCGTGGGGGTGGCCGTGCTGTTGTCGCTGGTGTCCGCTTTAACGCTCACGCCGATGCTTTGCTCGCTGTTCCTCGATGCCCGCCACGGCCATCATGTGACCATCCCGCGCCGGCGAAAGTGGTCGCTCGGCGTCATTGGTGGTATCACGCTGACGATCCTGCTATTTGGCCTGCGCGGTCTGATCGCGATGCCGTTTGCCAAGCCGTACGCGGCATGGTCGGACCCGATTGCGCCGTACCTTGGTACGCCGTACGCATTCCCGGCGGCGTTCCTGATCGGCTTCTTCATTGCGACGCGGGGCCATCAGCTTTACGCACTCATCGACCGTTTCCTGCTTACGCCCGTGCTGATTCTGCCAACCGACCTCGCCCTGCGCGGCGTCACGTTCCTCTACCGTCGTATCCTGGTTTTTTCGCTGAAAGTGCCACTGCTCGTTCTGCTCGTCGGCGTCGGCATCGGCTCGATTGCGGTCTGGATTCTGGCGAACGACGTCATTGGCCGAGAACTCATCCCGAGCGAAGATCAAAGCCGATTCGTGGCGCACATCGTTTGCCCCGTCGATTCGAACATCGATCAAGTCAAGGATTTACTCGGCGAATGCGAAGAGATTCTACTGAACCGAAACGATGTCATGGGAGTCGTGACGACGGCCGGCAGTGAGAACGGCCAACTGATATTTGAAGCCGATCTGTTCGTGCATTTGGTGCCAAAAACCGAACGCACGCAGACGCAGTTGGAAATCATGCAAGCGATCCGTTTGCAGTTGCAGCAGATCAGCGACATTCGCGTCGTCATGCGCGATCTTTCGCAAGAAGGGTTCACCGCCCAACGCGGCGACCCGATCGATTTTTCATTGCGTGGCGAGTGGAAAGAGTTGCCGAGCCTCGCGAATCGCATCATGGAAGAGATGCGCGAAAGCGGCATGGTGGCCGACGTCGATGCGAACTATCGGCCCGGCAAAACCGAGCAGCGCGTGATCCCGGATCGCGATAAACTCGCGAGCCTAAACATACCCGTTGGCCGAGTTGCGGAGGCACTGAGCTTGATGATCGGCGGGCAGAAGATCGCGAAATTCACCGACAATGGCCGCCGTTACGACGTTCGCGTTCGCCTCGCAGCGGGGCAGCGTGCGACTCCTGCGGACCTGAATATCGTGCCGATTCGCGTCGGCGAAAATCGCCTCGTCCCGCTCGTCGATGTCGTCAGCGTGCAACCGCAAGCGACGCTGCCCGTGCTCAACCGGTTCAAGCACCAGCGTTCGATCGAGATCACGGCCACGCCCGCCGTGGGGGTGTCGCAAGGCGATGCGGTGGCGGCGTGCCAGGTGATCGCGAAGCGAATTCTCGGCGACGATGCGGAGGTCGTCGAACTCGGAAACGCGCAGGCGATGCGGGAAACGAATCGCGGGCTGATCTTCGCACTCGCGCTCGGCATCACGATTGTCTACGGCATTTTGGCAGTGCAATTCGCGTCGTTCATTCACCCGTTTACGGTGTTGCTCGCACTCCCGTTCGCGGCAACGGGGGCACTCGTGACGCTGTGGTGGACGGGCGACACATTGAACATGATGAGCCTGATCGGCATGATTCTGCTAATGGGCTTGGTGAAGAAGAATTCGATCATCTTGGTCGATTACGCGAACCGGTTGCGTGCCGAGGGGCTGACGGCAAAAGAAGCGGTGTTGAAAGCGTGCCCAATCCGTTTACGGCCGATCCTCATGACGAGCCTGGCGTGTGTGGCGGGTGCCATCCCCGCCGCTATCGGCGTCGGGCCGGGTGCCGAGACCCGCGCTCCGATGGCACGTGGTATCATCGGCGGAATCATCCTTAGCACGCTGGTCACACTGGTGATGGTGCCAGTGTTCTACGTGCTCGCGGAAAATATGCGGAACGCTCTGAAGCGATTGTTGGCTTCCGCCGAGTTGCCAACGGCCCCGGTCGAAATCGTCGTATTGGAGCCAATACCGACGAAGGCGGCACCCGCGAACGTTGCGAGTCCGAACCCGCCAATTCCTCCTAGCTAAATTTTGTACAGGTGTTTGCTATGAAGTCGCACATTCTGATCGTCTGCCTGTTCGTGCTTTCTCCGATCGCGGTGCATGCGCAAACGCGGTCGCGGTCGGTGACTGTCGCAAACAATGGCATTGTCGCAACGAGCCATCCCATCGCGGCGCAGGTCGGTCTCGACGTGCTGAAAGCGGGAGGCAACGCCGTCGATGCGGCAATTGCGACTTCGGCCGCGATGGGCCTCATGGAGCCGATGTCATGCGGCATCGGCGGCGATCTGTTCGCCATCGTTTGGGATGCGAAGTCGCAAAAGATTTACGGACTCAACGCGAACGGGCGGGCACCATTAAAGGCTACACGGCAATTATTCGAGGATCGTAGCCTCGATGAAATCCCCACCACTGGCCCGCTGAGTTGGTCGATCCCCGGTTGTGTCGATGGCTGGGAATCGCTCCGCAAAAAGTTCGGCACGAAGCCACTTGCGGAACTGCTCGCTCCGAGCATTCGCTATGCGAAAGAGGGCGTGCCCGTGCCGGAAATCATCGGGGGCTATTGGCGTGGTGCCGAGCGAAACGCGGATGCGGATTTCCGCACGGTTTATGCTCCCGGTGGCCATTCGCCGAAAGTGGGCGAACCGTTCAAAAACCCGGCACTCGGTCGCACGTACCAGCGGATCGCCGAGGGTGGCCGCGATGCGTTTTACAAAGGGCCGATTGCGAAATCGCTCGTCGAATTTTCCGACGCGAAGGGCGGGCTGTTTCAACTACGCGATTTCGCGGAACATGCCTCGGAGTGGGTGGAGCCAGTGTCGGTGAGCTATCGCGGATACGACGTGTGGGAGTTGCCTCCACCGGGTCAAGGGATTGCGGCGTTACAAATGCTCAACGTGCTCGAACCGCACGACATCGAGAAACTCGGTCCGAATTCGCCGGATTACTGGCACCTGATGATCGAGTCGAAGAAGTTGGCTTACGCCGACCGAGCGAAGTTTTACACCGATCCGCGTTTTGCCGACGTGCCAGTGAAAGAACTGATTTCCAAGGAGTATGCCGCGAAACGGGCGAAGCGAATCGACATGACGCAAGCGATGCGGGAAGTGCCAGCGGGCGATGCGAAAATCGGTCGTGCCGACACAATTTACCTCTGCGTCGTCGATAAAGATCGCAACTGCGTGTCGCTCATTCAGAGCAACTATTTCGGTTTCGGTTCGGGACTTGCGCCCGTAGATCTCGGTTTCGCGATTCAAAATCGGGGCGCACTATTCTCGCTCGACGAGCATCATGCGAACCGCCTCGAACCGGGTAAGCGACCGTTCCATACAATCATCCCCGCCATGGTTACAAAAGCGGGCAAGCCCTACTTCACCTTCGGCGTGATGGGCGGCGACATGCAGCCGCAAGGCCACGTGCAAGTACTGGTGAACCTAATCGATTTCGGTATGAACGTGCAACTGGCCGGCGACGCACCGCGTATCGAACACGTCGGCTCGGCAACGCCGACTGGCAAGCCCGGTGCGGCGAAAGGTGGCACGTTGAAGGTGGAGCCAGGCATCCCCGATGCGGTCGTTGCGGAACTGCAAAAGCGCGGCCATACGATCGACCGCGTGAAAGTGAACGGCGGTGGCTTTCAGGGCATCGTCATCGACCCGCGAACCGGCGTGTTGCACGGCGGCACCGAATCCCGCAAAGACGGCGTCGCTGCGGGGTATTGAGCACTTACGAACAGCCGCTAGTTTCGCCGCAAGTGTCGCACTTGCAACACGCGCCACTGCGTACCATCGTCAGTTGGCCGCAATTCGAACACGGGTCGCCTTCGTAGCCTTTTTGCTTCGCGATGCGGATCTTTTCCGTCTTCACCGCGATGGCCGATGGCGCGACCGTCGTTTGTCGCGTCACCACTGGCAAGGTCGCGGTCGCTCTGGGCGTTGCGACTTTCACGGCGGTCGAATCGTGGCCGTTCGCGGGCTTCACGTGAATCGAACGCGGTGGTGCCAACGACTGTTTCGCCGGTTCGATGGCATCGATCATCCGCGTCGAGACGACTTCCTCGGACTCGAAATCGTCTTCGGGGCCGTGCAGCGCATCGCCGCGAAGGTCTTCGGGAATCACGTGTGCGAGGTCGTGGCGGCCCAGATACGTGACGGCGAGTTCGCGGAAAATATAGTCGATGATCGAGGTCGACATCTTAATGTGCGGGTTGCCCTGCACGACGCCGTTCGGCTCGAATCGCGTGAACAGGAACGCATCCATGAACTCTTCGAGCGGCACGCCGTGCTGCAATCCGAGCGAAATGGCGATGGCGAAGCAGTTCGTCATACTGCGGAAGGCGGCCCCTTCCTTGTGCATGTCGATGAAGATTTCGCCGAGCGTGCCATCTTCGTATTCGCCGGTGCGGATGTAAACCTTGTGGTTCCCGATCCGCGACTTTTGCGTGTAACCCGCGCGGCGATCCGGCAGCCGGCGACGCTTCGCGAGGTAACGGTGGATGACCTTCTCGGTAATCATCTCGGCCGCGCGAACCGGCTCGGATTTCGCTTCCACTGCCGGTTCATCGTCCGCGGTGATATTCGCGAGCATCGCCGCTTCGGGCGAGTCGGCCACCGAGTTCAACGGCTGGCTGAGCTTCGAGCCATCGCGATAAATCGCGTTGGCTTTCGTCATCAGTTGCCAACTCAGCCAGTACGCCTTTTTGACATCTTCCGTCGTCGCCTCGTACGGCATATTGATCGTCTTCGAGATCGCCCCGCTGATGTACGGCTGTGCGGCGGACATCATGCGAATGTGCGATTCCCACGACAAGAACCGCTTGCCGGTCTTGCCGCATTTGTTCGCACAATCGAACACCGGCAGATGCTCCGCCTTCAGGTGCGGCGACCCTTCGATGGTCATCGTCCCGCACACGAACGTGTTCGCTTCGGTCACGTGTTGCTTCGTGAACCCGAGGTGTGTTAGCAGGTCGAACATCGGTTCGGCCAGCACATCGGCGGGGATGCGGAGCGTGCCTTGAAGGAACTCTTCGCCGACAGTCCACTTGTTGAACACGAACGGCAACTCGAACGCGCTGGCGAGCGTGGCTTCGATCTTCGCGAGGACTTCATCGGTGAAGCCTTTCGCTTTCAAACTCGCCGGGTTGATGTGCGGGCAGCCGATGAGCGTGGCGGCCCCACGGCACGAGCGAACGATGTCGTCGATCTGCCACGCGGCGTAACCGAGTTTCGCCAACGCGGGGGGCACCGATTGATTGATGATCTTGAAATAGCCACCGCCCGCGAGCTTCTTGAACTTCACGAGCGCGAAGTCCGGCTCGATGCCGGTCGTGTCGCAGTCCATAATCAGGCCGATCGTCCCCGTCGGTGCGATGACGCTGACTTGTGCATTGCGGAAGCCGTGCTTCTCGCCGAGTTCGAGCATCCGGTCGCTCTCGCTGCGAGCCGCCGCAAGCAGGTCCGGCGGGCAGACGCGGGCATCGATGCCGACGGGGTAAACCGTCAGCCCTTCGTACTCGGCAGGGGCCGCGTTGTACGCCGCGCGACGGTGGTTGCGGATGACGCGGAGCATGTGGTCCTTGTTCGCCGCATACCGCGAGAACGTGCCAATTTCGGACGCGATTTCCGCCGAGGCCGCGTATGCACCGGCGTGCATGATCGCGGTGATCGCCCCGCACTGGGCGCGTCCTTCTGGCGAATCGTACGGGATGCCTTGCACCATCAGCATCGCGCCGAGGTTCGCGTAACCGAGGCCGAGCGTTCGGAAATCGTACGACTTCTGCGCGACCGGCACGCTCGGAAACTGCGCCATATGCACGCTGATTTCGAGGATCAGCGTCCAGATTCGCACGGCGTGGCGATAGCCTTCGATGTCGAACGTGCTCGTCGCAGTCGAGTAGAACCGCAATAGGTTGATCGACGCCAGATTGCACGCGGTATCGTCGAGGAACGCATACTCGCTGCATGGGTTCGTGGCGTTGATGCGGCCATCCACGGGGCAGGTGTGCCATTCGTTGAAGGTCGTATCGAACTGGATGCCGGGGTCGGCACAACTCCACGCGGCAAAGGCGATTTGGTCCCACAAGTCGCGGGCTTTCATCGTCTGCTTCGGCTTCGGTGCGCGTCCCTCTTTGGCGGCGCGTTCTTTTTCGGTGCGAAAGTACGTGTGCCACGGGCCATCGTTTTCGACCGACTTCATGAACTCGTTCGGGATGCGAACCGAGTTGTTGCTGTTCTGCCCGGAGACCGTGTAGTACGCCTTGGAAGTCCAGTCGGTGTCGAACTCTTCGATGTCGATGTGTGTGAAGCCCTGCTTCGAAAGCTGCACGACGCGGGCGATGTAGTTTTCGGGAATCAGCGAGGCTCGCGCATCGAGTACGGTCTTGCGAAGTGCGGCGTTCTTCGAGGGGTCGTATTTGTCGGTGGCGGTTGCGAACGATTGAATCGCAAGCAGAATCGCGTTGAGGTGCTTGTTCATCAGGCGCGAGCCGCTGACGAGCGCCGCGACCTTTTGCTCTTCGACTACCTTCCAGTTGATGTACTCTTCGATGTCGGGGTGATCGAGATCGAGGACGACCATCTTGGCGGCGCGGCGAGTCGTGCCGCCGCTCTTGATCGCACCGGCTGCACGGTCGCCGATTTTCAGAAAGCTCATCAGGCCCGACGACCGACCGCCACCCGAGAGCGGTTCGCCGTCGCCGCGGACGTTCGAGAAATTGGAACCGGTGCCGCTCCCGTACTTGAAGATGCGAGCCTCGCGGACCCACAAATCCATGATCCCGCCTTCGTTGACGAGGTCGTCCGTCACCGACTGGATGAAGCACGCATGCGGTGCGGGCCGCTCGTAGGCGGAGGTACTGCGCGTGAGTTCGCCGCCGATCGGCTCGACGAAGTAGTGCCCCTGTGGCGGGCCGGAAATGCCGTAGGCCCAGTTCAGCCCCGTGTTGAACCACTGCGGGCTGTTCGGTGCCGCCATCTGGTTCGCGAGCATGAAGCAGGTTTCGTCGAAGAACGTCCGCGCGTCGGCTTCGGACGTGAAATACTCGCCCTTCCAACCCCAATACGTCCAGCAACCCGCCAACCGGCTAAAGACCTGGCGGCTATCGCGCTCTCCAACAATCGGCTCTTCCGCACTCGCGGGCACGCTGCGCTGCAACCACTCCGGTACGCCCTCCTCGGCGATTTTCACGTTGTTCGCGGTGACACCACCACGGCGGAAATACTTCTGCGACAAGATGTCGACCGCGACTTGCGACCAACCTTGCGGTACGTAAATGTCGTTCATCTCGAAAACCACGGAACCGTTCGGGTTCACGATCTTCGAGGCACGTGGCACGAATGCGAGGGCGGCGAATGGGTCCGTCCCCTCTTGGGTAAATCGACGAGAAATCTGCATTGATGTTGCTCAGCTTCTGGGTGATAATCTCTAACGAATCGAACCGAAAACACACGGGAAAGGTCACTGCAAGTTTAGCTTATGATGCCTCTGCTCAACGTACGCGATCTACACAAAACCCTAACAGTTGACTCACATAACACGTACGATAATCGCTACAGATGGCGCATTTGTTCCAATACTCAAATCCGTCACTTCGGCGATACGAACGGCAATGTGAGGCCGGGTTGGTCCTGGTACTTGCCTTTTTTGTCGGCATAACTGGTACGGCAGACTTCGCGAGCTTCAAGGAATAGGATCTGGGCGATACCTTCGTTCGCGTAAATCTTCGCGGGGAGTGGCGTCGTGTTACTGATTTCAATCGTGATGCGGCCGCGCCACTCGGGTTCGAGCGGCGTGACGTTGACGATGATGCCGCAGCGTGCGTACGTCGATTTCCCCACGCAAATCGCGATGATATTGCGGGGAATATCGAGATATTCGACCGTTTCCGCGAGCGCGAAGCTGTTCGGCGGAATGATGCACTCGTCGGCTTCGACGTCCACGAACGACTTCGGATCGAACTTCTTCGGGTCGACGGTGCTACCCCAGACGTTCGTGAAAACCTTGAACCGGCGATCGACGCGTACGTCGTAGCCATAGCTGGTCACGCCGTAGGAAATGACGCCGGGCCGATGCTGTTGCGGCGCAAACGGCTCAATTTTGATCTGCTTTTCGATGAGCCAATCGGGTAACACGCTCATATTCAGTTGCCTTTTCGCAGACGGGTTTTCGACAGTGTCAGCGTATGAGAAAAGACCACAAGCGACAAAAGGAACTGTCGGTCAGCGACTGCAAAACGATACCTCCCCGAGTGAAGGTTTGACCGCAGATTGTAAAGATGGGTTCAGATCGAATCGCGTTCGGGTTCTGGCACCGCTTCTATCGCTTCGGTGCATATAATCCTAAGAGTCGCGAACGATCCGTTTCCTGGCACTCACGGTAGGTACTGCGATGAACGCAGCGATTGCTTCGACGCTCTTTCTGAGCATGATGCCTTCGATCCAACTGCCGATCGGCTTTTGGCAGGTTTCGCCCGCAAACCGCGTCACCGTCGATGGTGAAGCGGTCGAGATGAAGCTCGTAAAAACCCGCGCGGCAGTCATTCTCCACGGAATGCAGTTGTATCCCATCCGTCCGGAGAAGGCCGCGAAGCCGCAGCAGCACGATTACCAAATGCCGAAGTCGCCACTAGTCGAAGCTCTTGCACCCGATTTTGACGTTTATTCACTCAGTTACGCGCAAACGGTTACTGTCGATGGCATTTCCATTAGCGAAGGGGTACGGTCGAACATCGAGAAACTCCGTGCGGCCGGTTACAAGGAAATCGTACTCATCGGCCACAGTGCAGGTGGCATGATCGCGAGGCATTTCGTCGAACGCTACCCGAAAAGCGGTGTCACCAAAGTCATCGAGGTCTGTGCGCCGAATCTCGGATCGGAGTTCGCAACGATCAATATCGGTCTGCCGAAACTGCAAATCCCGATCATCAAATCGCTCGACCCCGTGACGCGAACCAACATATCCGAGTATGCCACCCCGCTATCGAAGCAGATCGAATTCGTTTGCGTCGTTTGCAAAGTCCGAGGCATACCCAGCGATACCCTCGTCGGCCTCGATAGCCAATGGCCCATCGACTTGCAGAAGCAAGGCATACCTGCGTCACTCGTGGCGATCAATCATTTCGACGCGATGAAGGCGAGCCACTCGGTGAACCTGATCGGCGAACTGGCCCGCGAAAAACTCGTGCGGTGGACGCCGGAACAAGTCGAGACGGGTCGCCAGATCTTGTTCGGCCGCGAAGCCGACATGGCCGCGATCAAGAAAGCCGATGTGCGCGAGCGTCCGTTGCTGAAACTCCTTGGGAAAAAGCTCGCGGATCGTTAGACCCTCACCTCAATCAGAGCAGCATTCATGGCGTTTTGGCTATTCAAACAAGAACCGGACGAGTTCAGTTACGACGACCTCGTTGCGGCGGGGAGCACGACGTGGGAAGGCGTAACGAACGCGCTCGCACAGAAGCACCTGCGAACGGTTGTGATCGGGGATCGCGCGTTCCTTTACCACACGGGCAAGGAAAAATCAGTCGTCGGGATTATGGAAGCCATCGGATCTCAAGTAGACCCAGAGAACGAAAAGTTCGCGATCGTAACGGTGAAGCCAATACGGAAATTGAAGACCCCCGTGACGTTGGCGGACATCAAATCCGACCCGGCTTTCGCGACGTGGGAACTCGTGCGGATCTCGCGATTATCGGTAATGCCGGTGCCACCCGAGTTGTGGAAGGCGATCGAAGTAATGGGAAAATGAAAAACGCCCAGCAGTTTCCTGCTGGGCGTCTTGGTTCAGGCGGCCGTCGCAGACAGTCGCCCGTCTTGCGGTGGTCAGGACGACCCTACCTCTGAACCTTGAAAACTATGATTGATCAAGTGACCACCTCCTTATAATTTGCGTTTACTTACATCGCCCGTGATAGTGTTTGAGCGTGCAAGCCGTTAGTTCGTCGTGCCACGGTCGCACGACCCACACCAGAATAATAGACAGCGTTTCGGCGGAGGGGAAGAGATTTTTCGCGACACGGCAATTTTTTATGCGAAGATTACTGCACTACGTGCGGAGTCAACGAGCAGATCCTGAATTCATCGCGTGAGAAACTCGCCGACGCCCCGCTCAACGATCAGCAGCGATTTCTTTTGAGCGATTGCGTGCAAGCGTACTTGCCGCTCGACGAAGCCGGACGTGCGACGTACGAACGAATCACGAAGGCCGAACCTTATTCGAGGATAATACCGATGAACAAGACGCCGTACGACTTGGGGATGGAAACGGGCGAAGAAAAGGGCATGGAAAAGGCACTGCGTGATGTTGCGATTGCCTTACTCGAGAGCAAGTACCGCTCGGTGCCAGTCCACGTCATCGAACGGATTGGCAAACTCACTTACGCCGAACTGCGGACGCTTATCATTGGGATCCCCGGTGCGACGTCAATCGAAGAATTGTTCCCCACGACTTGATTCGGTGTCCATATATTTACCGAAGCACTGCGTCCGTAACCCGATTGGAAGGAAGAATCTCATGTGGGCATCGGCACTCCTCGTCACGAGCTTACTGCTCTCACCGGCGCAAGGTACGGGCACCGGTTTGCAACTCTCGAACGTCCGGAACACCTACGGGGAACTCGGCGGCACCCGCCCCGATGGTAAGTTCCTGCCCGGTGATGTCGTGTTTATCGGCTTCGATATCGACGGCATCACCGTCGACGATCAGGGCCGCGTGCAGTACCGCATGGCGATGGAAGTCATCGACAAGAACAACAAGCCGATCTTCAAACAAGATCCTTCGGACAAAGTCGATTTCGTCCCGCTCGGCGGCAAAAAGTTGCCCGCACGGGCGTTCGTGACGATTGGCCTCGATCAAGAACCCGGCACGTACACGCTGAAATTGGTCGTGACGGATACGGCATCCAAGGCGACGCAAACGCTGTCGAAGCCGTTCGAAGTGACGAAGAAAGATTTCGGCATCGTTGCCGTTTACGCCAGCGTCGACGAACGCGGTGCGATCCCCGCGCCAACGACGGGAATCATCGGTCAGTCGATCTTCGTGCAGTTCGGCATCGTCGGTTTCGACCGCAGTCCCAAAGACGCAACCGACCCGAAGAAGGGCAACCAGCCCGATGTGCTGATCGAGATGTCGCCGCTGGATTCGACGGGCACACCGACGCTGAAGAAACCGATCGCGTACAAGCTCGAAAACGGCGTCGACGAAAAAGAATCGGGCTTCACAATGCGGTTTTTGTTGCCGATGACGCGCGCGGGAAAGTACACTGTTCGCCTCAGCGCGACCGACAACCGGACCCGCAAAACGGCAACGTTCGATCTGCCCGTGACCGTCGTGCCATCGTCAAACTGATAAGACAGAGTTCACAGTGATTGATTTTTGTCCCATGCGAGGCAGTGATGAGTCAGCTTCAAGACCGGATCGCGCAGTTTCGGAAGATGGCGACCGACGACCCCGAAAACGAACTCGGCCACTTCCGCCTCGGCCAGTTGCTCATGGACGATGGGCAACTCCCCGAAGCGGCGGCTTCGTTCGCGAAAAC
>JAYWCL010000273.1:0-22192 GCA_043780595.1 Limnoglobus sp.
TCGCCGAAAGCGGTGTTGCGGGAACTGCAATCGGTCATCGGCGAGACGCGCGAAGGCGTGCCGGTTTGGATGGCGATGGCCCGCGATGAAACCGCACAACTTTCGCTGCGTTTCGAGCATCATTCGCGCGACATGATGAAGCGTCTCGATGGCCTTGCGGAGCGTGTTGAAGCCGCCATCCGCCGAGCGGAAGCGGCGGTGCCCGTGATGGGCGAAACCGTAGCGAGTTCGGTGCCGTGGGGCGTAACGGCAATGGAATATCTGGACCGTCGCAAATCGAGCGGCGGGGCCGGTTGGTGCCGTTTGTCCGAACTCTTCCATGCACTCCGCGAGAAAACCGACGATCTCAGCGTCACGGGATTTCACGATGGCATTCGCCGTCTCTACGAAGCCAAAGCGATTCGGTTGTCACCACCCGCCGACCCCGAAACCGTGCGCGAACCCGAGTATGCCGTCGTCATCGGTGGCATCGCGATGTGGGTCGTCGGGCGTTAAAACGGCCAGCGTTCGCCGAGCGCGGCCTTTTGCAATCCGCTGATTTCCAGAATGCCGGCCGCGCCGAGTTCGAGTAAGCGGTCGAGTTGCGTTCGCGTGAACGTCGATTCTTCGCCAGTGCCTTGCACTTCGATGAACTGGCCCTTGCCGGTCATCACGAGGTTCATGTCCACTTCAGCATCGCGATCTTCGACGTATTCCAGATCGAGCCGTTCTTCGCCATCGACGATACCGACGCTGATCGCGGCGAGGCTGTCCTTGATGATCTCGTGGATCGGCGACGCGAGATCTTTCACCGAATGCAGCGCATCGATCACGGCCACGAACGCGCCGTTGATGCTCGCCGTGCGCGTGCCGCCATCGGCGTCGAGGACATCGCAATCGACCCACAACGTGCGTTCGCCGAGCTTCGCGAGGTCGATCACCGCGCGCAAACTCCGACCGATCAGGCGTTGAATCTCGACGCTCCGCCCATCGACTTTGCCCGCCTTATCGCGCGCCTTCCGTGTGTTCGTCGATCCCGGCAACATCCCGTACTCGGCGGTCATCCAGCCCTGGCCGCGTCCCTTCAGGAACTCGGGTACGTCCTTCGCGACGCAACAGGTGCAAAGCACGACGGTTTTACCCATCTGCACGAGCACGCTGCCGGGCGCGTTGCGGGTGTATTGCCGCTGAAACGTCAGCGGGCGAAGTTGGTTCGGCTTGCGGTCATCGGGTCGTGGCATAGTCCGGTTTCAGGCTGGTGGAAAGGTGGTCGGGAATATCGTCGGGGTTAAGTCCGCAGGATTTGAATACGATGTTTTGTGCCGAGTGGCCCGATCCCGATTCGATCAACTGGCCGTCTTTCCAGAGACCAACGACTGGGCCTTGCACGACATCACGCAAGCCGGGAATACGAGAGTCGAAATCGTCGGGGGACTGAGCTTCCTGCATGTCGAAGACGCCCACAACATCGGGTTTGTCGATGGCTTGCTCGACTTCATCGAGTAACATCATGTCGTAACCGGACCACGTCGCGACACCGATGAGCAAAAATGTGCCTGTGGCGGGTGTCGAACGATTTCGCGGCCAGAGTTCCAAAACCGGCGAGTCGGCAACGATCGAAGGAAAAACCGCAGAGCGATCATCTGCGTAGATTTGCCCGAGGGGTGCAGGCGTTTCGCGGCGAAACAATTTCAAGAATCGGTTCATGATTTCCGCCATAAACAGAATCCGACCCTGAAGGGGTCGCTCTATCAGCCCATGGTGAAACCATGGGACGCAGGAGATTCCACCCTCGAAAATCAATCGTGGCGAGTCTTCGAGCCCCCTCCCATGGTACCACCATGGGCTACGTGAGCGGTCCCTTCAGGACCGAAGAACAGAACCCCGAGCCTGAAGTACATCGACAGATACTACTTCAAAAACGCCCAAGTACCACACGCCCACGGATGATCGTCCGTTGGCGTTTGACTTGGGTGTTCGCTCGTTTACCCCACGAATTTATCCGTGTCGTCGTTACTTCGCTGCGTCTTCGGCTCCGAACGGGTAGCCGTCGTTTAGCACGGGGCCGAGTCCGAGTTTGGCGTCGTCGAGGTCGGCCTTCAGGACCACGCGGAAAAGCCACTTTTTGAGGTCGTCGGGTTTGACGTTGCCGAGTGTGGCCAGTTGGTCGTGAACGAGTTTCCGACGGACCGTTTCGTTGACCAACACATCGAATTTGAGGTCTTCACGGTTCGCCAGATCGCCACCTTGTGGGGTCGAAGAAACGAACGGTCGCCCCTTGAGTACCGTTTCGATTGGGCCTTCAATTTTAGCATAGAGTGGCATGGTGCCACCAAATCCTCCTCCGCTTCCACCACCAAAGCCGCCGCTGCCACCGAAGCCATTGCCCCCGTTACCGCCAAAACCAGAAGACCCACCGAAGCCACCGTTGCCACCAAAACCACTGGTGTTTCCCCCAATCGCGGCTACATATGGTGGTGTCGCCTTCGCTAGTAACAACGCTCGTTTGACGTGATACGCCTTCAATCGCGTCATCCGCTCTTCCACCGAGACTTTGGACAAATTATTCGCCAGCGTGGCCAATAGCTCAAGTTGTTCGCGATACGGAACCGGCGTGTAAATACCGGGCAGGACATCGTGGATCATTCCTTCGGCATCGCAAACGTACGTCGCGAGATTACCCTCGAGGGTACGAAGAACCTTCGTACCGTTGCCGTACTCGATCGTGACGAGCGGAGCGGAGCGAACGCTGACCCAGACGGGTTCAAACGTGGCATCGATGAACTTCGCGACCTCGGTATTGGAGAACAACATGGTTCTTGCGAGGCGGGCGTTCGTACAGCAAAATTGCTGATCGAGTTGGCCCATCATCTGGAACACGAGCACCGGCTTTTTGGACAACTTGGCGGCGGCGAGCGCCACCTCAGTCGTCGCGTGCCAGTGGACTTTTCCCGGCTCGACCAACGGGTTCGCGGGTTTCGCTTCGATTGTGACCGTGGGCATTGGCTCGGTAATTGGCGTAGCAACCGTGGTGGGTGCAGGCGTCGCAAACATCCCGTAAACCAAACCCCCGGCCAGCCCACCAGCGAGAAACAGACCAATTCGACTCAATCGACTGTACATGGGATTACTCCTCAGACGCATACGCCAACATTCACACGATACCGAGACTATAACAGTGCGAACTCGCGATACCTTCCAATTTTCAGGATTTTTGTCGTGGCGAATCCTTACCGAATCGGTGCGAGTGCCAGGAAATTTGCCAGCAACTTGGGGCCTTCGAGCGTGAGGAAACTCTCGGGGTGGAACTGGACGCCGTGGAGAGGCCACGTTTTGTGGCGGACGCCCATGATCTCGCCTTCGGCGGTCCACGCTGTGATCTCGAAGTCGGGGTTCGTCCAACTTTCTCGCTTAATAACGAGGCTGTGATAGCGCGTTGCGTCGAACGGGTTCGACACACCCGCGAATAGGCCCCGGCCGTCGTGGTGGATCGGCGAGACTTTTCCGTGCATGATCCGCACGTTGCGAATGACTTCGCCGCCGTAATTGTGGCCGATGCATTGGTGCCCCAGGCAGACACCGAGAACGGGGATCGTCGGGGCATATTGTTTCATCACATCGTTCGAGATGCCCGCTTCTTTCGGCGTGCATGGCCCCGGCGAAATAATCACGTGCGTCGGCTTCATCTCGGCAATTTGTTCCATCGTGATGCGGTCGTTGCGATGCACCACCATCGGCAGCGTCGGGTCGATCTCCCCGAACCGCTGAACGAGGTTGTACGTGAACGAATCGTAGTTATCGATGAGCAGAATCATGGTGGTTCGGTCGCTCAACTTTGCCGGGTCGGGTGGGGCTGCGCGCTGTTCGCGGTGGCGTCGTAGTTCGCTTTCGCCGTATCGTCGTCGTTAAGGAATTCTAACACGGTTTCGAAATTGCCAATGTCGTACCAAGCTCCATCGGCGAAGTCGACGACGGCTTTCCCGTTGTAGTTGATCGTAATCACGCGGCCGACTTTCCCCTCGAAACGCAGTAAATCCGCTCGCACACCGGGTTTCACGCGGACGTAGCGATCCGTCCAGATTCGCCGCAGCGCGTCGATGGCGGACTTGTCCGGGAAGTACAGCCGCATCGCTTACCCTCGGAACGCGGAGCGTTTGTGCGCGGGGAGTTCGAAGTCCAGCCGTTTGATGAACTGACACGCTTCGGATGCCCCGAATTCGCGGTCCATCCCGGCATCGTGCCAATCGACCGACAGCGGGCCGTCGTAGCGAATTTCATTCAGCGCGCGGATGATTGCTTCCCAATCGATGCCACCCCGGCCGGGCGAACGGAACTGGAACCCGCGACGAGGATCGCCGCTCGGCCAGTAGCCCGCCAGTAAGCCCGAACGCCCGTTCAGCGATAGTGTGGCGTCCTTGATATGCACATGATAGATGCGGTCGGGGAAGCGGCGTAGGAACTCGACGGGGTCGACGCCTTGCCAGTGCATGTGGCTCGGATCGAAGGTGAAGCCGAACTCTTCGCGGCCGTTCAGGGCATCGAGTGCGGCTTCGGCGGAGTGGATGTCGAAGGCGATTTCGCCGGGGTGAACCTCGAAGGCGTAACGCACGCCGACATCGCGGGCGATGTCCAGCAACGGGTGCCATTGTTTGGCGAATCGCTTCAGCCCGTCGGCGATAATCTCGGGGCGGGCGGCCGGGTAACCGGTGACGTACGACCAGATCGGCGAGCCGGTGAAACCGCTGACGACGGTGACGCCGAGCTTCTCCGCGAGCCGAAACGTCGCCGCCATTTCCTCCGTGGCGCGTTGTTGCACGCCCGCGGGTTTGCCATCACCCCAGACGTAATCGGGCACGAGCGACTTGTGCCGTTCGTCGATAATATCGCTGACGGCCTGACCGACTTTATGATTCGCGATGATCGGCACTTGGAGATCGTGCCGGGAGAGAATGTCGAGTTTTTCGGAGCCGTACGAATCGTCGGCCGTGGCGCGTTGCACTTCGAGGTGATCGCCCCAGCAGCAGAGTTCGAGGCCCTGGTAACCCCATTCGCTCGCCTTGGCGGCGAGCGTTTCGATGGGCAGATCGGCCCAGGGTCCGGTGAAGAGAATGACTTGCCGGGGCATCGGTCACCGTGCAGAAAACCGGGTGCGCGTTGCGGCGCACGCGGCGTGGGAACATTACACCGGGCCGTCGGTCGGCAATGGCGGTGCGGGCGGCGTGGGAACGGGCAAAGTCACGACGGGTGCGGGTGTACCGACCGACCCGACTGGCCCCTTGAAGTTCGTCGGAGCGGGACTGGCTGCGGGTGCCGGTGCGTTCACCATCGGCAACGAGGTTGCGGTACTTGGCGCGGTTGGCTTCGGTGGCGCAGGTGGTGCCAATGGTGCCTGCGGCTCGTCGTCTTCGAGGTAGACTTCGTCGATCTCGATCTCGTCGACTTTCTTCCTCATTAGCAGATAGATCATCGTGACGGCGGTCCAGAAGAAGCTGTAGCTGAAGCCGAGCATGAGCATGAACGCGAGGCAAAGCCAGAAGGTGACCATCCCTGCGCCGAGCTTGTTCGATACCGAGTAGCTATTCATGTAGCGGGCCGCTTCGACGGGATTGGCGTCGGTGTAGTGCATCACCGTGCGGCCATCTTCGAGCGTGACCGGCTTCCGGACCTTGGCGATTTCCGTCCCGCGAAGGAACAATTCCTGCCAACCGAACGACTCTGGAGCATTCGCAAACAGGTAATGCTGCTTCTGATTCGTCGTCTCGCTCAACGGGGCTTGCGTGATGGCCCATTTCCCGAGGTAAACCATCAACGACGCCACGAATACGACGAAGAACGTGACGGCGGCACCGTAAATGACGGCGACGAACGAGTACCAGAGGTAATGCCATGGTGCCTGAAAGACGTAGTTGTACGAGCGGCTAAGAGCATCGAACGTGTCGCTGCCTTCGGCACTGAGCGTCGTGTACATCATCGGGTAGCCGATGAGGCCGATGAGCAAGATCGCCATCACAACGCCGCCAATTAGCTGAAGCGGGAAGCCGATGCCGTAGATCAGGAATTCGCCGATCCAGGGGATCAGGCCGATCATCGCAACGACTGCCAAGCCGATGACGATGATGGTGACGATGCCGAACGGAATGATCGGCGAGAGGAAGTACGCGAGGTAGCGGTTCATCACGAACTTGACCGCTTGCATGAACGAGATGCGATCCTTGCCGCTCAGTTGGATGACGGCGATTCGCGTGATGATCCCGCCGAAGAACGCCCAGGTTGCTAGGCTCCACAACACGACGAGGAACAAGTACAACCGCGTGGTGCTACTCGCATCGGAGTCGAGGAACTTGATAACCGGGATCAGTAGTTTCGCGAGGGGTTCGACCAGCACGGGCACGGTCGACGAGACGAAGTCGGACACGGAGGCTTGGCGTTCGACGGAAGATCCGCCGAGCAGATCGGTGACGAAAAGATACGGGTTCGGCCCGCGGTACTCGTACCAGGGCATCGTGCGGAGGCGACCATCGGGGCCAGCGAGGCCGTTGAGCAACTTCCAATTGGCGTAGTCGCGTTCGAACCGCTTGTCGGCTTCGATCTGAAAGTCTTCGGTGGTGTAGTCTTTGTCGACGGCTTTTTTCTTGTCTTTATAATCTTTGGCGATGGTGTCGGTCGCATATTCCGACGTCGTACGAACGGGTGCCGCGTAACAGAAGATGCGGGAAAGTAAGTGCCAGCCTAGCGACATCACCAGGATGCCGATCGCGGCGATCAACAGTTTGCGCGGATCGAGTGCGATCCCGAAACAGCGGAAGATTTCCGTCCAGAGGTAGGGTTTCGGTCCCCCGTAGGCGGTTGCCTCATCACGCCCCTCGGCCATGCTCGCTCCTTGGTCTGACGCACGGATACCTTTGGCCGAACCGGTATGGTTCGCCGCAATTCCACGTGGAGTATCGTAGTCAGAGAGTCTGGCGCGGCAATCGGTCCCCCGAACTCTTAACAGGGTCGTCCCGTATCGGACCGGCACATTGGTACCAGTCGTCGGACGGGAGCGACCCCAGGGGAACAGTGGGAGCCTCTTCGTTTAGAAGAAGAACCCGACGCCGAAGTTCACACCCGACACGAACCGGTAAGCTCGCGAACCGTAAGCGGGGTCGAGGGCACCGAAGTCGAAGGCAACCGGCTCCTTCATGTAGCGGGTGTTGAAGTACGACTGGAAGGTGTACCCGGCACGCATTTGCACGCCTTCGATCGGGTACCACATCAGGTTAAAGTCCGCGTTGACGTTCGGAACGATGTTAAATTCGTTCCGTGACCGCTTGGCCTGCGTCGTGTGGTCGCCGAGTTCGTACTTGACGCGTTCCTTGGTGATGCTCATCAGTGCGGAACCGGTGAGGTCCAGTCCGAACGACAACCGCTTGCCGAGATAGATCTCGTGGCCGCAGCCGAGGTACGGGCCGTACATCCGTTGCGACAGCGTGTTCGTGTACTGTGCGGCATCCGAAGGAAACGCCCGTCCGATGATGTCGAACGAAACCGTTCGCCAGTAAAATCGCTCGAGGAACCAGGCATAACGGGCACCGGCGAGGCCGTAGACCCGCGAGTATTCCGTCTGGAAGATCGGCACGCGGGCACCCATTTCGCCTTGCGTGAAGCTCTGGTCGAACTGGATGTCCATCACGCTGGCACCGTTCCAGATGCCGTAGAAGTTTCCTCTGGGAAACGCCGGGTTCGTGTCGATCGTCGTCTTGATGTCCGGCCCGGAATAGTCCGGCGGAAAGTTGAAGACGGGCGACGTCAGGAAGGTATCCGCAAGGTCGGCACCTCCCCGGAAGAACGGCGGTACCAGCGACGCCCCCGCCGAGTACTTCTGTCGCGTCGTCTGCGTGAAGTTCGCGTATACGGCAACGCCGTTATCGAACTTGTAGCCGATGCCGACGTTGTAGCCGGGCTGAAAGCTGCGACGGCCAAACTGCTCGGTCGTCAAGGCCGGTGTCCCGCTGCCGATCAGCGTGCCCGGTGCGCCCGTCAACGCCCCGGTCGAGTCCAGCAACCCGCGGACTGCGATCGTCTGATGACCGAGCGCAAAGGTTTGAGTGAGTATCACGAACGAGGAGTTCAAGAAGAACCCGTTCCCGCTCGGGTTACCCGTCGGTATCGGTGCGATGATTTCCGGTCGCCCCGGTACGGAGTAGTCGTCGAACTGTGCTCGGGCTGTCACCGAGCTGGAGATTGCCACGGCAGTGACAAGTAACATTCTCCCGATCGAACTGTAACGCATGTGCCGCATCCCCCTGTATCTGCCCGAAAGCGACCTGTCCCCGCATCTGAGGTTCCCCAACCCCGATCCGGGACCGTCGCCATACGGGCGCGTATTCCGTTCCCCAACGGCGCTTCGCACGAACGTGTCGCAAAGTTGGGCGGACGATAGCGGGGTCTCTGAGCCGGTCAATACCAGAACGCGCACGAATCGCGCACCAAATGCCGCTTTCCGGATAGTTTTTCACCAACGCGGGAAAGGCAGAGGTGTTCTGTTGGAACGGGCAGCTTCGGTAGTAGCGGTTGTTCGGCCACGTTGGGGTAAGCTCGGTCATCATCGTGGCAGTTCAGGTAATTCCGGTTGACGGCAGACGGCCCACCGGAAATGATGTACCATAGATAATTCTGTGTGTGTGTGACAGCGAGAGCGATGGATCGCGACGAATACGATACGAATGATTCGGACACCCTAAGAAATTGATGGTCTTGCTTGACCCTATCCTCGTGAGGCTTCGCATGTTCAAAATTCTCGTACGCAGTCTGTTCATCGCGACGGTGGCCTTGTGCCTCGTCTCAATCGTCGTGCCGACCATCGGCAACCAGGTGAGTGCTCAAGGCGGTCGCACCTTCTACCCCGGACAGCTTCGCAACACGAATCCGATCTTCCCGGCATTCCCGATCTTTACGCCAGACCCGAGCCGGCCGATTACCCCGCTTTTTGCACAATCCCTGCAACGGCCTGCTGTGAGGCCGAATAACTTCCGCGGCGGCCAGAACCAGGGGCAGAACCAAGGCCAAAACCAGGGCGGTAACCAAGGGGGTAACCAGGGTGGCGGCCAAGGCGGCGGCGGCGGCGGCTTCGGCGGTGGCCAAGGTGGCGGTGGCTTCGGCGGCGGTGGCGGCCAAGGCGGCGGCGGCCAGGGCGGCGGTGGCTTCGGCGGCGGCCAGGGTGGCGGCGGATTCGGCGGCGGTCAAGGCGGTCAGCAACAACAACAACAATTGAACATCCCAGCCTTCGGCTTCGGTGCCATCGGTGTCCGTTCGCAACCGACCATCGGTCGTCCGAGCGTGCAGCAACAAGGTGGCGGTGGGCAGCAAGGCTTCGGTGGCGGTCAAGGTGGCGGCGGATTCGGCGGCCAAGGTGGCGGCGGATTCGGCGGCCAGGGTGGTGGCGGCTTCGGCGGCCAAGGCGGCGGCGGTTTTGGCGGCCAAGGCGGCGGCGGTTTCGGCGGCCAAGGCGGCGGCGGTTTTGGCGGTCAGGGTGGCGGCGGATTTGGCGGCCAGGGCGGTGGCGGATTCGGCGGTGGCGGTGGTCAGTTCGGTGGCGGTGGCGGCCAAGGTGGATTCGGTGGCGGCGGTGGTCAGTTCGGCGGCGGCGGTGGCAAGATCGGTTTCAGCGGCTCGAACGGCCTGTAACCGTTGACAAAAACACGACATTCCCACAGCCCGCACCGATGGTGCGGGCTGTTTCGTTGAGGGCACGCCGATGCGATTTTTTCAAATTGCGATCGCATTTGCCTGTGTATCGTTGCACGGCAATGCCGCCGAACCCGTCGATTCTATCGTCGAAGCGGCTCGAACTGCGTGGAACGTCCCCGGCGTGGCCGTCGTGCTCGTACACGGCAAGAATGAGTCGGTGCGCGGCTATGGCGTTAAAACCCTCAGCAACGCCGCACCCGTAACGCCCGACACGGTCTTCCCGCTCGCATCGTGTACGAAAGCGTTTACCACGACATTGCTGGCGATGCTCGCCGACGACGGAAAACTGTCGTTCGACGATCCCGTTCGCAAGCACTTCGCCGAATTCCATCTTTCCGATCCGCACGTCGATGCACTGGTGACACTGCGCGACCTCGTCTCGCATCGCACCGGCGTTCGCGGTCACGATCTCCTGTGGTATCGCGCACCGTGGGACGAAGCCGAACTCTTTCGCCGAATGGCAAAGCTCCCCGTCGATCGCCCGTTCCGCAGTAGTTTCGAGTATTCCACGCTGATGTTCCTCGCGGCGGGGAAGGCCCTCACGAACCGCGCGGAACAACCGTGGCACGATCTCGTTCGTTCGCGCATTACCGAACCGCTCGGCATGACGCGAACGACCTTTTCCACGAAAGACGCTGCATTCCTGGCAGCGGATCGCGCCTCCGGGCACCGCGAACAAAAGGATGGCCGCATTCGCGTCGAGCCGTGGTACGAGGTGCCAACGCCCAACCCGGCAGGGTCGATCAACCTGCCCGCCCGCGATCTCGTGCCGTGGTTGCGCTTCCAATTGGCAAACGGCACGCACGCCGGAAAACGATTGGTATCCGAAGCGCAGCTGACGATCACGAAGTCGCCGCAAACGATCATGCCGATGGAAGGCGGACTGAAACGATTGAACCCCGAAACGGTGCAGATGAGTTACGCGATGGGCTGGATCGCCTACGATTATCGCGGCCGAAAAGTTGTCGCGCACGGCGGGATGATCGACGGGTTCCGCATTCAGATCACGCTACTGCCCGACGAAAACCTCGGGATCGCGCTACTCAATAATTTGCACGATACGAAGATGAATACGGCACTCACGAACTCGCTCATCGACAAAATACTCGGGTTGCCCACGATCGACTGGAACGCGAAACTCTTAAACCTCGTTCGCGAAGATGCGACGCAAAACGCAACTGAGGTTACTGCCCGCAATCGTGCCCGCCGTTCGGACATCGCTCCGACGCTCGAACTCGACCGCTACGTGGGCACCTACGAAGACCCCGCGTACGGCACGGCGACAATCGCCCGCGACAAAAACGGGTTACGCTTTGAATGGAGTACGTTCCGCACGCCACTCGAACCGTGGCAAGGCGACACGTTCCGCACGACCGAAAGCTTTCTCGAAGATCAACTCGTCGAGTTTCGCATCGGCAAAACCACCCCCGACGCACTGCGTGCTCTCGGCACAATCTTCACACGGGCCAAGTAATTTACCCCATCATCGCGCGGAATTCTTCAAACAGGTAACTGCTATCGTGTGGGCCGGCGGCGGCTTCGGGGTGGTATTGCACGCTGAATACGGGTTGATCTTTGACCCGCATTCCTTCGAGCGTGTGGTCGTTCAGGTTGATGTGCGTCGCCGCGACATTCGCGGGCAACGTGTTCGCATCGACCGCGAAGCCGTGGTTTTGCGTGGTGATTTCCACGCCGCCGGTCGTGGAGTTGAGCACGGGTTGATTCGCGCCGCGGTGGCCGAATTTCAGCTTGAACGTCTTCGCCCCGAGTGCCAACCCGAGTAACTGATGCCCGAGACAGATGCCGAACAGCGGCTTCTTGCCGATGAGACCCTGAACGGTGCGGATCGCATAATCGACGGCAGCGGGGTCGCCGGGGCCGTTCGACAAGAACACGCCATCGGGTTCGTACGCCAACACCTCGTCCGCTGTTGCCGTGCCTGGCACGACGGTGACGCGGCAACCCACTTGCGTGAGGCAGCGTAGGATGTTCCACTTCATGCCGTAATCGATCGCGACGACGTGTTTCTGTATCGCGCGTTGCGGCAGCACGTGTTCGCAGAACGGGCCGAAGCCTTTGTTCCACTCGAACGCCTTTTCCGGCACCACTTCCCGCACCAAATCGCGGCCAATCATACTCGGTGCCCGCTTCGCTTTTGCCACCAACGAGGCATCGTCCAGATCGAGCGACGACAGCACGCCCATCATCGCGCCGCGAACCCGAAGTCGCCGAACGAGCGCCCGCGTGTCGATGCCTTCGATACCCGTGACGTCGTTCGCCTTGATGTACGTATTCAAATCGCGATGGCTGCGAAAGTTGCTCGGCACCCGCGTCAATTCGCGGACGATGAAGCCTTCGACTTGCACGGTATCGGATTCCGAATCTTCCGCCGTCGTGCCGTAATTTCCGATCAGGGGGTACGTCATCGCGACGATTTGCCCGCGATACGACGGATCGGTGAGGATTTCCTGATACCCCGTCATCGATGTGTTGAAAACGATTTCCCCGGTCTTTTCCCCGGCGGCACCGAAGGCCAGGCCAGTGAACACGGTACCGTCTTCGAGGGCCAATTTAGCGATTGTCGTCATCGTACCTACGGCGTGAAAGTTCCTTCATTGCAAAACAGTTTCATGATACGAACGGGGCCAGTAGCGGACAGTGCGAATCCCCGTTTCGTCGCGCAATCATTTGGAAGCCGGTGCCACGACGGCGGTCATCGCGCCGTAGCCTTCGAGCCACTTGCCTTGATATTCGACTTGGCCGGCAAAATCCGCGTCCCCGAGTACGGCTTTCCAGTCCTTGGCCAACCGTCCATCGCCGTCGAGGTAGGCTTTGACGAGGTATTTGCCATCCGGTAACGCTGGCTTTTTCAATCGCCAGGCATTCGCCCGTGGGGTATCTTTCGCGGCTAACAGAGTCAGGCTGTGCTGCCAAAGTTTACCCTTGCCGAAGACGACGCGATCCGACACGGCGATCGGTTCATCCTCCCATTTCTTCTGCTTCGCGTCCCAGGCGAAAACGCGAACTTGTAGCAATTTGTCGTTCCACGTAGGCGGGCAGCTCGTGAGTTTCAACCAAAGTTCGGTGCCGAATCGCTCGGGGCCATCGTCGGGGGCAGGCAGGTCTTTCGCGGTGGCATACTTGTCGCCCCGAATCGCAGCCACGTCTTCGATCCAACTGCGGAAGCCCTTATACGCATCGTCGCCGACGACGAATTTGACCCCGCCTTCGTGCTTCTCGCCGAGCGGTTTTCGCAATAGCAAACTCTGCTCCGGTTTGGCCACGTCGATCAGCTTTGTTGCGATCAGAAATTCGAGCGTAGCAGCCGCGCCGTCCTTCTTCACCCAGGCAACGCGGTCGCCGTGCTCCTTTCGGTACTTGTCGTTTTGCGGCGTGCCCTCGGTGTGGCAGTTCATACAGCGGAACCGCCACGCCCAGACGTTCTTCTCGAACGATTCGAGCATAATATCCTTGCGGGCATGGCGAATCACCTCCACCGGGCGAGTCGGAGTCGCTCGCTCTTTTTCGTCGAGCTTTGCAGTCGCCTTCAGTTTCGGGTCCGCCGCACACGCGACAATCCACGCGAGGAACGCTTCGCGTTCGGCCTTGCGAACCTTGGCGTGAATCGCATTCGGCGCTTTCGATGACGCGCCGCCCATGTCGATGAGTTTCACGATTTTCGATTTCTCGGGCGATTCGAGATCGATCAAGCCTTGATCGCGCAAACTGCGAAACGTCTTCTCCGCGTCGGGCAAAATGTAGTCCTTGAGGTCCACCCCCGCGAGGTGGCACTGCATACAACTCGACGGATTCGGCGACTTGAAAATCGGCACGATTCGCTTCTCGAACACTTCGATTGCCGTCGAATCGGCCGCATCTGCGCGGACGTTCGATACGATCGCGAAGAGTGGAATTACGAAGCATAGTTTGCAGAAGTATGGCACGAACTCGCCCTCAAGTTTTTGACAATGACTCGAAGCATTGTCATCGGAATCCCGTGCCATCGCAAGTGAAATCGACTCCATTTACGCGAATAGATCGAGTGCCTTGTAGCTCTTGCCGAGGATTGCGGTGGCGTCGAGGCCGAGCCATTTGTCGAGCACGGTGGCGTAGACTTGGCGGAAGTCGATCGCGTGGACGAGGTTGCCGTCTTCGAGTTTCGCCAGGCTCGGATGTTCGCCGACGACGCCCGCTTTCACTTTGCCGCCGACGAGGAACATCGGTGCGCCCGAGCCGTGATCGGTGCCGTGGCTGCCGTTCTCTTTGGCACGCCGTCCGAACTCGGAGAACGTCATGACGCAGACGCGGTCACCGTTGCCGCGTTCGGCGAGATCGCGATAGAACGCCGAAATGCCTGCCGAGACGGTTTCGAGCAGATTCGCGTGCGACCCCGTGAGACTGCCCTGCCCTGCGTGCGTGTCGAAGCCATCGAGTGAGACGTAGAAAATCCGTGCGCCCAACCCCGCATCGATCAGTTGTGCTGTGAGTTTCAGTCGCCCCGCGAATGCCGAGGTCGGGTACGGCACTTTCGGCTCGTAGGTCTTGCCGATCTTTTGCAAACGCTCGGTGCTTTCGTAGGTGTTCGTTGCGGTGCGTCGCACGAAGTCGAGTAGGTTCGGCTGGCCCATCGGTCCATCGCCCTTCGCCACATCTTCGATGATCTTCTTCTGCGCCTGATTGTCTTTGCCGTTCGCGCCGCCAGTTCGCAACTGGAAATCGTCGAGCGAGGTAATCGACGGCACGCGGGCCGGTGCACCACTCAGTGCGAGCGGGGCGATTTCGTTCCCGGCGGCGAGGTGGAACGCGGGCATCGGCTTCGCCTTCAGCGCCTTACCAATCCAGCCTTCGGTGAGGCTCTCGGCGGTACTTGCGGCGTGCCAAATATCCATCGAGCGGAAATGCGATTGATCGGGGTTCGGGTAGCCGACGCCTTGGACGATACACGCCGCAGAACGGTCGTTCAACAGCCGACCGACGGGTGCGAAACTCGGGTGCAAACCGAGGCCGTCTTTGAGGCCGAAGATCTTGTCTTTCGGGATCGCGATCGTCGGACGGTGCTTGTAATAAAGCTCGTCCTTGAACGGGATGACGGTGTTCAGGCCGTCGTTACCGCCGGTAAGTTGCACGACGACGAGGATGGTGTCTTTCGCGCCGGGCTTGCCTGCCGCCGGTGCCGCATGGGCGGCACGCCCGAGGAACGTCGGCACGGTCGCACCGAAACCGAGAAGCGTCGAGGATTTGAGGAAATTGCGTCGGTTCGTCATGGGTCACCGTGTGGGAAGTTACGCCAGTTGAAATTCGGGTAGTGTCAGTGTCAGGTGCGCGACGGTTCGCATTCGATGTTGTTGGACTTCCTCGGCGGACCAGAACGGCGGGTACTTCGCCGTCTTCGATTTCGCCAGATAATCGAGCAGTTTCGCGCGGGTATCCGGTGCGACATCGCCTTGGAGGAAGACATCGAGGAAGAAACTCACCGCATCGGCGTCGGTCGCTTTCGCGTGCTTCGCCAACACGACGACGGGGTCGCAACGTCGGCCGAATCGCGTATCTTCGGTCGATGTCAAGGATAGAGCAAGGTTCTGGCGGAACAGCAACGTTTGTGCGTTTAGCCACGTGGCCCCGCCGTCCCAGCCTTTTACCGAAGGCGGCGCGAACAGCACCTGCCCGAGCGATGCCATCGCGTTGGCGAGGTTCAACGGACCGACGTTCCCTTCGAGGCCACGAACGATGCCGACCGCGAAATCGACGGGGGCTTTCACCTTCGTTCGGTAAACCGCACTCGAAAAGAAGCGATTCGACCGCAAGATCGTCTCGACGAGTTTGCCGGTATCGTACCCGGACGCCTTATACATTTGCGAGAGTGGCTCAAGTTCCTCCGCAGTTGGAACGTCGGTATCGGAGACGAGGTACGCATAAAGTTTCCGCGTCAGGAACCGTGGGCACGCGGCCTGTGCGAGGCAGATCTCGACGATGTCCGCGCCTTTGAAGTCGCCGCTTTTACCTAGCACGGACTTTGAACTGCCGTCGTGTTCCTTCTCGGTGAAGGTCATTTTGCCGTACTTGACATCGTACCCCGTGAACGCCTTGGCCGCTTCGCGAATGTCGCGTTCGGTGTAATGGCCGATGCCGAGCGAGAACAGTTCCATCAGTTCGCGGGCGTAGTTTTCGTTCGGTTTGCCCTTCTTGCTTTCCTTCGCATCGAGCCAAATGAGCATGGCCGGGTCGAACGACATGTCGCGTAACAGTTCGCGGAAACTGCCGAGCGCGTGCGTGTAAACGAGGCGATACTGCCCGAGCATGTAGCGGGCGTTGGCGACTTTGGCGATGCTCGTGGCGAAGTGGTTGTGCCAGAACAACGCGATCTTTTCACGGAGCGGGTGCGGGCTGCGGATCATGCGATCGAGCCACCACGCCGCGAGTTGCACCCCGGCGGTGCCGGCGGGCATACTGCGTTCGCTCGCCATGAACTCGGAGGTCCGGTCGAAGTCCGGGTCGGCCGCGCTGCCGTTCAGCAACTTGGCGATCGTCTTCTCGTGGCCATCCTTCACGCCTTGCAGAAGCTCCGAATGCGTCGCGCCGAACCCCGCACGCCGATACAGGTGCCCGACCTTTTTGATATCCCACGGGTTCTTCTCCGAAGGCGAGTAAGCCTCCCAAGTCGTCGCATCGCGTGCCATGTTGGTCTCCTTCTGTCGCCAGCGGTCAGCGGTCAGCTGTCAGCTGTCAGCAATCAGCAATCAGCAATCAGCAATCAGCAATCAGCAATCAGCAATCAGCATCAAGTACTGGGTGACGATTTCCGCAGTTCGGTTCTGGCTGTAAGCTGATCGCTGATAGCTGTAAGCTAACGAGCGAATGTCCAATCGAGTTTCAGTTCGTACCAGTCTTTAGCGTGATCGATGCTGAGGTTCAACTGCCCGGCGGTTCGTAGCCAAGCGGCGAAGTCTTCGACTTGCTTCTTGGCTTCGGCGAGGCCGATGCCTTGCGTCAGGATCGTCTGCGTGATCGTCGGTTCGGGGTTCGCGAGAAGCAACTCGGCCCCGCCCGCCGCGTAGCCAGTCGCTCGCCAGACGACAGCGGAGCCGTCGGCCTTCGATTCTTTTTTTAGCTCGGGAATCAGCAGTTTCACGATGCCCGGCGTCGTGCCGACGATGAGATGGTCGCCGACGATGGCAAAGCTCGGGGCTGCGTTGAACCGCAACTTCGTCGGGTCATCGTACTTCGGCTCGGCATTTTCGGGGAAGCGATACGTGACGATTTTGACATCGTCGTGCATCGTCTCGCTCATTTTCCAGCCGGTCTGGAAGCTACCGATCAACGCGGCCGCACGGAGTACGCCGTCCATCGTTCGGCCGTACTCTTTGTCGCGCATCGAACCCACGTACGCGGTCGGCGGAATGCGTTGCCCCGGCTCGATGGCGTACAGTTTCTCGCCCGTTTGCACCGACACGATCCGGTGGTACGGCCCCGACATTTCGAGCAAGTTTCCGAACGTCGTTCCGGGCAGCACTTTGTCGACGTCCGCGATGCCCTTCTCGATGTCCTTGAGGTTCTCCGGGTTAAAGAGCACCTTGCGTTCTTTCCACAAATAACCGAGGTCGAGGTAGAAACTCTGGCTGTAGATCGTGCCCTTCGGTTGCAGCAAGGGCCGCGAACCGGGTTCGCCGTTCATCGGGGCGTGGACGGCCATCGCCTTGTCGAGTTCCGCACGCTTCGCGGGCATCCGCAACCGGAAGGCGTAACCGTCTGGCGATTGATCGAGAACGAATGCGAGGAAGTCTGAACGGCGGGCCGCGTCGATACTGCTACCCAGTACGACGGTTTGTAACACGTCCTTCCGCGTCGCCTCGAAGAAGTCTTTGCCTTGCGGCGTCGATTTCACTTTGGCGAAGTCCAGCCACGCCCACGCCACGGGGTCTTTGCCCGCGATCTTGCGAGCGGCGGGGAGCGTCGATTTCGTCAGCACGCCGTTCGCGCTGGCGTTCGTGGCCAAGTCCAACGCGGCATGAAACCCCGCTTGTTTGTTCGCGAACACGATCGCTGCACCGACTCGGGCGAGGAACACTTCCTTTCCCGATTGCATCGTGGGGATTTCGCGGTAAGTCGCTTTCACGAGTTCTTGCTTCGTGCCATCGCGGTTCGATTCATCGCGAATACCTGTCAAAAATAGCTCGTACGCTTTCGTGGTGGCAGCTTCATCGGTGCCTTGAATGACGATCACCGTCGGGGCCGGTTCGGCACCGATCACCGTGCCAATCGCGATGCCGCCGCCCGCCAGTTTGTCGATTAACTCCGGCCACGGCGCACCGAGTTCGGTCTCCATGTACGAGACGATTTGCAAGAAACGGCGAACCTGCGTCGATTCCAGTAACTCGCGGACTTGTGGAAATTTCCGCAGGCTCTGATAGGCATCGCGCTTGACGACGCCTTCGATGAATTCGCGTGGCTTCTCGATTTTAATCACGAGCGTCGCCTCGGTGGGAATCCACCGTAGCGGGTCCGGCGGCGCGGCAATCAGTTGCGGGGCCGCGAGCCAAACGAAGGCGATTGCGAGCGATGATAGACGAAGCGGCCTCATGATATGCATCCCTCGAAAATGTCGTTTGGTTTCTGCCCGTGATTACTTCCCCCGAGCGAGTAGAGTTTCAGCTTTTTGGAAACGATCCGCGATGTATTCGAGTTGCCGTGCGAGTCCGTGGAGCATTTTGACTTCTTGCGGTGTCGGTTGTGAGCGGCCGATCAAGTGCCGCACCGCGTGCATCAGTAACTTCGCGTTTTGCCCGTACAGGAACTGCATGGCCGTGAGTGAATCTTCGAGGTGAACGAACGCACGATCGAGGTCGACGTACGGCGCAATCGGGCGACGCACCACCATCGGCGAGTCGCTCAGCCGCACGACGTGATTGCGCAATTCATACAGACACAACCCGACCGATAGCGACAGATTCAGCGACGAATACGCAGGGTCGGTGGGCAGGTGTAACAGGCTATGGCAACGGCTGATTTCGTCGGTAGACAGGCCGTGCGGTTCGGGGCCGAAGACGATCGCACACGGGCCAGTGGTGAGTGCTTCCGCAAATGCAGGCAGTAAGTCTGCTGGCGTGCCGATGACGGTCTCGCGCTTCGTGCCGAGGACTTCGCCGCCCGTTGCGATCACCACACCGCAATCGGCGACGGCTTCTTCAAAGGTCGTCACGATCCGTGCGGCATCGAGGATGTCGACGCCGTTGGTCGCCAGCATCCGCGCTTCGTGCGCAACCACACTGGCAATTGGGTCGACGAGCACGAGGTCGTGCAGCCCGAAGTTCTTCATGGCGCGAGCCGCCGAACCGATGTTTCCTGGATAATGCGTGCGAACGAGTACGACTCGACAATTGGCAATCATGACGAACACTTCGAGGATCGGAGAACGGCGTAAAGTTACGCAACCCGCACGGTCGATATTATCGCTACCGTTAATTTCGACGAACGTAAGGGAGCAGTTCTATGGTCGATCACACAGTGTCCACCGAACGATTGGGTCTGCGAAACCGGGCGAAGGAGCTGATCGTCCAGGCCGTGCGGCCGGTGTTGCTCAGTGAAGAATTCGACGTCGCCGTTCGTGGGTCGGTGGCCGACTACGTGAATGGCTCCGAGTTCAAACAAGCGATCAAGGACGCGATTACGGCGGCACTTCCGCACGAAATCCTGGCCCGCGCGGCCCAAGCCGGTGTGGCTGCCGCATTCAAAGACCCCGTTGTCACTTCGACCGATTTCCAAAGTGGCGGGGCACGGGTCGATAAAGGCACGCAGATTCTGCTCGTCGAAAAGTATCGCGAACTCGTTCGCAACGGGTCGCCACTGCCGAGCTTCGCCGACGTCGGTTTCCGCTCGTTCTCGCAGTTCGACGAAGACGGCATCTTGCTGTTTCTCTTCGCCGTGATCGGCACGACGAACCGCGAAGCCATCGAAATTTGCAGCGGTGTCGGCTACGAGTGCAACTGCGCAAACCTTGCCATCCATCACGGCTGGGAAACCTTGATGATCGACGGCAGCGAATCGAACAACGCGATCGCCCGTCAGTTCTTCATCCAGCGTTCCGACACGCAGATTACCGTGCCGAAACTGTTGCACGCCTGGATCGAACCCGAAACGATCGACGATCTGATTACCTCGAACGGCTTCCGCGGCGAAGTCGACTTGCTCACGATCGACCTCGATGGCGTCGATTACTGGATTTGGAAGAACATTACGAGCATCAACCCGCGCGTGGTGGTCACCGAATATCAGCCGTGGTTCGGCCCGAACGAACCTTACACCGTCAAGAACATTAAGGGTTATCACTACCCGAACTACGCCGAAACGAAGATGGGTTACTGCGGATGTTCGCTGTCCGCGCACGTCAAGCTCGCCCACGAAAAGGGCTACCGCCTGATCGGCTGCAATCGCAACCAACTCAACGCGGTCTTCCTGCGGAACGACATTGCCCCGGACCTCTTCCCAGAGGTTTCCGAGGAAAGCTGCCTGAACAATCGCCGCATCGCCGAGATGACGAACTGGATTCGCCCGATGGTCCAAAAGCAGATCGATGCCGGCGACTGGGATTTGGTGTAAATGCCCCGTCAGGCGAAAGGGAACCCCTCGATTTCCTGGTGAAATCGAGGGATGGGAACGATGCGGGTTAGTATCGCATCACCAGTTGTGGCACGGGTTTCGCACCGCGACGATTCAGCCAGACGCGGACGAGCATGAAGATCACGGCGAAGAAGTGCGAAGCGATCGCCAGAATGTGGAACGTCGTACTTTGCAGCGCGAACTTGCCGATGGTCTGCCCGAATTTGACTTGAGCGGCCACCTTCTTGGTGGCAGTGTCGGCGGCGGCAATTTCATCCGCATGAGTTTGCGTCGCCATTTCGCGGATGGCGGTTTCCAGGCCGAAGCCGCGAATCGAAGTCCATGTGACGAGCAAGAACAGCACGACCGTCAACAAAGTGAGAAACGCGAAGCGTTGCGGCCAGATCTTCGGCAGCCACGCCAACGGGCCCGGTAGCGTGCGAACATCGGGGTCTTGGATGAATCGTTCGACCCACCCGATAAACAGCGTCCCGATCAGTAGCACGAAGTACGGCAGCAACAGCCAGTTGGAATGAATCAATTCCTCGAGTTTTTTCTCGGTACTCTCCAGTTCGGCAGGTGGGTTGTTCGGCGAGATACCTGCAAATAAGGCATCCCACGGCGACTGAGCGAACACGCGGTTGCCGCCAGGGTAGGCACCGATCCACGTGAAGAACGTCAGGATAAACGCGAACGTGAGCAAGCCGATCGGAATCCAGGCAATCGTCTTCGGCGACAGTTGGAAGCCGACTTCGCGCAACTCGCCGGGCGCGTTCGCTGTCGGCAGCGTCGGTGGTATCACAACCGAAGGCGTGAAACCGGGCGGGGGCAACGGGCGATCGGAAGTCATGGCAGGTACCGATACAGCAGGGGAATAAACCTTCGGGATGGCGAACGGAACGCCGCACTGCGGACATGCGAAATCCGTACCGCTCGCAGATTCGGGCACTTCGACACTGTTCATGCACTTCGGGCAAACTTGACGCACGGTTGCGACCTCCATTGGAATTCGATCTTCAAAGGTTACGTGAAACGAGGCACGGTTCAAACCGGGATTGCCGTTTTGATTCGACAGAATCGACGTAAGTCCGAATTGCGGTGGCTCCAAAACCGGTTTTTCGGGTGTTTTTGCGTCTCATAATGTCACTTTTTGATCACAAATCGCCGATGCCAACTGGGCCGGTTTGCCGCATCTCGCACTTTTACCGTGGGTTATGTCGAGGCGCTCGATTACCCATCAGCCGAAACTACTGGTCATTTCGCGACCAAATGCGACCGAAAATCGACCGGACCCGACACAAAATCGACCGGACCCGACATAAAATCGACCGGATGAGACATTTTCCGGTCACTTCGCGCACGACGCAAAAGTCGACTTACGTCGAATCGTCTCCGATTTTTTGACTTCGCGAATTCGTGTGGGTGATGCGTACACTCACCAGAAAATCGCGTCGCGATCCGACAAATCGTGTCCACGCGATTCGCACCGAAGACTACGCGGCGCGGCGAAACGCGGACGGGAATCACACTGGGGTGTAGCGTTCGAGCGACGAGAAAATTCTCGAAATGCGTTGTTTTGCTTTGTAAAACGCAGTGTTTACGATAAATTCAGTTATTCTGCCGACAGTCGGCGGAACAACTGGTTTGGCGGCGAAGAGGTAGACTGAGTGTGGGCGGAAGTCTTCAAGCCTTGAATGCGCTGCTCGATGGCATCCCGGTACCCGAGTACGGCGTGGTCATTCCCTGGCTGATCCGCGAGGCGGACTTGCGTGAGTTGATTCCCGAAGGGGAATTAATTCTACTGTATCGTCAGCGTTTTTGCTCGTTCTTCAATGGTGGCGGCAGGTTACACTCGCGATAGCGGTAGTAGCGTGCCGATTCGATTCGCTGC
>JAYWCL010000274.1:0-11778 GCA_043780595.1 Limnoglobus sp.
TTGCGTTTCTAATGCCAGTCTTACGGCCTGTAGGGCCGGTTCTGTCAGCCCAGGTCGGAGTGAGCAAAGCGAGCGGAGGCCTGGGTATCGTTGTTGGAATGTCCATCGGCCCTGAAAGGGGCCGTTCACGGTGCAACGCCCGCGCGATCCATCCGTACATTTCGCATCGCCCTGTTTTGCGGCGAAGTTTAGTCATGGATGGTGCCTGAACGGCCCCTTTCAGGGCCGAATCGTGGGCGGACACGGTACCCAAGGCTTCGCGGCTACGCCGACTTCGCCTTGGGCTGGTAGAACGAGCCTTTCAGGCTCGAAGACGATCTGGGTACGTGCTATTCCGGATCGAGAAAGCGCAACTTCAAAAAGCGCAAGCAAGGGATTGCGTTTTCGACGTTCGCGGCACGGCATGGAGTTTTGCGTGGGTTCCCCCAAGTGACGTGAAGTTGGGCTTTTCACCGAATTTCCGCGAAATGAATGTTGCCGTTTCTATTACGGCAATGAAGGCGATTTCCACGGAAATTCCTCCAGTGGGTTGTGCGTTGTTTTTATCCCGAAGGGATACCAGCCATTAGCCCCAGGTCGCGTCCGCGCACCTGGGGTACGAGCGAAATTTCCATCGACCCCGAATGGGGTCGTAGCGGCGTCATCGCATCGTTCGCAGAGAGATTCACGAGCCGAGTTCCCTGGGTGCGCGGAAGCCGCGACCCAGGGCTAATGGCTGAAATCCCGTTGGGATAAAGAAACCAAAACCAGGATGACCCGAAAACGGCTCGGCGGCATTGCGTACATCCGCGATGGCGTGACGGGATAAAGAAACCAAAACCAGGATGACCCGAAAACACTGTCAATCGTAACTTCACATCACTTGGGGGTTACCCTTGCTTGCGCTGCGGGCGGGCGCGAGATGTTCGTCGTCGCTGTTGCCAAAGGGCGGGCACGATCCGCAGAAAAGCCAATGGCCCCGGCCTCACGCCGAGGCCTCCTGCCGACCGGGTTTCCCAGACGTTGCGGCGGTTGATCGTGGACCTCATCGACGTCGAAAAATGGTCGTCGATGGAAGCCGATGTGAAGGGCGACATCTACGAAGGATTGCTCATGAAGAGCGCCGCCGAAAGCCCCAAGGGAGCGGGGCAGTACTTCACGCCGCGGGAACTCATCAAGGCCATCGTCGATTGCGTGCAACCGACCGTCGCCGACACCGTTTGCGACCCCGCCGCCGGGACGGGCGGCTTCCTGCTGTCCGCTCACGATTACGTTGTGAAACACCAAGGGACGACGCTCGATAAAGACTAAAAAAAGCATCTGCGGACGAAGTTCGTGCGGGGATGGGAACTCGTTCCGAACACGGCCCGACTGTGCATCATGAACCTCTACCTGCACGGCATCGACGCCGACCCGTGCCCGCTCAAGTCCGGCGTCGATAGCCTCGCCAACGACCCCGGCGAGCGGTTCAGCGTGGTGATGACGAATCCGCCATTCGGAAAGAAAAGCAGCATCTCGATCGTCAATGAAGTCGGCGATCTGGAGAAGGACGATCAATCGTACGAACGGCAGGATTTCTGGACGGCTACATAATGAACCGAGTCCGGAGAAGCGGGAGATGCGGGGTCAGTCCCGAGTACTATCGAGTTCCTGTCGCTTCTGCTGCGACGATTGGTGAAATTTTTCGCAACTATGGCGGATGCGGCGATCCGTTTGGACTCTCCTGAGTGTTCGCAAAACGAATGCACTCAACTCAGGAGATTTCCGATGTCTCGTAACACTCGACAACAGCGTTCGCGGTTGCTCTGCGAAGCGTTCGAATCGCGCATCGTTCCGACGGTGTTTCCGATCCCGGCGAATGCGGTCGCGATTAGTCCCGATGATGGCGGGATTCCGCAAGTGAAGATCGTCGATCCGACGACCGGTGCGGATATCGGCACGATCCAAGCGTACGAAGATTCGTTTCGCGGTGGCGTTCACGTTGCACTCGGCGACGTCACGGGCGACGGCGTTCGCGATCTCGTAATTGCACCCGGAAAAGGCGGCGGCCCGCGGATTCGCATCGTCGACGGCAAAACCGGCCAGTCGCTCAACGACTTCTTCGTTTACGAACAACAATTTGCGGGTGGGATCAACGTCTCGATCGGCGACACGAACGGCGACGGCGTCAACGACATTATCACGGGCACGGGTGCGGGCGGTGGGCCACGGGTCCGCGTGCTCGATGGCAAGTCGCTGGGCAACGTGGTGCTGAAAGATTTCTTCGCCTACGAAGATTCGTTCCGTGGCGGCGTGTTGGTGTCGTCGGGCGACACGAACGGCGATGGCGTCGACGACATCATCACGGGTACGGGCGTCGGCGGCGGACCGCGAGTGCAGGTGTTTTCGGGCAAAGATAATCGCGTGTTGCGGAATGAATTCGCGTACGAAGATTCCTTCCGTGGCGGGGTGCTCGTGTCGTCGGGCGATACGAACGGCGATGGCAACGACGACATCATTACGGGGACCGGCCCCGGTGGCGGTCCCGTCGTGCGCGTCCTGAGCGGAGCCAACGGGCGAGAGCTATCGTCGATGTTCGCCGACGATCCCTCGTTCCGCGGTGGCGTTCGCGTCGATTCCCGCGATGTCAACGGCGACGGCCGCGATGATATTATCGCGCACGTTCGCCATGGGAACGACGATGGCTTCCACGTGTTCGATGGTACGAACAGTAAATTCTTGAACGCGGTCAGCCGTGTCGTCGACGATAATCCATCTGCAACCGACACCGCGGCAAGCGGCAAGGGCGTCGTCACGTCGGGCGTCACTTCCTATATCGAAGGCAGTTTCGTGTCGGTCGATACCGTGGCGAACACGGTCACAATCCAGTTGCAAAACGGCACGACTGCGACTGCGATTGCCAAAGCCGGTGCGGGCACGGAAATCAAACGCGATAAACTCAACACCACGTTGGCGACTTTCCGAGCGGGCGACAAAGTCGAGGCGCTCGTCGGCCCCGATGGAATCGCCTGGGAAATCGAGGCGAAATCCGCAGCGTTCGTCGAAGGCCGCAGTGGCAAGGGCGGTTCCGGAAACAACGGAAATGCCGCAGTATCCGTGGAAGGGACGATCGCCGCGATCGACGCGACTGCCAACACCGTAAGCGTTCGCGCACGAAATGGCACCGTCACCACGGTGCAAGCGGGCGTCGGCACGAAGATCGAACGCAACGACGTGAGAACGACACTCGCAAACCTCGTTGTTGGTGATATTGTCGAAGCGAAGTTTCACGCGAATGGCATCGCGATTCAGATCGAAGCGGTATCGGTTACGACGCCGCCAGTCGTTCCGCCAACGGTGCCACCCGCACCGAGCGGAACGAGCAATGCCCCCGCGAACAGCAAGATCGAAGGCAGTATCACGGCCATCGATGTGGCTGGGAACAGCGTGACGATTCGCGTGCAAAATGGCACGTCGTTCATCGTGAGAGCCGTTGCGACGACGAAGATCGAGCGGAACGACAACCACACTTCGCTGGCGGCATTCCAGGTCGGCGATTTCGGCGAAGCGGAGATCGGCAGCGATGGTTTCGCCACGAAGATCGAAGCGGTTCAGGTGTGATTCCGATCCCGTTAGCCCGACGCGCTAGCGAGGGAGTCGTGGCGAGTCTTCGAGACATGACGCAAAACATGCATTCCGGGCGAACGAGCCATCGTGTTTCGAAGACTGTTTGCAGGTACGCCCAGGGGTACGACGTAAGACGTCTAACCCTGGGCTAGATGATGCAACCCCGTTGGGGTAAGAATTGGATATGCATTTACCCCAACGGGGTTCGATCTTTTAGCCCAGGGTTAGACGCTTCGTCGTACCCCTGGGTCGTGGAATTGGGCTAACTGGTTCGCAAACAGCGCAACTTCAAAACGCGCTAGCGAGGGAGTCGTGGCGAGTCTTCGAAACGCCACGATGCCAATGGGTGCGGCCCCCTCCCATGGTTCCACCATGGGCTACGTGAGCGGTCCTTTCAGGACCGAAGAACAGACCCCGACCCTGAAAGGGTCGCTCTCTCAGCCCATGGTGAAACCATGGGGAGCGGGGGCTTCCTGGGTGTCCCAGACACCAGCGCCAACAAGAGAAAATACGGTTGCGCGACGCCAGTGGGTATGATGAAGAGATTGGCAACGATCCTCAGTAATACCCACCGGGTACTTCGGATGGCCGATTCCACTCAACCTCCAGTCACCGATGGATCGTTGCTGGCTCGCTTTCAAGATGGCAGCGAAGGGGCCGCGAGCGAATTGCACCGACGTTATGCCCAACGGCTGTTGGCGTTGACGCGGGCCAAGACCGGGCCGGAACTACAAGCCCGCGTCGATGTGGAAGACATCGTGCAATCGGTCTTCGGCAGTTTCTTTCGCGGTGCGAAGCGAGGGATTTACGCGGCCCCAGATGGCGAAGAACTCTGGGGCCTTTTCCTCGTGATTGCCCTGAACAAGATCCGTGCGAAAGGTTCGCATCATCGTGCGGCGAAACGAGATGTTCGTCGAACGGTCAACGAAGGAATCGCAGAACCGGACGAGGGTTCTGGGTTCGACCCGCCGAGCGACGATGCCTCGGCGTATCTGCTTTTGCGGCTAGTCGTCGATGAGGTTCTCGCCGCAATCCCGGATTCGCATCGCGACGTCGTGCGGATGCGAATTGAAGGGTATGAGATTGCGGAGATCGCCGAGAAGAGTGGCCGATCGAAGCGAACGGTCGAACGCATTCTGCAAGAATTCCGCAGCAAGATGGCGACGCGGATGGGAGCAACGGATGACGATGCAAACGATGGTCGTACTTGAAGACGAACTCGATCGCCGCGTGGCCGGTTACGAAGCGGCATGGACGACCTCGCGTTCGGCTCACCTCGCCTCGTTCCTGCCATCGCGCGAATCGCCGAATTACCTACAAACTTTAGCCGAACTGATTCGCATCGACATGGAGTTCCGCAGCGAACGCGGGGAATCACCACGTTTGGAAGCGTATCGTTCGCAAGCCACGGAACTCTTCGCCGATGCCGAACGGCTCGGCGAACTCGCATTCGAGGAATATCGACAACGGATCGCGCTCGGAGAATCGCCGAATGCGAGCGAATACGCCGCCAATTACGGTGTCGATGTTTCCGATTGGCCGCTGCCGATCGAAGCACCGACGGCATCGCGTTACCCGGAGGCGGGTGACACCGTCGGTTCGTTTCGCATCCTCCGCGAACTCGGGCGGGGATCGTTCGGCCGGGTGTATCTCGCCGAACAAACCGATCTCGCGGGGCGATGGGTGGCGTTGAAGATTTCGACGCGGTTCGGCCTGAGCGAACCGGAAACGCTCGCACGGTTGCAGCACACGAACATCGTGCCGATTTACGCGACGCAACGGATCGGCAGTTCGCAGATTATCGTGATGCCGTACCTCGGTTCGACGACGCTCGCGGATGTGCTGACGGCACTGCACGCGCAGCAAGTCTGGCCCGCATCGGGAAAAGCCCTCGCCGATACGGTTGTGGATCGTGCGAGCCGGACGAAGCGGTTCGACGATTCTCGCACGGTCGAAACGGCACCGAAAACACCGCAACACGTTCCGCTCGATCTGTTGCGGAAGCTATCGTATCCGGAGGCGGTACTCTGGATCGGGTGGAAACTAGCTGAGGCACTGGCGCACGCTCATAATCGCGGCATTTTGCACCGCGACATCAAGCCCGCGAACGTGCTGCTGACCGACGAAGGCCAGCCGATGTTGCTCGACTTCAACCTTGCGGTCGATTCCGCAAGTGACCGTGCCGCCGGTGTCGGTGGAACGCCGGCGTATATGGCCCCCGAACAGTTAATTGCGATGAAAACGGGAACGACCGTCGTCGATGCCCGCGCGGACATTTACTCGATGGGCCTCGTTCTCGCGGAACTGATGATCGGCCGATCTCCGTTTGTGGGCACCGATTCCCTGCCGCGGCTCCGCGATGCGAATCCGAACATTTCACCTAGCACCGAAGCGATTATTCGTAAATGTCTCGCTTCCAATCCCGCCGAGCGATACGCCACCGCACAGGAACTCGCCGACGAACTGCAACGGCAATTGATGGATGCGCCGTTGCGTTTCACGCGCGAACCGTCGATCCGCGAATGCGGCCGGAAGTGGCGTCGCCGTCACCCGCTGATCGCCTCGACGGGCAGCGTCGCACTTCTGGCAACATTCCTCATCCTCGCGCTGTCCGCGCTCGTCGTTACCCGGCAACGACACGTGCAGAACCTGAGCGCCGACCGCGCCGCGATTGAACGGTATCGAGTCTTCCATCGGGCCGTGCCAGCGGTCGTGAATCGCACGACGTTTCGAGATCGCGATGCCGTTCCTCGCGAACGAGTCCACGGCGAGCTCGACGCACTACTTTCGCAATATGGCGTTCTCGAGAATGGCGAATGGGCGAATGCCGCCACAGTGATGCGACTTCCCGAAATCGAGCGCAACGAATTGATCGAGCAGATCGGCGAGTTGCTGCTGTTGAAGTCGCGTTTGGAGCCGGATTTCCAGATTGCGATCCAACGAAACGAGCAAGCCGCCGCGGCATTTCAGAAACACGGCGAAATTCCGCGCGTCGTCTGGGACGAACGGCACCGACTCGCCGCGAAACTCGGTCGGGACGCCGAATCGCGCGGGTTCCACGAACGTGCGGAGAAGCTCGCACCGAACTACCGCGATTGGTATTTTTCCGGCTTGGCCGCGCACGATGCCGGTGAATTTCCCGAGGCCATCGCTTGTTTCGAGAAGGCGCTGAGCCGCGATCCGAAGCACGATTGGTCGTGGCTGCTTCTCGGCCATGCGTGGTCGGTACTCGGTCGCGACGACAAGGCCGAAGGCTGCTTCAACGCTTGCATTGCCCTCCAGCCCGAGCGTTTCATGGGCTATTACAATCGCGGGTTGTGCTATTATCGCAGGAAGCAATTCGCTGCCGCCGCAGCAGATTTTACCAAGGTGTTGGCACTGGAACCCGATCTGCGGAAGGCGAGAATCGAACGCGGGTTGGTGTATGCCCAATCGGGTCGATATGCCGAAGCCGAGGCGGACTTCACGAAGGAACTCGAAAGCGGCTCGACCGAAACGCGGCTGTACTTCCTGCGGGCGAACGCACGTTCGATGCAAGAAAATGTACCCGGTGCGGCCAAAGATCGTGCCGAGGGAATGCGCCGCGAACCGAGCGACGAACTGAGTTGGGTCACGCGCGGGTTGGAGAAAGCCGCCGCGGGCGATGCAACCGGCGCGATTGAGGATTACGATCGGGCACTCCAGATCCACCCGCATTCGTACCTCGCACTGATGAACAAAGCGAATGTGTACGACGAGAAACTCCATCGCGAAACCGATGCGATCGCAGCACTCAACGCCATCGTCGCACATCACCCGTACAATGCGACGCCGCGTGCGGGGCGCGCAGTGTTGTCGGCGCGGCAAGGGGATCGCAAGTCGGCGTTGTCGGATGCAGAGTATTGCCTAACGCAAAATCCGAGTGCCGAGATTCGTTATCAACTCGCGGGGGTTTATGCTCTGACGGCGAAAACGCACCCCGACGATGCCAAACGGGCGTTCGAGCTATTGCGTTCGGCGTTGAAAGACGGCTACGGCTACGAATTGATTCGCATCGATCCCGATCTGGCAACGGTTCGCGACCGTCCCGAATTCCGCAAGTTAATCGAAGCCGCCGGGTTGTTGCAACCGTCTCAATAGTTGAGATTCCGTGGCGGTCGGCGCGATGCGTTCCGACTCTTACTTGTTGATCCGAGGTCGCAATGCGGAAACGCCTGATTTTACGTGCCGAACCGCTCGATACACGCGATTGCCCCGCCGTGTTTGGAAATCCGTGGCTCGACCCGAACTTAACGCTCTCGTTCGCACCCGATGGAACGGTTGTGAACGGTGTGCCGAGCCGTTTCGATGCCGCGTTGGCGAACATCCCGGAAGCGACTCGCCGTAGCGAAGTCCTGCGTGCGTTTCAGACGTGGATTGCGGCGGCGAACGTCAATATCGGTGTCGTTGCCGACGGTGGCCAAGCCTTCGGCGTGCCGGGTGTTGGCTCGCATGACCCACGATTCGGCGACGTTCGCATCGCAGCCACCCCGCTTGCAATTGACGATGTCGCACTCGCGCTGCCGTTCGATGTGTCTGCCGGAACGCGGGCGGGCGATCTTCTGTTCAACAGCACGCAAGCATTCCGTGGGGGAACGACCGGCGGTTACGATCTGTTCTCGGTCGCGCTCCACGAAGCCGGGCATATTTTCGGGCTGGCGGGAAGTTCCGATCCCACGTCGGCGATGTATCAATTCGCCGACCGCGTTCGCACGGGACTGAACGCCGCCGACATCCAGGCGATCCAGCAACTCTACGGCCCCCGCCAAAGCGATCACTACGAAGGCCCGAACGGCAACGCCACAATCGCCAACGCCGCACAGCTTCAACCGACGGGAAGCGGTGGCTCGAACGCGATTACACTTGCGGCGGATATCACCACCGCAGACGATGTCGATGTTTACTCGTTCAAAGCCGATCACCTCGAAGGCGGTGCGTATCTCGTCAAACTGTCTACCGCAGGCTTCAGCCTGTTAGCCGCTACCGTCGAGATCCTCGATAGCAAGGGGAGCGCGATCGCCACGGGAACGACGGACACCACGCTGCGTCTCGCGAATCTCAAAGAAGGCGACACGTATTTTGCGCGGGTTCGTTCGGCCAATCCGACGTTCGCGGTCGGCGGTTACCGCATGGAATTCCGCCCCGAAAGTGAAGCCCACCGCGACGAACTCGAGAACCCCGAAGTCGGTTCGGACGATACCGCACAGATGGCCACATCGCTGGATCGTATGCCGTCGCTGTCCGGTACGCGGCAAAATTTCTTCGTCGCATCGAGCCTCAGCACCGCGACCGATCTGGACTTTCACCGCATCCGATCGGCGCAACCTTCGGGTAGCGCGGGCGGCGTTTTGACGGTGAGCGTCGTGGCGACCGGCACGAATGCGATGGACCCCGTCGTCGATATTTACGACGCGAATCAGGTGCTGCAAGCGACGACGGTGCTCGTTCACGATGGCGGCGAATACAGCGTGCAGCTACCGAACACGCAAGGGAATCGCGATTACTTCGTCGCAGTTCGCCACGCGAAGGGCAACGCAGCCATCGGCAACTATTCGCTCGGTATCGACTTCGGCGGGCCGCTCGTTCCCCTTCAAAACTTCGGCGCGGGCGTTCTGACGGCGATCGCGCCCGCGAACACCAACACTCTCACGGTGACGTCCGGCCAAGTTCTGCACGTAATCTTCAAACTCGATCCGACGGCCACACCCGCAGCCGCTCGGTTGTCGGTATTCGATGCGGCAAATGCCGCAATCGATTCTCGCTTGGTGAACGCGGGCGAAGTCTCGAGTCTGAACATCTTTCTAAAGCCAGGTGTCTACACGTTGCTCGTGGGCGGCGGTGCCACCGATGGCGGGGCGATTCCGAACATTCACTACTCGATTCTCGGGCTGACGCTCTCCGACCCAATCGGTTCGCAGGCCGTCCTACCGGGTGTGACCAGCCCAACACCCTTCGTGCCACCGCCCCCCCCACCACCCGTTGCGGTGACTCCGCCCCGCCCCGCGACGCCGACGATTCCCGTGACGCCACAAGGTCCGAACATTCTGCTGATCCCGCCGACCGATCAACCGACGTCCCCGACGTTGCGGCTACGGCCCGTATCGCCGCCGCCCGCGAAGACATTCGCGGTGGGTGCCGCGAATCCGAACGGTTCCGTCATCCGTTCGTTCAACCCGGACGGCACGCTTCGCTTCACGATCGTGCCGATACCGGGCTACACGGGTACCTTGCGAACCGCCGAAGCCGATGTCAACAACGATGGTATTGCCGATATTCTCGCCGGCACCGGCCCAGGTGCCGCGAGCCAAGTGAAGCTGATCGATGGCAAAACGCAGACCGAATTGTTCTCGATGAGCCCGTTCGAGTCCACGTTCACGGGCGGCGTGTTCGTCTCGTCCGGCGATGTGACCGGCGATGGTATCGCGGATATTATCATCTCCCCGGACCAAGGCGGTGGACCGCGGGTTCGCGTCTTTAACGGCGTCGGGTTCACGCCCGTGATGGACTTTTTCGGCATCGACGATGCGAATTTCCGCGGCGGCGCACGGACGACCGTTGGCGATATTAACGCCGATGGCACCGGCGATCTGATTGTGGCGGCTGGCTTCGCCGGTGGTCCCCGCATCGCCGCGTTCGACGGTGCGGCACTCGCCACGGGCAACCTCGTTCACGTCTTCGGCGACTTTTTCGCCTTCGAGCAAACGCTCCGCAACGGCGTGTATATTGCATCCGGCGACATCGACGGCGATGGCTTCGCCGATGTGATCGTCGGCGGCGGCCCGAGTGGCGGCCCGCGCGTTCTGGCGTTCAGCGGCAAAGATCTCCTGACGAACACTTACACCGTGAAAGCCAACTTCTTCGGCGGCGATGTTGCCAATCGCGATGGCATTCGCGTGGCCGTGAAGAACCTCGACAACGACGGCCGCGCCGATCTCGTCGTTGGAGTCGGTCGCCGGGTAATCGGCTACTCCGGCGTCGACATCCCACCGTCCGGAACCCCCACGGCAATCCTCGATTACGAAGTCTCGTCGACGCTCACCGAGGGCGTGTTCGTCGGATGACCACACCGCCAGTAATGAGGCTCTCACGTCGCCGACCGGGGCCAAGAGCAACGCCACGAACGCGGCCTTCTGTTCGGGCGTCAGGATGTTGACAAGCGGCTTCGGACATTACGCATTTCCAATGTCAGACGTCTCGTCGTGCGAAGCCGATTAGGCCGATGAGTGCGCCGATCGATGCGAGCACGGCGGAGGCGAATACGAATTGTGTGACTTCTGAGGTGGCGTAACTCCCACGGAGGACGTTCCGCAAACCGTCGATCATCCAGCGCAAATTCGGGTACTCGTTCGGTAATCGCGACAGCACGAGCATTGCGCTGAAAATTGCGATCCAGAACAGCGTGATGCCAATAACGGTGCCACTCGACAGCGCCCCGATCGCGACGCCCCATGAGACGACGACCGCAAGTACGGCGGTGAGGAGTGCAATGCCAGCCACCGCACCCCAGAAGGTCACATTCGCGCTACTGCCCGTTGCGGATTCGGTGAACAGCAAGTGATACGCGAGCAAAACGCCCGTTGCGACGCCGACGAACGTCGTCAGGATCACGATCATTCGCGCGTGCCATTTTGCCAAAAAGTATTGATGGCGACTGATGCCCCGGCTGAGGATCGAATCGGCTACGGTGCCGCGTTCGGAGCTGATACTGCTGACGGCAATCAGCGAAATCAGCGACAGGCTTCCGATGGCGAGTGCGCGAAGTAAGTCGTCGGTTTGTACCGCCGTCGTCTGGTATTCGCCCGCCTTTGCCGCCCCGAGTTTGTACAGAACGTACCCGAGTGCCGCGAGGCCCATCATCAGCACCCACAAGCGATAGACCCAGCTGCGCACGGTCTGGCCGAGGTCGGTTTGCAACACCGCCCAGTACGGCAACAACCGGTTGAAGCGAAACGGTACAGTGGTCGCGGCGGGGGCATCCATGTCGAATCCTAATTAAACTTGTCTTGGCGAGCGGGGGAGGTAACTCCCCTGATTCTTCCTGAGTCGCAGTCAACCTCGATTTGAATGAGACAATCTCATCCATTCCTGTTGCGTACGGCGGTGGCAGGATCAGTGGGCTTACACCCACCGCTCGCCTATTCCTGTTGCGCACGTCGGTGGCAGGATCAGTGGGCT
>JAYWCL010000275.1:0-13105 GCA_043780595.1 Limnoglobus sp.
CCTCGCCACCGCCCGAAACCCCCACGCTACTCGCGCCCCCCGCGAGCCCGTAAACGTACGCACCTGCTACCCAAAACTACCGCGATTTGAACCATGCCCAGGTTTATTATTCGGTGGGAGTTTTAACATGCACTGGGATGATCGGATAACGGCGGATCCGAAAATACTCGTGGGCAAGCCGATTGTTCGCGGGACGCGAATTTCCGTGGAGTTCATACTCGACTTGCTGGCAAGCCATTGGAGCGAACAGCAAATTCTCGAAAACTATCCGCATTTGACTGGAGAAGATATCGAGGCATGCCTGCGTTACGCGAATGAGCTGGTGAAATCCGAGCGAGTGTACCCTGTGGGCTCATAAGTGATGCGAATTCTTGCCGACGTGAATGTCCCCAAAGCTACAGTGGATACTCTCCGTTTGGCTGGTCATGACGTTCTGTGGGCAATGGATCGCATGGCCACAAATGCCGATTTCGAGATCCTCGCCGAAGCGCAAATCGAATCCCGTATTGTGCTGACGAACGATAAGGACTTCGGTGACATCGCGCGGTTCACGCTGAATTGCCTGCCGAGTGCGGTGTCATTCTCCTTCGACTTAAAGGCTTATCGCTTGATGAATCCGTGGCCCGAACTCGGGAAGTGATTGATAGCCGAACGGATTGGGCAGGCCATTTTACGGTTGTGGACCGGCGTCGAATCCGCATGAGGCCGTTGCTGCCGAAGTCGACGCTGTAATCCGCCACGGAACACAGGGGAAATTACGGCCGCGACATGCCGACGAAGCTACCGTCGTTTTCGCGGGAGAGTGCCCAGAGGAATGCGCCGACCTCGGGGCTTTCAAAGAAGAAGCCGACGGAGTTGATCTTTACCCGCGGACCACGTGCGGGGGGGTTCCACGTGGACGAGAGCGTTTGTCGAACGTGGCGGGAAAGCATATCGGTTCGCTGGGCATCGGTGACGGTCTTTTCCTGATCGGGGGCAATACCCGCGCCGCTCGTCGGCAAGCCATCGGAGAAGAGATAGATCGTATCGAGACCCCTGTTTTTCAGGCGAAATGCGAGATCGAGCGCGTCGTACATGTTCGTGTCGCCGACGGGTTCGATGGCCGATAATTTCTCGCTGACGAGCTTCTGCGACACGTCGCCCAAGTACGGTTGCCATTCGCCACTGCCGAAGACGTAACTCGCTTTTCGCGAAAACACAACGACCTGAAATTGCTCTAACTCGGGCAGGCTGCGCATTACGCGGGCAATCGTTTCGACGACGATCGGCCACTTCGTGGGTGCGGGTGTTTTGTCGTCGAGGAGTTTCATACTGCCGGAGGTATCGACAATGAACACGACGCGTTTACCGGTCATGGCGATGCCTGCGAACTTCGCATCGGATTCGATGCGGAGTTTATCGAATTTGTCCGCGAGCTTCTTCTTGTCGCCTTGCAAATCGACGATGTTCACGTTCGCGTTATCGAGCTTCGTTTGCAAATCCTTGGCAGTCGCACGCGCGGCACTCAGTTCGTCGCCGGTCTTGCGCATTGCGGCGAGGTTCGACTTCGCATCGTCGGCGGCCTTCTGCACCGTTTTGATCTTCGCGTCGGCATCGGTCAATTGATCCTCGGCCTTCTTCGCGCGGATCGCGATGAGGTCGGCCTCGGTTTCTTTCTCCCGAATCAACTTGCGAAGATCTTCCGCCGATTGGGCCGAGGCCACGAGCTTCGCGGTCAAGTCCGTGGCATCTTTTTGCTTTTTGGCAAGCTGTTCCTTGAGCAGAACCGCTTGTGCGGACGTTGTCGCTAACTTCGTTTCGAGTGTGGAAATGTCGGTCTTCGCGACGGCGAGCTTTTCTTTCGTTTCATCCAGCGATTCGATCTCCGCATTCAGCCTCCGCTTCGTTGCGGTCAAGTCGTCGCGTACAGCAGAAAGCACCGATTGCGTCGCGCGCAAATCTTGCAACGAACTCGCGGCCTGCTTCTTTTCGTCGGTGGCAGCCCGGCTGCTGAGCAACCATAACAGCGTCACGCAACCGAGCGCGCAACAGAAGACATCGAGCATCCACATGCTCACGAGGGTCGGCTGTTTGTGGCGGTTGCGGAGGGCCATCTTACTTCGCGGAGGGAACCCCGCGCTTCGTGGTTTTGGAAACCGTTTCGGTCGGCAAATCGATCGCGATCGCCCGGTCGAGGTGCGTTCGCGGCAGTGTGGCTGCCAGCCAACGCGCGTGCAGCGCTGCGGCCGCTTCGGTGGCTGCGTCGATCGGCAACATCGCGACTTCGGTTTGCTCGGCGGAGTTTTGGTAAAGCATCGCCGCCAGCCCTGGCAGTTTTGCGGCCGCATCGGTCAGCCACACGGCTCGCGGTGGCAACGGCAAATTCGCGGTGCCGATGACTTCGCGAATGTTATCCCACGCCAAATTCACGAGTGACGCACAATAGCCATCGAACTCGGCGGGTTGCTGCACGATGTCCTGATACCATTTTTCGGCACGCACGGTCAGCGTCGCCGGTTGGGCCGCACGCATCGCATCGAGTGCCGCATCGAGTTGTTCGTACATCGATTGCTCGGCATCGGCGGAGTCGCGCGGGTCGCGCCGACACAGTCGCACGCAACGGTCGGACAGCGAATCGATCAGCCGGTCTTTCCACACTTTCAGCGAGACACGCGGCCACGCGCCCGCCGAGAGAATGCGAACTTCGCCGCGATCGACGTACACGGTGGTTGCGGAGAGTGCGTACTCATCGACGTCGATCATCACGACGGCACCCGGACCGGCTTCGGCGGTACGGATCGGCACGACCCAGTCGGGGCGATGCGATGCGATGTCTTTCGACTCGGCTTTCGGTGTCAACACCGAGGCCGCACGGTGCGCAGCGATCGCCAGCGGCATGATTGCGGTGCCACGCAACGGCAGTTTGGCCTTCGTGGCCAGTTCGTTTACCGTTTTTGCCTGGCTCGCGGTCAAGTACGACGGCAACACCATCGCGAACCCGTCAGCCTCGGCAACGATCGGCGCACGCATTGCGTCGAACGTGGCCGCGAGTGCGGTTTCGGGGGATAGCGTCAGTCGCGAACCGCGCCATTCGCGGGCCAGTCCGAGGCACGGGAGAAAGTTCGTGCAAACGAGGTGCGGGTGCTTGCGGCAGATCGCGTAGCCGCTGCGGCCCAGTTCCGGCGTCCGTCGTTCGAGGCCGAGGAACATCATTAAGTCGTGGTGACCCGGCTCCCATTCGAGGGCGCGCGAATGTCCACCCGTGACCGCAACCGCACGGGCACGCGATGCCGTCAGGTCCAGCCCGAGCAACTTGTTGCGGTCCGCAGGGGCGTCAGGTGAAGATTTACGCGTCCAGATCATAAGCTCGCTCGTTTAAGCCGTCAGTTGTCAGCTTTCAGCAATCAGCCAGAACAGATTGGCATTTGCTTTCTTATGTAGCTGGCCTCTGTGAGGCCGGTGGGATGCAGGCTTCCTAACTAACAACAGCCTCCGGGGTCATAGACCCAGCTACAACAACTTCCGGGGTCACAGTCTTTCTTGCTGAAAGCTGACCGCTGAAAGCTGACCGCTGACGGCTATTCCGATGCCTTCGGGTCGTACAGCCGCAATAACAGATGCTCTTGGCAATACTCTTGGCAGTCGATGACGAGCGTTTCCTCGGCGCGTTGCACGGTGTGCAGCAAGTACATCAGCACGATGCTGAGCACGAGCGCGACGAGCGTACAATCGAAGGCGATTTTGAGTTGGTCGGTCGCTTGCCGGGTGAACGCGGCAATATCGAGTTCTTGCGAACCGGCCATCCCGAAAGCGCCCGCGAGGCCGCGAACGGTGCCGATGAATCCGACTGCGGGGATCGCCCAGGCGAGGTAATTGACGAGGCCGCCCATACTGGCGACGAGCCGCCCGTACTCGATGTCCGCCTGATTCCGCACGACTTCGCCAACATCGGTGGCCGACTTGCTGACCGCATATTTGCCCAAACCGAGGCGGATCATGTTCGACAAAATGTACGGACCGCCACGCGTCGTCACTTGATCGACTTTGCGGGCGAGTGGGCGGGCGTCTTCGGGGAGGATTCGCGCGCCTTCTTCGGTGGGCAAAAGCTCAAGCGCGAACGCGGCCTTCTGGCGGTAGACTTCCCGCGAACGCGAAACGAGTACGAGCGACGCCCAGACGAAACAGAGATAGCAAACCGCTTGTTCGGGGCCGATGAGCAACTTCGTGATGCGTTCGGGCGTCCACTTCGCGAGGAACTCCGCACGCGATTCGCCCGCACCGCCGAGTTGCCAGAAGGGGATGAGGATCCCACCGACGATCGCGAGCGCAACGACGAGCCACAACCATTCGCGGGCCGGTCGATGCGAAGTCTGTACGGACATCCTGTACCTTTCTCCACGCGGTGTCTTGCGTTGCGAAGCTCGCTCGGGCATCATATCCCGTCGGCATTCCGACGGCACATTAAATTAGAACACGGATAGGAGCCACGCTGATGATCGCGAGACTTTGGGCGAATGCGCTAGTTTGCCTAACGCTGGCAATCGGCACAACCGTCGGGGCCGCCGAGCCGATTCTGCTGAAGAACTCGCCCGCGCCACCGCCGGGCTTTCCCAAGTTCAAAGTGCAAGAAATCGACTCCGGGTTGAAGATCGGTTACGCCGTCCTCATCGAAGATCTTAATGGCGACAAGAAGCCCGACATCGTCGTCGTCGATCAACACAAAGTCGTGTGGTACGAAAACCCAACGTGGCAGAAGCGGGTGATCCTCGATGGCAAAACGAAGCCGGACAATGTCTGTATTTGTGCGCTCGACATCGACGGCGATGGCGACCTCGAACTCGTGATCGGCGCGGGTTGGAAGCCGTTCGACACGAAGAACCCCGGCACGCTGCAATGGCTCAAACGCGGCAAATCGCTCGACGATGAATGGACGCTTCACGCGATCCCCTGCGACGAACCGATGGTCCACCGCGTGCGAGTGGGCGATATGAACTTAGACGGCAAACTTGAAATTATCATGGCTCCGTTGATGGGTCGAGAGTCTACGAAGGAAAAAAACTGGTTAGACGGTCGGCCAGTGCGAATCTTGACTTACCCTATTCCCGCGAAACCAACTGATACGCCAACGTGGAAACCGCGAATCATTTCGGAAGAGCTGCGAGTCGTGCATAACATCGATGTGATTGGCTACCATCGCAATTACAAGAACGGTAACCGCACGGAGTACGATCTATTTACCGCGAGTTACGAAGGAGTTACGCAATACGATACGCGAGACGGCTCCAAGAAGGACGGTACGCTCATCGCTCAGTTGCCTCGTAAACGGCTCGGCGATCACTCCAACCGGTATAGCAATCGCGGGTCGAGTGAAGTCGCTGCAATTCGTCATAAAAGCTGGCCTGATTTCAACTGGGTTGCAACAGTCGAGCCGTGGCATGGCAACCAGATCGTTATCTATCTACCAGCTATTTCTGTGGAGAACGTAGGAACTATCGCCCCCGGAGACATGCATCGCAGCGTAATTGACGATCGTTTGCGATGGGGACACGCAATTAAATTTACCGACCTCGATGGTGATGAAATACCGGAATTGATTGCTGGCGTTCGCGATAACCCGACGAATGACGACAAGTTCACAGAAAAGCGCGGCGTTCGCATTTACCGGAACACCGACGGCAAAGGCGCAAAGTGGGAGCGTTACCTCCTCGACGATGGCGGCGTGGCGGTCGAGGATTTAGCCGTCGGCGACCTCAACGGCGATGGCAAACCCGAAATCGTCGCCGTGGGCCGCGCCACCGGCAATTGCCGCATCTACTGGAATCAGGGGAAGTAGCCCGAAAGCCCAGCGACGACCGTCGCTGGGCCGTTTGTCAACGATTTTTCGTAAGAAGTAGTTGTCAGAACGCAGTTGATCGTTGTCAGTTCCGATGTCGTGGCGTGTAGAGATACTGATGGATATCAATCTCAAGAAATTATCGCATTGGGGCCGCGTTGCGTTCGCAGCAAAATGCGCGAGGCGAGTGCAACCGATTTTTGTCGAATCGTGGCCCGAATCATCCGCCGCGAGGCGAGAATCTCTCGAAATCGCAATTCGGCTTTCAGAGCAAACCGCAATCTAACGAAGACCAATCGAAGGTTTGAAAGCCGCGGCATTGGCGGCTGGAATTACGGCAGGCTCTATGCTTGCACCACATCTTTACCCGGATCATGTTTTTGAAAATCCTGAAGTTGTGCCGGCAACTCACAAATCCGCTGAATTAGCGAGTCTATCGGTGAAACCCGCACAACTGGCTGCGGAAGCAGCCAGTTCCGCTCCTGAAAACTCTTTCGCGATTGCGATCGAGGCTTGCGATGTCACAATAAATGCGATTCGCGACGCGAATCGTCAGGGAATGATGGAACAAATCGAGGTTGATTTTCGCAATTGCGTCCGTGAATTTCCTCGACAACAATGGTGGAAATTCTGGTGATTCATCTATCGCCTGCTACTTCACCAGAGGTGGCGACTTGCCGGTGGGTTCGCTGATTTTTCCATCGTCCTTCGGCTTGGTGGCTTTCAGGTCGGCGGCGGCGCGGGTGCGGGCGTCGAGTGCGACGTCTTCCCCAGGGGTCAGCCCTTCCGTCACTTGCACGTATTGTTCGTTGTTCTCGCCGACCGTCACCGTGCGCCGCGTCACACCCGAAGAGGTCACGATGTACGCGACTTTCTCCGATTCGTATTCCGTGACGGCACCGACGGGCACGCTGATCGCGTCGGGGAGAGTGCCGATGAGGATCTTCACCTCGGCGGTCATGCCGGGCTTCAGACCCGCGTCGGTCGGCATATCATCGAGGCTCAGCACCGTGTCGTACTGTTTCACCCCACCCCCACGGTAGCCATCGGATTGCGCGATCGTCGCGATTTTTAGCACCTTGCCGTTGAGCACGCGATTCGGCAACGCATCGATTTGAAACGTCGCGGACATTCCAATTTTCACTTTCTTGATGACCGATTCGTGAATCTTGAGCTTCACCCGCATCCGCGTTAGATCGGGTAAGCTGAAGATTTCTTGCCGAAAGTACAACTGGACACCGGGGCGGATTCGCGACGATTCATCCCAGTATCGCGAATTAGAATAGACCACGATCCCGCTTGCCGGCGCGTGAATCGTGCAGCGCTCCATCTGCTCATTCATTCGCGTCAGTTGCTTCTTCTCGATCTCCGACGTGCTCTGGGCCGCTTTCAGTTCGGCTTCGATTTTTTCAATCATCGACGCTTGCGTTTCCTTCGTGCGCCGCAACTCGCGTTCGGCTTCCTCGGCCTTCGCCTGCAACTCGGTGATCTTCTTTTTCCGCGTGAATTTCTCCATCACGGTGATTTCCGCTTGAGCGCTCAATACCTCAAATTTTCGCTGTTGTAAGGTCAGTTCTTTGGCACGTATCTGTTCGAGTTGTGCGTAACCGTCTTTGACGAGTCCCTTCGTGAAGGCAATGTCGTCCTCCGCCTCCTTGAGTTCTTTCTTTTTCAGTTCGAGCGCGCCCTTGAATTTGTCCACGTCGCGTTTGTACTCGCCTTGCGGATCGTCGTACGACTCGAGATCGATTTTCGCCAACGTCAGTGCCAGGTCGGCCTTGGCGATTTCGCCCTCCGCTTTGTTTTTCGCCTGCGAAAGATCGCTGCGGCTCGACTTCAGCTTGCTCTCAGCGGTCTGCCACTTCACATCTTGCTCGTTGATCGAGCGCAACAAAACATCGGTATCGAGCTTCGCGACTTCTTCGCCTTTGGCGACTAGCTTCCCTTCGTCGATGATGGAGACGAGTTTGCCACCGCCTTGGAGATCGCAGTTCACTTGCACCGCGTCGATGCTTTCGAGTTCGCCGCGATCCGTAATCGTGATTTTCAAAACACCCTGCGTAACGACCGCCGTAACGGGGCGCTCAAACGTGCGAGAGCCAACGATGTACGGCAGCACGTATTTCCAGCCGAGATAGACGCCGCCTGCCAACAGGCTCAGGATGACGGCGCGGCGGAGTAAACTGCGGAATAGGCTTCTACGGTTGGGCTGCGGGCGTCGGGGTGGCAGCGCCGGGAGCGGCGCTGCCGACGGCAGGCCGAGTTGTGGTGGCGGCAACAGGTTGGTCGTTGTCATCGGTGGGGTATCCTCGTTCGTCGAGACGCATCTTCTCCGAGTTTATCAGAAGTCGTATCCGTTGTTGCTCGTAATTAAAGAAACTATCCGCCAAACCGTTGCGTGCGACCAACAGCGACTGTTGCGCGCTCAGAATCCGAAGCGTCGCGGCCCCGTCATCGCCACGGCGTTCGCGATCTTGCACTGGAGCAGTGAGTAGTCTTCGCTCGATTGCCAATTGTCGCACCGCGACGAGCAACTGCTGCCGGGCGATCTCGAAGTTGATTCGCTGCCGTTGGAGTTCGCGAATGCCCGTTCGCACGTCGAGTTCGACATTATCCGACAGCGCCATGTATGTGCGCCGCGAACGCTGATAGATTACCAGACTTTGGCGGTAGACGTTCCGCTCGAATTGGCGATTCAACGGGCCATCGAACTGCACACCCGCCGCGAGTCGACTGCCTTCAGCACCGAACTCCAATGGGTTTTTACCACCCGCTTCGGTGACGAGTGTCCCGTTGAGTCGTACCGTCAGATCGGACTTGAGCGCGTTCGCCGCAATCGAAACCTTTCGCCACGAATCGGTGACCTGGCCCTTCACGTTCTGCAAATCGAGCCGGTTCTCTTTGGCGAAAGGCAACAATGACTCTTCGGTAAACGGTTGTTCGGGAAGTCGTAGCGTGTAAATGCGTGCCACGGACTCCGCCGCGATCGCGTTATCGACGATGCTCGCCATCTCACGGGCCGCCGCCACGACCGCTTTCCAACTCGGCTCGCGGTTGGTTTCGCTAAATTCGCCTTGAATTTGCTTCAGTTCCGCACGCAACGCCGCGATTCGCTCGCGGAGTTCGGTCGGCTTGTCTTTCTGCTGGAGGTACGCTGCTTTCGCGCGCTCGAACTGCTCCTGATCTTCCGTAAGAACCGGTCGTTTGAGATCGTCCGCCAACAATTTGAGTGCGCTTTCCGACGCGGTGATCGCTTTCTCCGCGCGCGTCGCAAACGCTCGCAATGACTCCACCGATTCTTGCAACACGGCGAGTGTCGGCGGGGCGTCGAGTTCGGACTTCCGCTTCCGCTCGAAGACTTCGATCTCCGCTCGCAGTTTCTCGACATCGACATCGACGAGTTGAAAGCGATTCAACGGCGTGTCGTCGAGTTCGACCGACAACCGTGGCGGTAATCCGAGCAAGAGCTTGTAGCGATCGAGTTGGTTTTGCAGTTCGATTTCCGATGAGATCAAGTCGCGCCGTGCGGAAAGCAATGCCTGAAATACTTGATCGACGTTCGCCACTTGCGTGCGGCCACCTTGAAACAAGATGCGATAGAGTGCGTAGTTTTCTTCCTGGCTCCGCAAATTCGCCGTCGCATTTCGCACACTTTGAATCTGTCGGAGAATCTGCAAGTATCCGCCGCTCTCGACGTTGATCGACGCCCAGAACAGTTTGCGGAACCGCACGAAATCTCGCACCGCATACAGCACGTCGCGCTCGCCCTGCGTCAGTGTTTCGAGGCGGATATTCCTACCGAAGCCGCGCAGCAGCGGTTGAATCAGCGTCATGCCGATCGAACTGCTGGCCGTGTGCGTACGGCCCGTGAATTCCCACATGAAGCTGTTCGCGAAATCGATGAGTAACTGCCCGCCCGCCGCGAAATTGCGCGTGAAACCTTTGTCCGCACTCTGGAGCAGCGAGTTCGATTGCTCGAAGCTGCTTCCACCGCCGATGTGCGCATAGTTCGTCGAGCGACGCGCGAAGAATTGCACGTCGAACTCGAAGCGATTCAGGGTCAACGACAGTGCCTGAATGTAAACGCTTTCCAATCGCGTCTGATACTCGCGGCTGTTTTCGAGTGCCTTGTCCATCGCCTGATCTTGCGTCAACTTCAGCGCGACTCCCTGTGAAACGCCGAGGCTTTCTTCCCAGCCAGCCGGTTCGATATCGACGAGTACGCCGTCTTTTTCCCACTTGCGATAGCCGACGAACTTACCCGGATGCTCCATGAAAATCGCAGCCGAGGGATCGTCGGGCGGCTTCGGCGGGCGATCCGGATTCGTGGGGTCGGCGAGCCGCGAAGTCGCCGCCGGTTCGAGTTGGGTGCGGCCAATCGAATATTCGGGCTTCACGACCCGCTCGCTGATAATCGGATACGTTTCGCGGTCCGCCGAGGCGCGGTAATACGACCGCCCACACCCTGTGGCAAACACCGAGACGAGTATTAGCCGCTTCCATTTCACGAGATGCCCCCAGAACCGAGAGGCATTAACAGATCGGCATCGACAAGGCAAGAGAGGCTTAAAATCCAAAGTGTGTTTTCGTAGGATCACGCACGACCCAATTCTGCGAATCGATGCCCATCGCTGAGAAATCGCCTTCCGAAACTGACGTTCGATTCACAAATACTAGAACGAATCTTCGTTTTTATTCGGTTTCTCGGATTATGACGCCGATCGGCACAACAGTTGCAGATGGGAAATCCTCTCAGAACGAATGCTGGCCACGCGCGGTGCGAAGGCAGCAGGTTCTCAACAGAAGAGGTTCCCATGAAACGTATGATTGTCGGCCTCGCACGACTTCAAGTTCTCCGTCGCCAAGAAGTAAATCGATAGTGTTCTTTGGGGAAGCTGTTCTACAGCTTCCCCGCGTGATACTCGAAAAATAAATTCGTCCATTCTCACGATCTGGAGTGCTTTTCAATGCCAGCATATTCCTACGAAACGATTATCGTGTTCTTAGTATTGCTCTGGCTACTGGGAGCATTCATTTCGCCATTCGGCGGCGATCTCATCCACTTAGTGTTACTGGTCGTTGTGGTCGCCATCGTTTTAAGACTCATGCAGGGTCGAAGCACACGTTTGTGAGTTTCGTGAAGTCGTCGATCTCAACGAATGATCGCGCTAATCACCTCCTACTTCGGGGGGCGAATCGCCATACAGGCAATGGAAGTGCCCGGTACACGGGTTACAAGGAGACGAAAATGCGACATGTTTACTCGGTGATTGCACTGGCAGGTCTAATCGTCTGTGCTGATGCGGGAGACGCAAACGCCCAGCGAAATGGCAACGGTCGGGGTGGCAATGGACGCGGCGGATTCGGAGTGACGATTGGCGGGGTTACGATTGGTCAACCCGGCTACTCGCAAAACTTCGGTAATTCATTTGGTAACGGCGGTTTTGGGAATGGCTATAACCAAGGCTTCGGTTACAACCAAGGTTTCAACAACAATCGGGGCTTCGGCTACAACCAGGGTTTCAATAACCAGGGTTTCGGCTACAACCAAGGCTTCGGGTACAATAATAACCGAAATTACTATTCGCCCGCTCCGGTATACAATACGACGCCGTACTATACGACGCCGAACGCCACGACCTACTATTCCACGCCGAACGCGATGCCCAACTACGTCGTCCCCGCGACTTACAGTACGCCACTCGTTCAAAACGCGATTCCCCTCCAACAAACGGCTCCAATGGTTACCTTAGCGCAAAATCGTGCGTACATCACGGTGAAAGTCCCGACGACCGACGCACAAGTGTGGTTCGCAGGTACGACGACCGAAGCGACGGGAACCGAACGGCTCTTCAACTCGCCAGTCCTCGAAGTGGGCCAAACGTTCAAGTATGCAATCAAGGCAAGCTGGACGATTGACGGCAAAACCAAGGAACAAACTCGCGATGTCGAGTTCCGAGCGGGCCAAAGCACCACGGTCGATTTCCGGGTTCCCCATTCCGAAAACGTACCGCAATCCGAGTTCGAACTCAATAAGTAGAACTTCTCGGTTTGAAAAAATTGATGTTTTGAAACAGTCCCACTTCGTGGGCTGTTTCTCGTTGATGCTTCGGTTCCATAATCAATTGCAACTCTACAATGCGAGATGTCGGATATGGATAACGTGAAGGATGTCGCACAAATCATCTATTACCTGGCGCTGAGCATTGCAGGGCCGATAGCCCTCGTACAGTTTATCCGTGCGAACAAACGCGACCGGCTCGCGAACGAGTACAAGATTTACGACGAACTGGACAATCGGTTCTTCGAGTATCAGAAGATTGCACTCGAATACTACGACTTAGACATCCTCGACGTTCCCAACAACGATCCTTCACTCGCATTCGACAAGAAGCGCAAACAAGAGATGGTCGCATATGCGATTTTATTTTCGCTGTTCGAGCGTGCCTTCTTGATGTTCAGTCAACAAGATGAAAAGTTCCAGATGCGGCAATGGTCGGGCTGGAAACATTTCCTTTACGATTTCATTCGCCGCGAGAATGTGCGGGCGTCGTGGCAGATCAGTAAGGGGACATACGACACGGGATTCCAGAAGTTCATGGACGATCGAATCGCCGAACTTCAAATCCCCGTCGCACCAGTACCGATTGCGGCACCCGTGTTGGCTGCCCCCGTTCCCGTTCAGGTGATGGCATTGCCGAGCGTGCTGACCGAGATGCCACTAGGCAATGCTCGACCCAACCTCAGTTAGGAGAATTCGACGTGAAGTATACATCCATCGTCTTGATCGCGATCGGTTTCCTGATCGCCTGTTTCACCGCTGCCCGTTACGCGAGCGGCGTCGGAGGCCTACCCGGCCAACCGGCCGAGCACTCGATTGCGAGCCTCGTCATCCCCCTCGGCTTCGCGACGGCAATGGTCTGCCTCGGTGCCGCAATGTTAGCATTCGGCGGAAAAGGCTACACGATCACCCGACCCCGCTTCTTCCGTCGCCCACCCGGCGAATTCAAAGATCGCGTCGATACGCGAAAGACGAAGTGAATTCGGATTCACCCCCCGCATCGACGAGCAGTTGCGATATCGGAACAGAAGCGAAACGCAATCACCAGCTCGGATCTTGTGGAATTGATCGAAAGATTGCCGTAACTTCCATGCTTCCCACTACTGCGTCGTCAAGTCTTGGTTTTGGGGTAAAGTCGCTTTAACTTTATGCGTGCGTCTGCGAGTTTGAATTGCCAGTCGACGCCGCGTTGCTTGGCGTTGGTCTTCTCGGACCAAGCGGCGATTTCCGTT
>JAYWCL010000276.1:0-10994 GCA_043780595.1 Limnoglobus sp.
CGAGATGCTGTACGGCGAAAAGAAGATGTTCCCCTTCTCCGTCTCCGCAAGCTTCTTGTACAAGTCGAGTGCAAACTGATTGTTGCCCTCGACGAGCGCCGACAAGTCCTCCGGCGGCACGTCGGGCGGCTCCACAACATCATTCACGGGTTCGACCGCACGCTGGCAGCCAATCGTCAGCCCGAGGCCAATGAGCATCGCGACGGCAACAAGCGTGGTCAGATAGCGTTTCACGATGCGACTCCCCCGACGTGCAATTTGGTATTGATGCTACTGTAACAACCCGAACGACCGTCTGTGAACGAGAATCTTTTGGCAATTGCAAAATTGTTCGATTCGATACTTTCTGGCGCATCACCCACACGATTTCCCGAAGTCAAAAAATCTGAGGCGATTTGACGTAAGTCGGAATTCGTGTCGCGCACGGAGTGACGCAAAAGTGTCGCGAAATGACATAGAAGTGCGCGCAAATGACATAAAAAAGGCGCATTCGGTCGATTTTCGGTCGCATTCGGTCGCGAAACAACCAGTAGTTTCGGCTGATGTGTAGTCGAGAGGCTCGACGTAACCCGCGATAAAAGTGTGAGATACGGCAAAAACGCCATTTTCGGATCGGCGATTTGCGATCAAAAAGTGGCGTTTTGAGACGAAAAAATGCCAAAAAACCGGTTTTTGAGCCTGCGGAATTGTGACTTGCGTCGATTCTGGCGACGCAAAACGCCCGCAGAGATTCTCTGCGGGCGTTTTGCGATTAAACGTACCGCGTTAGTAGCGGAATTCCATCCCGATGCGGATGCCTTGCACGGTCAGGCCCGTTTCTCGGAACTGGAAGGCGGGGAACTGACCGGGCACGCGATTCGTACCGCTGAAGGTGGGAATCTGGTTCGGATCGACGCGGAGGTCGATCTGATCGCCTGCCCGAACGACGTTGTTCAGGTACATGAAGTCGTACCCGACGTAGGTTCGCAGGCGTGGGGTGATTTGGCAACCGAGTTTCGCACCGACCCACGGCATCACGGCGAACTCGTCGCGGGTATAGCGACCGATGTTCGATGGTTGCGTGAGCAAGCCACCGGCGAAGGTTTGCGTCGGGCCACCTGGAGGGGTGATCGTCGTGAACCCGTCGATCTCGACGACTTGATGATTGACGCCGAGGGCCACACCGGCACGCACGCCGACGTACCAGTGGCTATATCGCCGCTCGGTCGCGAAGCCGATGTTGACACCGTGGAAATCGTTCGTGGTGCGGAAGTTATCGTTGACGGTGAATCGCGTGCCGGGGACGACGTTCGTCTGGCCGGGAAGCGAGGTTAGGTCTTCGCGAATGTTGATCTCGTCGCTGAGGCCCAAGTAGCTGTAGCCGAGCAGCAGATCGAAGCGGCCACACGGCCCACAGCAGAGGTTCTTAACGAAGTTCGCACCGCCACCGATCAGGCTGGTGTTTGAATTCACGGTGACGCTACCGGCCAAAATTCCCGGCGTCGACACTAATTGCGTGTCGGGGAACGACACGAGTTGCGTGTCGGGGCGGTTGAGGTTCGTGTTGAAGAACGGCCGCGTCAAAACCTGCGAGCCATCCGAACCGGCGGTGAATCGGTTGTTGCTATCGCCGAGGTAAAAGAAGTTACCTTCGATTCCAATCGTTTGGCACTCGTCGAGCCAAATCCCAGCGTTCAAATAGAAGCCACTGCGAAACTGGTTATTGATCTGTTTCGTGGGGTACAGGATCGTAGTCGTGGGCTGGCCGAGGGCACCGGCGATCGCACGGGGCGTTCCGACGGGTGCGCTGGTGACTAGTGGCGGAACGTTCATTCCGGATGTCGTCCAGAAGACGTAACCCGCATCGACCCAAAACCGTCCGAGTGGGCCGCACGGCGTGCAACAGGCCGTCGCCGGTGCGGGGCAGTCGCCGTACGTCGGGCACGACGTCATACTGGCCCCACCGTTCGCGAGCAAATCGCTGCCAACGGTAGTCGGTACCATCGTCGGTGCGGCAGTCGGTGTTGCAGCGGGCAATGTGGTGGCGGGCGCATCGACGACGGCCCGTGCGAGGCGGACGGCCGGAGCCGCTTTAGCGGGCTTGACGGGGGCCGGCTGTTGGGCGGACAGTCCACCTGCCGCACCAACACAAACGGCAACGCCTCCGAGAAAACGGGTGAGCATGGGATTCCTCCGTGAATCGTACTGGGATTAGCCCAAGTACATCTGGGCTGGGCGGAAGTGGAACTCGTTTCGCACGTCTCCGCACACCTCACACATCGGGTCTAACCGTTAATCCCGTGCATTTGATGCATCGCAGAATTGCCCGAACTATTTGACACCGCACAATTCAACTGTCGCAGAACGCTCAATCGTTACGATGCGGAAGCTGAACGTGCGATACATTTTGTTAATCTGTGGCGACAATAACGAATTTGACTTGCGGAGGTATATCATTTTGTAAGATACTAAGTGTCTTGCGAGTGCGGAATATTCTTGCCCAGGAATAAATTCCTCATTTACGCTTGCCCCTGTATCGGCTTTATCGAATGGGATTCTTCAAACGATGGCACCAAATGTGCAGGTTTTCTCGCATTCGACACGGACGTTGGAACGCCAGGGATTGTATCTCACACCATGAGAGGCTTCAGTTATGCTCGACAATCAGTTTGAAAAATCGCGGACACGGAAGTCTGCCAAGAATCGGACCAAGCCACCGGCGCAGATCGCGCTCGAATTCGTCGTTTTGGAAGACCGCGCGATCCCATCGGTAACGGGGATCGTGTACCAAGACTACAACGCGAACGGTACGTTCGATACGAACGGCCAAGTTCCGAATGCGGGCCTCGGCTCGACCCCGACTGCGATCGATCGCGGTATCTCGGGCATCCTCGTGACAGCGTACGACGCGAATAATGCCGTCGTCACGCAGGCAACGAGTGATGCGACCGGTGCGTATAGCCTGAATACGTCGAACAGCGGACCGCTCCGCGTCGAGTTCACGAATCTACCCACGGGTGTCTTCTTCGGCCCCGAAGGCACCTCGGCGAATACCGCCGTTCAATTCGTCCCCGCAGGGAATGCAGGTAACGTGAACCTGTCGCTAGTTCGCCCCGAAGACTTCAGCCCGGACAATCCGCTGCTCGTCACGAGCATGTATGTGTTCGGCGGCACGACGCAAAACGACTTTAACCCCGGTACGGGCGTCGTCGTGAGCTTCCCGAACGCATCGGGTTCCGAAGATGCAGATCAGAATCAGGAGAACCATCGCAACCCGAAAACGCACGATTTAGCGTTGCGGCACGACAACGTCGGGACGACGTGGGGCCTGACCTACGACCGCGTACAAAACAAAATCTACGCGGCATCGTACGCGAAACGGCACACGAGTTTCGGTCCGAACGGCCCCGGTGCGATCTATCAATCGGGTACCAGTGGCACGGGCGGTACGCTATACGCAGACCTCAACGCGATCTTCCCGAACAACCCGGCTGGCAACTTATTGGATGTGTTTCGCGATCAGAACAATAACCCCGTTCCGTTTCGGCAGAATTACACATCGTTTCTAGATTATGTACGCGATGGCTTGGTACGCTTCGTCGATAGCACCGGTGTCACCCGCGACCTCGGTTGGGATACCATCGGTAAAATCGCCCTCGGTGGCCTCGACGTCAACGCCGATGCCAGTCGGATGTTCACCGTGGCGCTCGGCGACCGCCGCTTATACTCGGTGCCGACATCGGGTGCGCTGAACAGCACGACCGTGCAGCGCTTCGATCTGCCTCTTCCGGCCGGCGTGACGGGGCGCACCGCTGCGAATCCGCTCGGCGACTTGCGACCGTTTGCGGTGCAGTATCACCGTGGCCTCGTTTACATCGGTGCCGTCAACTCGGCGGAAACGAGCCAGCGACGCCAAGATTTGAAGGCGTACGTGTTCGCGTTCGATCCGGCGAAGGGCACGTTTGTCAACGTCGCGCGTCAGACGACGACGACCGAAGCGGTGTTCGAGATCGCGCTCAACTACGAGCGCGGCATCATTCACATGGGTGGCAATCAGAACGGTAACTTCCCGAACGGGATCGCTCCACCCGACCCCGCCGAATGGAACCCCTGGTCGCCGACCTTTCGTACGATCGCCGAACAACCGGAGGCCATCGGCCGTGCGAGCTACCCGCAACCGATGCTGACGGGACTCTCGTTCGATGCGAATGGCAACATCTCGCTCGGTATTCGCGACCGCTCCGGCGATCAGTTCGGTCGACTCACGCCCGACGATCCGACGCAGCCGGACAACTTTGCATTCTTCGGGATGACGGCTGGCGATACGCTTCGCGCATTCATCAACACCAATGGCAATCTCGACGCCGCCCAAGTCAATCCAGCGACGGCATTGGCGGGTTGGACGCTCGAATCGAATGGCCGGAACCCGAACGGCACGCTCGGCACCGGCCCGCAGAATACGGGCCAAGGTCCGGGCGGTGGCGAGTTTTATTTCCAGGACGAATTGCCGCGCGATCCGAGCCAGCCGCCGGTTGGCGTACAGACCGAGCACGACGAAGTCACTGTTGGCGGCATCTTGCAGATTCCGGGCTTTAGCGAACTTGCAACCACTGCGTTTGATCCCGTGCGGATTGCGGGTGCGGTCAACACGGGCGGAGTGCGTTGGTTCGATACGACCACGGGTGGCATTACGCGAAGTTACGAGTTGTACTTCACGCCAATCCCAGACGCGAACACGACGTTCGCCAAAGCGAATGGCGTCGGCGATCTGATCGCGGTCACCGCACCGCCGCCGATTGAAATCGGCAACTACATTTGGAACGACACCAACAAGAACGGCATTCAGGACGCAGGGGAAGCCCCACTGGCAGGCGTAAACGTCGAGCTGTTTACTGCCGCGAACGTGTCGCTCGGAACGGCTACGACCGACGCGAATGGCAATTACTACTTCTCGTCGATTGCGGGAATCTCGACGGCGAGCAAAATCGTCGGCTTGAACCTGCTGCAAAACACGCAGTACCAACTGCGTATCGATCTCGGACAAACGAGCCTCGCGAAGAAGCAACTCACGACCGCCAACGCGAACTCGGGTGCCAACTCCGACACACGCGATTCGGATGCGACCGTAGTCGGCACGAATGCGGTGGTGAATGTTACCACGGGCCTCGGTGGCCAGTCGAATCACACGTTCGACGTCGGCTTCTTCAATAAGTCGTTCGTTTCGCTCGGCAACTTCGTCTGGGACGACGTCAACAACGATGGTATCAAGGGGCCGAACGAACTCGGCATCGGCAACGTCGTCGTCAACCTTTACGATGCGACCGGTACGACGAAACTGGCTACCACGACGACTTCGGCACAGGGAATTTACAATTTCATCGAACTCGATCCCGGAACGTTCGTCGTCGAGATCGCGCCGCCTGCGGGATACTCGACGAGCACTGGCAAGAACGGCTTCGCCACGGGGCCGTACGAGCCGGGGATTTCCACCAATACCGACAACCAAGATCACGGCACGCTTCAACCGAACGGACTGATTCGTTCGGCACCCGTGACGCTCGCAGCGGCTGGGAATGTTGCGAACCCCAACACGTCGGGCACGTTGCCGAACGACGCGAATACGACCATCGACTTCGGCCTGTTCCGACCGATGCAAGTCGGCAACTTCGTGTGGGAAGACACAAATAACAACGGCACGCTCGATAGCGGTGAAAAGGGTATCGCTGGCGTGCCCGTGCAGTTGCTCGACAGTATGGGAACGATCCTCACCAGCTCGATCACGAGTGCGGGCGGTGGCTACCTATTCGGCGGCCTCGGTTCCGGCACGTACTCGGTGCGCATCTTCACACCTGCCGGGTACACCAGCAGCACGGGTCGCAATGGGTCTTCGACGGGGCCATTCGAGCCGGGCGTCAACGACAACACGAACGATGCCGACCACGGTACCGCAAATGGTGTGGCGATCATCGACGCGGCCACGTTCATTCTCGGCGTGCCGGGAACGAATCCCGATGGGGCGGGATTCGCGAACTTCCGCCAAGACTTCGGCCTGTTCCGACCGATGCAAGTCGGCAACTTCGTGTGGGAAGACACTAACAACAACGGCGTACTCGATAGCGGTGAAAAGGGTATCGCTGGCGTGTCGGTTCAGTTGCTCGATGCGAACGGCACCCCACTCGCAGGCACGATTACCACTGCGGATGGCAACTACCTGTTCGGCGGCCTCGGTAGCGGAACCTATTCCGTTCGCGTGTTCGCACCGAACGGCTTCAGCAGCAGTACCGGCAAGAACGGCTCGGTTACGGGGCCATTTGAACCCGGCGTTACCGGCAACGCCAACGACACCGACCACGGCACGACCGTTGGCGGAATCATCGTTGCCGCACCGTTCGCGCTCACCGCACCGGGTAGTAACCCCGACGATGCAGGCCTGGCGAACCTCCGCCAAGACTTTGGCTTGTTCCGGCCGCTGAGCATTGGCAACTTCGTCTGGGACGATGCCAACAACAACGGCGTCTTCGATGGCGGCGAGAGCGGTATCGGCAATGTTCCCGTCGATTTGCTCGATGCGAACGGTACCGTCATCGGCAGCACGATCACGAGTGCGAGTGGTAACTATCTCTTCAGTAATCTCGGCAGCGCAACCTATTCCGTGCGCATCACCACACCGGGCGGTTACCTCAGTAGTACGGGCAAAAATGGCTTCGCCACTGGCCCATTCGAGCCGGGCACGGCGGGCAACCTCGACAATGCCGACCACGGCACAACGGCAGGTAGTTTCATCGTCGCGGCTCCGTTCGGCCTGCTCGCACCGGGTGCCAACCCCGATGCCGATGGCCTCGCGAACTTACGACAAGACTTCGGCTTGTTCCGGCCGCTGAGCGTCGGCAATCTCGTCTGGTTGGACGTCAATAACAACGGCAAACTCGATGCGGGTGAAAAGGGTATCCCGAACATCGCCGTTCGTTTGCTCGCCTCGAATGGCGTCGTTCTGGCGAACACCACGACCGACAGCACGGGCGATTACCGCTTCACGAATCTCGCGACCGGCACGTACAGCATCGAAATCGACCGCCCGACCGAGTTGACGAGTTCGACCGGTACGCCCGGTCAGAACACCGGTCCCTTCGAACCGGCTGTCGCGGGCAACGCGAACGACAGCGAAGACAAAGGCACGGGCTTCGGTGGCGTCATTCGCACCAGCCCATTCACGCTCGATAGCTTCGGGACGAACCCCGACCTTGCGGGTTCCGCCAACTTGCGGCAAGACTTCGGCCTGACGGCGATCGTCGTGCCTCCGCCTCCGCCACCACCGGCCACGCTCCCCGCGTCGGTGTCGGGCTACGTTTATCGCGATACCTTCGTGACGAACGGCGTCCGCCAACCCGCTTCCGGGGAAAGTGGCATTGCGGGTACGCTCATCACGCTGACGGGCCTCGATGCCAATGGACTGCCGCTGACGCTGACCGCGATTACGGACGTCAACGGGTTCTACAAATTCCCGAACTTGGCAGCCGGTTCGTACACGATCCGCGAAACCCAACCGCAAGGTTTCATCGATGGTATCGACACGCCGGGTAGCCTCGGTGGATCGAATCCGTCGAACGACGTGCTCTTCGTCGGTCTGGCATCGGGTCAGGATGGCGTCGAGTACAACTTCGGCGAAATCCTGCTGTCGTCGGTTTTCGGGTTCGTTTACGAAGACCTCAACCGGAATCGGCGGCTGGACGTCGGCGAGCCGGGCATTCCAAACGTGATCGTGACGATCTCCGGTACCGCCTTCGATGGCACGCCGATGGCGCGACCGCTGACGGCCGCCGATTCGATCAACGGTCTCGTCACGTCGACGAATGCATCGGGGCGATACGAGTTCCCCGTGTTGCCACCCGGTCGTTATACGATCACCGAAGCCCAACCGGCGGGTTACGAAGACTTCTTCGAATCGGCCCAGGAACCGGCCACGAAGCCTGTGAACATCGGCAACGATATTTTCACCGATGTCACGGCTGCCGGTGGCGAGATGCGCGGAGCGTTGAACTTCGGCGAAGTGCGTCTAAATATCGATGATAATCGCCCCAGAGTACCAATTGACCCCACGAAACAGAACTTCCTCGGCTCGTCGCCGAACGGCACGGCCACTTTGCCACCGAGTACCAGCCCACCGGTGAGCGTGACGCCGAGCGATGTGCCGCTCGACCCGCGGTTCGCTGTGAACACGGGGAATCCTGCGAAAGCCTCACTGCTAGCGGTCGGTGCCGGTGCGGGGCGAGGGCCGTTGGTGCGCGTATTCGACTACGCCACCTCGACCGAGAAGTTCCGCTTCTTCGCCTACGAAGAATCGTTTACCGGTGGCGTTCGTACCGCCGTAGCCGATGTCGATGGTGATGGCACCGAAGACATCATTACCGCAACGGGTGTCGGTGGCGGTCCGCGTATCCGCGTGTTCAGCGGTGTGAACGGGGCACCGATTCGCGATTACTTCGCATTCGAGCCAGAGTTCCGAGGCGGGGTGTTCGTTGCGGCGGGCGATGTCAACGGCGACGGGAAAGCCGACATCATTGTCGGGCCGGAAGTCGGAGGCGGGCCGCGCGTCACGACCTTCGACGGGTCGAACGGTGCGATCCTCAACAACTTCTTCGCGTTCGATCCGAATCAGCGCGGTGGCGTTCGCGTCGCCGCGGCAGACTTCACCAATGACGGGGCCGCCGACATTGTGGTTGCAACCGGCAACTCGGTTGCGACGCGGGTTCGCACCTTCGATGGGCGTACGCTCGGCCAACTCTCGGAGTTTGCACCGTACACCGCCAACTTCACGGGGGGCGTGTTTGTGGCTGCCGGTGATGTCAACGGCGACGGTACGCCGGACATCGTGACGGGAGCCGACATCGGCGGTGGGCCGCACGTCCAGGTGTTCAGCGGTACGTCGGGACAAGCGATTTCGAGCTTCTTCGCATTCGACGCCGCCTTCACCGGTGGCGTGCGAGTCGGTTTGATCGATGCCGACGGCGATGGCAAACTCGATGTGGTAACGGGGGCCGGTATCGGCATTCCTTCGCAGATCAAGATCTGGCGCGGCTCGGACATCACCGTGATCGACGACTTCCACGCCTTCGATACGACCTTCCAAGGTGGCATCTACGTGGCGTAACCGCGACGTGTGAATTCGCAATTTCACGGGTCGAGCGATTGCTCGACCCGTGTTCGTTTCCCGTTCACTCGTCTAGAATCCCCTTGCGTTCGCAACTTCCCGCTCAATTATCTTTCCTTCGGAGCTTTCGATGATGCGTCCTCTCAGTCGGCGTTCGTTCTTTCACACGGCCGGTCTCGGCCTCGCTGCGATGGCCGCACCGAGTGCGTTCGCCGCGCAATCGAAAGCGCCGCTCTTCAAAATCTCGCTCGCGCAATGGTCGCTCCACAAGGCGTTCTTCGCCAAGAAGCTCGATGCGATGAAGTTCGCAACGATCGCCAAAGACGACTATGGAATCCTCGGTATCGAGTACGTCAACCAGTTTTACAAGGACAAAAAGAAGGACGACGGCTACCTGAAAGATCTGAAAAAAGTCGCCGACGATAACGGCGTGGCCAGCGTTCTCATCATGTGCGATGGCGAAGGCGCGCTCGGCGATGCCGACGCCACGAAGCGGTCTCAGGCGGTCGACAACCACAAGCGTTGGGTCGAGTGGGCGAAGTTCCTCGGCTGCCACAGCATCCGCGTCAATGCCCAATCGAGCGGCACGTACGACGAACAAATCGAACGCGCTGCCAACGGGTTACGATCTCTCACCGAGTTCGGCGCGACGCACAAAATCCACGTCATCGTCGAAAACCACGGCGGGCTGTCGTCGAACGGCGAATGGCTCGCGAAGGTCATGAAGAAGGTCGATCTCCCCGGTTGCGGCACGCTCCCGGACTTCGGCAACTTCAACCTCGGCAACGGCAAAGTGTACGATCGCTACAAGGGCGTCGACGAACTGATGCCATTCGCGAAAGGCGTCAGTGCGAAGACGCACGACTTCGACGACAAGGGCAACGAAACGCACACCGATTATCGCAAGATGATGGAAATCGTACTGAAGAAGCACAAGTACAATGGCTTCGTCGGGATCGAGTACGAAGGCGGCAAGATCGGCGAGCCAGAAGGTATCAAAGCGACCAAGAAGCTACTCGAAACGATCATGGCTGAAATGCAAGCGTAACGATTCGCGAACCGCACGCGGTTGGGAAATCCCGACCGCGTATTTACTCACCGAGGCCGTCATGCCAATTTACGTGTATCAAGCGACGAATGCCGACGGCACTGAGGGCGAAGTGTTCGAGGTCATTCAAACGATGTCCGCCCCCCCACTCACCGAACACCCGGAGAACGGCCTGCCCGTGAAGCGGTTGTTCGGCACGCCGAACGCACCGCGAACCTGGACCGATTCGCAAGCGAAAGCCAATCTCTCCGACAAGAACCTCGACCGGATGGGCTTCACGAAGTACGTTAAAAGCGGCGATGGCAAGTATGAGAAAGTCGTCGGCAAAGGCCCGAGCAACATCTCGAAGCCACCCAAAGGTTAGTTTACCGATCCCACGCCTGCCGTCGTCGCAGGCCGCTGATCGACCTCGTCTCTTTCATAAACTGCGACGCAGCAAAGAGCACGAACCCGACGATACCGACACCGATAATGGCGGTAGTCTGTCGATCGGCCTCACGGGATTTCGGCGAACGAACGGCGACCGCCGTTGGGTTGTCACAACCGCCATCGCCTCACGCGCCCCGTGCCGAGACTTGCGAGAAAATCAACCCACACGAGAGCATTCCGGCCGTGAGGATGAGCAATTCGCCTTCCTTGTCCGCCTTCGGTTTCGGCAGATGGTGGTCGAGAAATCGCTCGGCTTGTGCCCCCCATGTCGCGATTGATGTCTTCGAGAACCGCGACGGAAATCGTCTGACCGAAGATCGCCTCGAACTGTTTCGCCCCGACGCCGAACGCCTTTTCGACGCAGAACAGTTGCGTGAATTCTTGCAGTAA
>JAYWCL010000277.1:0-31393 GCA_043780595.1 Limnoglobus sp.
ACGGGATCGAGTGGTGATCGCGAAACGAGAGCGGCCCCGAACGTACTGCTGGGTGACATTCGAGGCCGTTCGGGAGTGGGGCCAGTGCTAACCGGTCCCGTCAAGTATTATGACGCATTTCGGTGGCTTATTTAGCTAGGTGCTTGTCAGGCATGTGTTGCAAGTCCGGCGATCCCCGCCATCGAGAAACCCGAAGACACGTCGTAAACGTGATCCTCCGACATTGCGAGAGGTATCGGCAGCCACAGACTGTGGGTGTGGGAGAATGAGGTCGACTCGTACGTACATCTCCCCACGGTCGGCGGAATGGAGTTCGTCGTCCATGAAATGACACACCCGGTCGCAGTTGCAGGAACGGTGTCCCGGATACGCGAGTCCGTCTCGGAAATGGATGAGAATCAAACCGTCGTGGTTGTCGGAGTGAGAATTCGGTTGCGCGCATCTTTCGTCGCAAACGTAAAAACGATACAGCTCACGGACAAGACTTCTTGTTACTTCGCTTCGGCGTACCCGCGACCGAGCCATAAGCGAGTGGAAGCGGGAGAGGAGCGAAGCGACGAAGCCGAAGAGAGAGTTCGTAGTCTCGCTTTACGCTCGCTACTCTCTTAATACTCTGTGCCGACAGGTGTGCTGAGCACGGCATACCCTCTGGTAGGAACTCAGCACACCCGTCTGCTGAGTTCCGCTTACTTAGCGCGAACTCAGCATAGATCCCGTACGAACTCAGCATACCAAGACAATGTAAGCCCGTACACTTCATTACTCCACTCTCGCGACGGAAGACGGAACTCGTAGTCACGTCTCCCGCGCACAAAGCCTTCGCGTTCGACACCGGAAAAATCTTGCCCGTCACTTCTCAAATACGCTTTTTGGGATCATCCCGAGCTTACTGCCAAGATGAGCGGTTCGAGCACCTTCGTTTTTAACCGCAAGAAGACGGTGTTGGGGCCGTAATTCACGTTCCCGGCGACACTCGTCACGCCGGCTTCTGCCGGCGTGATCGACTCCACGAGATCGAGAGCTTTGAGGCGTTTCATTGCCTCGCGGGCCTGGCCCCGGCTGACCGGTGTCTGCTTTTCGATCTCGCCGTATCCGAGCACGATCCACCACTTCCCGTTAATCCAGTTCGACCGACGAGCCCGCGGTTCGCCGGTGCCGTCCTTCGGCTTCAACCAATACACCATCTGCGAAATCACGAAGGCCATAGCAGGAATGTTGTGACCGCGCTTCTTCGCCACCTTGCGGAGTACCGGGGCCACCCATCCCGGGTACGCTCGGACCTTGCCTTGGTACTCGTCGCGGTACATTCGCGGGAGCAGGCATGCGGTCACATTCTTTGCTCCTTTTGACTTGGACAGCGACTTTGCCGGCGTGAGGGCGGCGAACTTCCGGCCCATTTCGACCAACCGAACCTTTGCCTCCGCCCGCTGTTGTTTTGTGCCGTCCAGCGACTCCAAAATAACATCGTCGTCCGCTAGCCAGGGTCGGTTGGCAGCCACCCACTCAACGTAGTTTTCAACGCGTTGCCTCGCATTCACAACTTTCGTCTCACTCTCCTCGAGTCGGGTTAGGCGTTGTTGCGGAGTATCATCAAACTCGGCAAAGCGTAGCTTTACGTGGGCCTCAAGAGTCCGGACGGCGCTGATGCGCAAGAGCGCCCCGTAGCTCACAATCATGTGGCCGAGCTGGGTCGCCAGGCCGGAAAAATTGGTGATTGTCCTGAGCTGGTTCTGCGCGACCGCGCCGAGTCGCTTCCAGATGCGGACGTCCCGCTTCGCCCGGCGTTCGATCTCGATATCCGTGAGGGGCATGACGGTTCGGGCCTGCTCCTCCTCATCGTTTTCATCGGGCTCTTCTTCTGGTTTCTCGTTGCCGTCTTTGACAACAGTGGCTGTCGTCACGTTTCTGTTGGCCGTGTGCTGGTCGCATGATCTCTGCGCCACGGAAGCCTTTTTCGCAATCGGCTGGGCAACGGCCTTCGCATCGACTGTGACATTTGCGATGGTCTGGGGTGGACCCGTATCCCGGTCGCGATCATCGTCGTCGTCAAAGGGGATGTGCGGTGGAACTTTCCGCGGCAAGGGCCGCTTGTTGATCGGCGAATGCGCCGTTTGCGCCGACTGCCCGAGCGGGTTAGTGGGGTGGGGCCGGTTCTTGTCGCGTTGCATGACTCGTACTCTTCGTTGGTGGTAAGGGGATCTCGGCGGACACGCCGACTGGCGTTCTCATTTTTTGACCTGCGATCCACCCATCACGACTCTACCCTAACTGGTGACCAGCAAGACAGATCATGACCCGTCGGGACGCCTCGGCGCAAGTGGGTTGGTCACGCGCGTGGCGCAGCAGCGAATGGCCGATATGCCCTGTTACACGCGACTCCTCGTCGAGGCGAGTCCGGTACGACCCTCGAAACGAGTGCCGACATTGCCATCGATTCCGATCCGCGATCGCAAGTCATTGCAGCGCGAATTCACGTCGATGCGACCCGTGTAGACGATGCGTTGAAGCAGAACTGGCAATCGGTTTTCCATCAGGTACTGGTCGACGGCAAGTCGGCACCCTTCCCAGTGGCCGTAATCGTCGACGATCAGAACCCCCACCGTTACACAGGCGGGGATACAAGTGCGTCAACTCGTGGTAGGTCGATTCGTACTAATCGGTATCGAGTCGCAAGAAAGCAATCGCATCGGGCACGATAGTGGGGAGCGTTCGCTCGACGGGACCGACGACGTACTGAATTAATGATTGAGGATAGTCCGTAGACTACAAGGCGCGTTGCACGGTTTCGAGCGGACTGTACGCCCACACGGGATGGGTCGCTTTGTCGGATTGATTGAGAATCTCAGCGGCGGAAACGCCTTCAAAAGTGCGATCCCGATCCGTCGGCGACGATATGCCTTCGTAGTTGTCGTACAGATTCAGCGGTCGGTCTGCGGCATTCATTTCCAACAGCGTGAGTGCAACCGTCATTATGCTGCTGCCGCGCCAAACGCCGCATTCGTTCATCGCACCGGCAATGTTGTGCCGAACGAGGTATTACACACTTTGCCGGAGTGCAAACAATTGCTCGGGACTGCTGAACGCGAGGAATCATTGCGATCGATTCGTCGTCGAAATCGGGAGGAAAGTTCCCACGGTCCATACGCTCGACCACCCAGATGGTTTCACCCTTTTGGCCCGGTGGCGGTCATCGCGGCGAAACGTTCCAAGTGTGCGGGGGTTTTCCAGTGGATCGTCGAGTCGGGTGTGTGCGGAACGGGTCGAACGTTGCCACGCCAGGCCACACCGAGGATTTGCGTCGTGTAGTAAATCGCGGTTTGCCATACTTGTCGGCCGAGTTCGCCGAGCGCGGCTCCCACCCACGATGCGAGTTCGAGATCGGAAGACGAATCAGCGGTCTGCGATCAAAAAGGCGACTTTTGGAGTCATGAAAACCGAAAAACACCCCAAAAACGCATTTTGAGACTTCGCAATTCTGACTTGCATCGATTCCGAAGTGATTTAGCGAGCTACCGCTACTACGCCACCGGTTCGTTGGTCGAATATGCAATAGGTGCGGGAAACCGGCACTTAATCGAACAGACCTCCGCCGCTGCTGGGGGACGGTACAGGCTCGATGATGGTCGATCGATCGATTGGCGAATCGTCGGGGGTCGAGTCATCGGGCTTCCGTAATCGGCCTCGCCATCGTGGGTATAGTTTCCAGATTAGGATGCCGGCCACCCCGATAATCACGACCGCGATTAGGGCGATCGTGCCGGCCGAGTAGACCCACGGGATGGTGTCTGCCTTCACGACCGTTCGCCGGACAACGGATAACTCGTCATCCCAGACGAGCGTGACTTCGAGAACGAACTCTTGAGCCCCTTGCAGCGATGGATGCGATGAATCCCCTTCACGGGCTATTTGCGACAGACTAACCTCGACCCCGGCTGCCACCGTCTCTTGCGGTGCAAGCGTTCCCTCATGCGATTTCGTTGGCCCGTCCGCCATGTTGCCGTTGGCGATGGGCAAAGCCCAGTAATCCCGTTTCGTGTCGAACTCGCGCAATTCAGTTTCCTTTAAACCGGCCAACAGGTCGGGTTTGACCCAGGCTTCGTGGCCCAACTCGGGGGTGGCCAGGTACCGCACCTTGACCACGTACCGGCACGCGACGTTTCGCTTGTTTGTGAGTTGAAGCAAAGCCTTGTCGGTCCAGTTGGGCGTACCGAACGATCCGGGATCGCGGTCGAATGTGCCATCGCCGCGGGTCGTCGGGACGCTCACCCCTGTTTCCACCCGGAAGGGAAGCAGGTCGCGGTGGTGTGCGACTTGCACAACATCGAGAACCACTCATCCATACTCGTGTACAACGCCGAAACCGGGCAAAAAGTGTTCCAGCTGTCAGACTGAAAGGTTTCGCATGCAGTGCCTCGGTTCAGCCCGGACGGGAAGATACTGTATGCGACCCGGGACGGCGTGGATGTCGGATCGTGGACATCGGACACCGGCCTTCCTGTCGCGGTCACATTCAAAGGACACACCGGGTGAGTGCATTCGATCGACCTCAGCCAGGACGGAAGCCGTCTGTTGACTGCATCGTGTGACGGCACGGCACGGCTCTGGGACACGGCCGTTGGGCACGAACTACTCGCCTTGCCCGGGCATGCCCGGATTGTCTACGAGGCCTTATTTACACCGGACGGTGACGGTGTTTTGACGGTCGGCGACGACGGTACCGCCCGCAACTGGGACGCCCCGAAGGAGTAATCTGACTGCCCGTAATCCCATGGTAACCCGGGAATCCGGTGGACACTCGAGCCTGTTATGCACTTGACACGATTGTTGGCGGTAGAACAGGCGATGAGCACCGAACGGCGTTCGCCGCCCCTTGCCTGACCCGGATGCTTGCGGACGCAGCGAGAGCACGATCTCCGTCACGTTTTCGTCAAGAACGGTCACGCAGGCTTACGTGGATCAAGGCTACGCCGGGGCGCAGCCGATCGCCGATGCCGCAGCGCGCGATCATCCAAAAGGGCCAAGAGCGAATTCCTCTCTTCGAACTGGCCAATTGCGGACTGTTTACGATCGCCCCGAGTAGAGAGGCTGAATCACCTCGCCGTGATTCAACCGCATCGGCCGGCCCTGTCGGTCGGTCACTTCTGAGCCAGGGTCAATGCCGAGCGCGGTATAAATCGTCGCGCCCAGATCAGACGGGAAATATCCCTTCGACGCGGGATAGGCCGCAATCTTGTCGGAGTTGCCGATGACCTGACCACCTCGCACGCCCGCACCGGCGAACATCGCGAAGAATACCCCCGCCCAGTGGTCGCGACCATCCGGCACGTAACTGGGCGTGCCAACATTGCCACCGATTTTCGGAGTGCGACCAAACTCGCCGACCATGACGACCAGGGTTTCATCGAGCATTCCGCGCGTGTCCAGATCTTCGAGCAAGGCCGACACACCGCAGTCCAGTGGTGGCAGCAGGCGATCCTTGAGCGCCTTGAAGTTGCCGGTGTGTGTATCCCAGTTGTTCATCGTGCCCATATTCGCCTGGACAATGGGCACGCCAGCCTCAACGAGACGACGAGCCAGCAACAACGACTGTCCGAACGAGTGGCGACCATAGGCATCCCGGGTTCGTGGCGATTCGCGATCAATACAGAAGGCGTGATTCAGTCGGCTCGCGGTCAATGTGGTCATCGCCCGTTCGTGATGTCCCTGGAACTCCATCTCCGGGCGAGACGTTTCCAGCGTCGTCCTCTGTCGTTCGATGCTGGCCAACAAACGGTTTCGATTGTCCAGATCGGTCACGGACAACCCGAAAGGCAAACTCAGATTCTCGACGCGGAAGTTCGCGAGGTTTGGATCCTGTTTGATGTGCCAAGGGTCGTACTTTGCGCCAAGTACGCCTGCGTCCTGACCGGAAAAGCCATAGCCGTTGTTGAGATACGTCGGCAGCATCACGCCGTTGGGGATACCATCCTGACGCGGTCGAACGAAATCCAGTCCTGACGCAAAGCATGGCCAGTCGTGGCGAGACGCCATGTGTGTGGCACCAATCGGCATCTTGTCGATACCTGTGAGGACCATGTGGGTCGCGTGTTCGTGGCTTGGCAGACCATGTGTCATTGAGCGAACGATGGCGTATTTGTCCGAACAGGCGGCGAGTCGTGGAAGATGCTCGCAGATCAGCAAGCCCGGCGTGCGGCTGGCGGTCTGTTTGAATTCACCTCGCACTTCCGCCGGTGCATCGGGCTTCAGATCAAACATATCCTGATGGCTCGGCGCACCCGTCAAAAAGATCAAAATGACGCTGCGTGGTGATTTGTTCAGAGTCGGACTGGCGTTCTTCGCCGCCTGAGCGCGACCAGCCAGGAGCGACGGCAATCCAAAACCGAGAAGCCCTGAGAAGCCTGCCTGCACAAATGCCCGGCGGTGAAATTCACCGGGATGTTCAGTACGAAAGGGTAGCGATTGCATTTTCAATTCCTCTTTCACATTTCGGGGTGTTCGTTCCCGATCCTACGTGGGAAATTCAGTAACTCACCGATGGATACATGAAACCGAGGTTAACCGTCGCTACTGTCACGATTCGGGAATTCGCGAAGAATCTGAAGGTTGGCAGGGTAATGGAACGGGCGGCGGGATAAACAACGTTGTTTCAAAAGTATCGTCATGATTACGGACTATCAAGTCAATGTCCAGCCTCTTGTGATGTCACTGCCTGCGGAGCCCGGTTGGGAACTGTTCGCCGCGTTGCCGACCGGGTTGTCATCCCCGGTGATCCGGTTCGCGGAATCGGACTTCACTTCGGCCCATGCCCGATGGGTGACAGGCTGATCGTTATGCGGCATCGACCCAGCGGATGAGCCTGGCGAGCCGGATGCGGCCGGACTTGGCCGCGATGTCGTGGCCGCCGATGACAATCGAATTTGCCCGCATTCATCGTGACCAACTTCTCAAAGGCATCGGCCTGCTGGACGGGCTTCCAGACAACGCAACCGACGGTGACTACGCTCAAATTCAAGATCAGATGGACGAAGTGGCCCCTGATGTGAGCCGGTTAGCGTTTGGCCACAAATACTTCAGCCTGCTGTTTCCCAACAAGCTCGACGACTACCACAGCCCCGATTTGCAAAGGTTCCATCTCCTGAAGCTCTTGCAACTGCCGCCAGGAGGCGATGGTAGATATATCTGTGCTGGTCGCTTCGTCACTGCGGCCAAAGAAGTCAGCCTTCCAATAAATCACTTCACGGCAATACTGAATGCGGTTCAGCGGCACGTGGGGTTCGACGCCCCGCGATTCCACGTCCTGGAAAAGCGGACCGTCGTCGTAGCCTTTGTCCGCCCCGAGCGTCTTCGGCTTCACCCCGTGCGTCGCCTTCACCCCGTCGAGCATCTCCAACGCCGCCTCCCGTTCCGACGTGCCGTTCGCCTCCGTGGCCGCGACCTAAACTGGACCCCGTTTGCTAGAGCCTGTTATGCACTTAACGCGAGTGGTGGCGGTAGAATAGGCTATGAACACCGAACGCCAACCGTATCCCAGTGATATTACCGACGACGAGTGGGCCTTCGCCGCCCCTTATCTGACCCTGATCCGAGAGGACGCGCCGCAGCGAGAGCACGACCTCCGCCACGTTCTCAATGCCCTGCGTTGGCTGGTCAAGACCGGCAGCCAGTGGCGGATGATGCCTCACGATTTCCCACCGTGGCCGGCAGTTTACCAGCAGGCCCGACGGTGGATTGCAGCGGGCTGCTTCGAGGCGATGACACACGATCTCCGGGAGGTCGTGCGGATTTCTGCCGGTCGGGATGGTTCTCCGACGGCAGTGATTTTCGACGCCCGGACGATCCAGTCGACTCCCGAAAGCGGCGGTCGGGGCGGCTACGATGGCGGGATGCGAAAGAAAGGTTCGAAAGTGTGCATGCGGCAGTGGATACGCTGGGAAATCTGCTGGCTGTGAAGGTCACGGCGGCCAACGGGCAAGAACGAGCCGAGGTGGCCAACTTGTCGGCGGCCGTGCAAAATGCCACCGGTCAGACGGTCACGTTGGCTTACGCGAATCAGGGCGGGTGCGCAGCCCGTCGCCGATGCCGCAGCGCACGGGATCCGTCTGGAGGTGGTAAACACACCGAAGCGAAGCGGGGCTTCGTGCTGCTGCCGCGGCGGTGGGTGGTCGAACGAACGTTCGGCTGACTGACCCGATTCCGGAGGTTGGCACGTGTAAATCCCTTCCATGATAAAGACAATCCGAAGCATCTCGGTTGCCATTGAATCCAGGCACGTTAAAAACATGATCACAGCCGTTTACCCTGTGAATTGTGACGGCAAAAGAAATGCGTTTCGCAAGAGCGAGCCAATCCATTTGGCAGAACGAATGAGACAGTATTTGAATCAAGTACACATTTCGCAACCCGATTATCGTGTCGAGCGAAAGACTATGGCTCGAATCCGAATCATATGGTCTTTCATCGTCTGGCCAAGTTGTTCGAGTTTTCCGGCCACTTCTTCTTCTGGATTTGCGCGGTCTTCCACGACGGTGAAATCTCGCGTTTTTTGCAACACACGTACGCCGGTACCTTCGAGGCTCAATACGGATGTCAAAGGTAGCACCGGCCACGGCTCTTGTGGGCTGGCGATTAGGATTTCCACTTCGCGTGATAGGGCCGCGGGTTCGCCCGTGAGGATGGCCACCACTTCGTTACCGTTGCCGTCGATTCGGATTCCTTGCTTAACATCGTGGGGAAATGCGAAACGTGCGGACGAATCGACGGTGAACGACTCGGTCAGCCGACGCCATCGCCCGCTGCTATCGCGTGTCAGCAGTTCGGCGGCTTGTCCCGGTGGTGCTTCACCTTCGATTCGGACTAACCGGCCACTTGGTACCGGGGCCGGATTGGGCAGAGGGAGATACCGATCCCCAACACGAACATTGACCATCAAACTGAGCGTCTGTTCGATTGGTACCGCGAGAGTCGGAGTGGGTACGGGCGTTTGTCGATTCGTTGGGAACCAGCCGATTCCGAAGGTGAGAAGAGCGATTCCCAGCCCGATCAAGACTCTTTTCAACCGAGAACGACTCCGAACAGCGAATCGCTCTAACTCGTCGGCGATGTCTGCGGCACTGGCTGGCCGATCCTTGGGACTGCTCGCCAAACAGCGTCGGCACAGATCGGCGAGTGGTTTTGGAACGTTGGGTTCGTTCAGCAACGCGAGGTTGTAATTCCCCTTTTGCGCGTTGCTGAGAATTTCCGGGAAGCAGGCACCTGCAATCGGACTTTTGCCAGTGAGAAGGTAGTGGAGCGTCGCCCCGAGCGAGAACAAATCACTGCGTACGGAGATCTCCGGGTCGCAACCGTTGGCCTGTTCCGGCGGCATATATCCGACACTGCCTGAAATCACGCCGGTGTTTTCTTGGTTCTCCTCGTTCCACGACCAACGGAACTTCGCGAGTCCAAAATCGAGGAGTTTCGGCTCGCCATCGGCGCTGAGAATGATGTTTTGAGGCTTGATGTCGCGATGGATCATTCCACTTTGGTGGACGGATTCCAACGCACGCGCCACTTTCGCGATCCATCGTGCCGCGTCTTTCGGATCGACGGGGGATTCCTCAATGCGTTGGGAGAGCGTTCGCCCCGGCAAAAACTCGATCACCAGGAACGGGCGACGACCGTCGAAATCGAGGTCGAAAATCCGACAGAGATTCGGATGATCGAGCGATGCGAGTGCCCGCCCTTCTGCGAGTAACTGCTCGCGATCGAAGATCTGCTCGTTGCGACACCATTTGATTACCACGGGGATTTGCAGCGTGGGATGCATACTCTGGAACACTTCGCCTTGGCCACCTCGTCCGAGATGTCGCAGAACCGGGTAACGACCGATGCGTTCGGGCAGCGAAGTACGCGTGTTCGCCACGTGTTGGGAAGCCGACGTTTGAACTTTGGTGTGTTCGATATTCGCGGGGTTTGCCCCGGGCCAATCGTCCGTCGCACTCGCATCGATCGTGGAATCGGAACCGAAAGCCCGATCGACGTCGATCAGTCGCTGAATGCGCTCGGCGAGTGGCGGGAATCGTTGTGCCATGCTGTCCGGGGCAATCGCTTCGCCGCGATCCGTCCGTGCGCGATACTCGGTGTAGATCAAATCGAGTACGATCTCGTCGTGTGAGAGTTTGTTACCCACAAGAGTCAGATAATCCTCGGCCCGCGCGTGTAAATTCCGTTCGATCCGCTGACGGAGATCGTAGCAGCATATGGCGAGCCGATCCGCAGCGGGTGGTTCGCCGGTGGATGCGAGAAAATTAGCCAACGACGGAGCGTGGAGTTTTTGCCAGACCATGGCATAGCGAACGATGATCGATGCGTCGGATTCGAGCGATCTCATGACTGTCCAGGAGTGAGTTTCAATGCGATGAACACGCGATCGATTGCGCGCATGAGTCGTTTGCGCACGGCATCGGGGTGTTCTCCCGTTCGCCTGGCGATCTCGTTCCAGTCTAGGCCATCCCGTCGATAGGCGGCGAGTCGCTTCTCATCGGTACTCAGCAACTGCATCGCTTTCTCGATCAGTTCGTTGCCAATTGCGGCCGTACTCGGTGTCTCATCGTTGTCGGTAACGCTTTCCAGTGAGGAGTTTTCGAGTTTGGCTTGAGGCTCCAATCGCCGCACCCGCGCATGTCGTGCGTGGTTCCACAACTTATGGCGAGCCATCGTCAGTAAGAGGTTCACCAGGTCTTTCGGCGATTCGAACTGGTAATGGTCTTGCCGAATCCGCGCGAAAAAATCGAGCATCACCGACTGATAGATATCGCTCGTGTCGACGATCGATTGGACCAGTGGCTCGCGCAAACGGATGCGGATTACGCGGCGAATTTCGTCGCCGTACGTTTCGATCAACCGATTGCATGCCGTGGCTTCGCCCGCTCGTACCTGGGTCATCAAGTCGACGAATGCGGCATCGGCATCCATAGTCATCTCGCAATTTCAGGACGAATCCAAGCTGCTATTATAACGAGATTCACCACTTCGACGAGTCTTGTCTCCTCAGTTGAATAACAAATATCTAATCACTCAGCACGCGAACCTTTCGGATCGGACACCGAATTTCGCTCTCATAATCGACGTAAGGACACGGAAGTTATAACTGTCCCATTTGGGCAGTGATCTCAAACGGAAAACAAAACGCTACCCTTCCGTCTCGTGAAATGGCATGGTTCAAAAAACGGTGATTTTGAACGGCCGGTGCTTGCTTCGTTCTTTCTTCTCTGGTAGCCGCAGGTCTTTAGCCTGCGCGGGGGCAAATACCCTCAAAAACCATTCGTGGCGAGTCTTCGAGACGCGACGCGATAAGCCACAATTCGTTCATTCCGGGCGTACGAACCGTCGTGTTTCGAAGACTCACCACGATCCTCAGTTGTTGCCGGTGGAAGTAACGCAGGCTAAAGACCCAGCGGATTAAACATCATTGGCTCTTTTTCGCTTCGACTTTTGGCTTTGGTTTCTTCGGAGGGATCACCGTATGCAGGCCGCGTTGGATTTTGAACACCGAACTGTGCCCGCCTCCCAGGTAGCCCTTCGTCGTTTTCGGCGGTTGCTTGCGCGTCTGCGCCTTCTTCCAACGGTCGGTCCAGATATACATCAAGATCGCAGCGAGGTACTCCGCCAGCGCCTTCGGATCGTCGATGTGCGTCGTCTCGAACAGCTCGGTGGTCGCCTCGGCTCCGAGCACTTCGAGGCAGCCCGTCAGGTCGCGACGAACGTCGTCGAACAGCAGGTCCAGCGACACCTCTTCGGGCGTCACTTCGGCACCGGCGGCCACGAAGTGGCGGATCGTCAGCGTGACGTTGTAGATCAGCATACAGAGCATCGCTTGGAAGGTCGTCGCCTCGGGCGTACTGCCGATCAATTCACGCAAGTCGAACGTTTCCACAACCACTCGATACATCGATTCGATGCCCCAACGACTGCGGTACAACATCAGGATCTCGGCGGCCGTATAGCGGTCGCCATCGAGCAGACTCGCGACGACGACGAACGGTTTGCCGTCGCGCTCGGCCGTGATTTTGCGAACGCGGACCCGATCGGGTCCGGTACCGAGCCAGCCGGTTTCATCGGTGTATGGCCGCCCGATATCGTCGAGGCCTTCGCGTACGGGAACGCGGGAATCCGAGTGGAATTTGAAGCTCGACTGATAGCGGACGACGAAGTGATCGCCGCCTTGGCAGAACGATCCGAGACACTTGTATTCGCAAAAAGCGCGGTCGGCCACCCACAATCGCGGACGCGAATCGCCGAGCGCGCGAACCCGCGCGACCAGCCCCGGCACGAGCGGATTATCGGCCGCTTCGCCATCGGGAACGGCCTCGACGGCGATCGCTTACTGGGTCGCCATATCTTGGGCGCAGAGCATCTTGCCGCCGAAGACGTTCCCTTTGAGGCCGCGAAGGACGCCGAGTTTTTTCGCGACGTACTTGATCTTTTTGCCGTCGATGGCGAGGCACCAGAACTCGCTGAGCGAGGCGGGCAAGGGGTTGGCGACGGCGAGCGGCGAGATCTGTCGCAAGCGTGCGGCGGCATCGGCAAACAACCCCAAACTGAGCGGGAGGGGAATGCGTCGGAGCTTGCCGTAAACGGCCTGGATCGAGGCGTCGAGCGTCTCCTCTTCTTGCGACTTTTTGAAGTTCTGGTGCGCGGAGCCGCGGTGTCCGAAGAGTGCGTCGGTGATGAGGCGAACGATGGTCGGGAAGGCGATGGCTTTTTCGTAGGTGCGTCCGCGATGGCGTGTGAAGACGCCGGCGAGAAACTCACCTTCGAGAACGAAGCGGAGGAGCTTCAAAGCGGCGTCAGCGAGTGGCAATCGGCGACAAACTTCGAAGTCGAATGGAGTGGTCATGGGAGTCCTTTCAGCAAGAATGACAGCGTCAGATGCAGAAAGACTATCCCGCACAACGAGTTGCGCAAGGGGAAGATGTTTAATCCGCTGGGCTAAAGACCTGCGGCTACCAGAATAAGAGGTTTTCGCCTTTGCACGAAGTATCCGTTGGAGGCACCTTCGCGACACGACAGAATTCCGACTTACATCCCATCGCCTCCGATTTTTGACTTTGCGAATTCGTGTGGGTAATCGATGCCGGGCCGGATTTTTATTCGTTATCCCATTCGGACACGTAAGATAATCGCCTAAATCAGTGTCGGAAAAAGTAAACGGGATTTGTCCGATGTTCTGCTCGTCCGGTCTGATTCTGGTACGATTGTCACACTTACCATAACCCACCGAGAATTTCACATGTCGCGTTGGCTCACAGTTCGAGTTGCGTTGTGTTTCCTGCTCTTGGCGGGACAGTTCGTGTGTGCAGAGGAACTCAAGGGCTACTTGGTGGCGATTGAGAACGACCAACTGATCGTTCGCGCCGTTGGTGTCGATCAGCTACCGGAAACCGCGGTAGGGTTCTATCTCTTCAGCGAAGAAGGTCGGGATCGCTGGGTGTTTCTGGCGAAGGGCTGGCAGTCCCGTCTCTCGCCGGAAACTGTCTCGCCGCCAACGGCGAACGATCCGAATTGGGTGCGTGGCAGCCGGGGACCATCGGGAACTTCGGAGTCCGCACTTTCCCTGGCACGCGGGGTGCAACTGCCGCCCGCGAACCCGACTGCTAGTTTGCGGGCTGTGCCGTTCTACACGCCGATCCAAGAATCGCAGATTCTGAGCCACTCCCCGATCGTGCGGCGCGTCCCGAAAAGCAAGACCGCCCCGTACCCCGCCGAGAAAGCCACACTGACCAACACGGTGAGTCAGGAGAAACTGGAATTGCTATTTCCCGAAGGGGAGGCGAGTACCGCGTTGAAGAACCTGAAGCCGGGTACGTATCGCCTGAATGCCGAAGCGGGCGATGCGGTCACGTTTACGATTGTCGACCCGGCAAAAGTGGGAAGCGATCTCGCGGCCATCCGCGAATTCGAAGCCGCCGTCGGTGCCGATTCGCCTGCCGCGATTGCGTTTCAAATCGAACGAATGATCTCGGACAAGAACCCCAACGAGCACACCAAGGACCAAGCCAACGCACGCGACAAAGACGGCTATCCCCGATACTTGGGTGACGTTCTCGATCTCACGGATCGTGCGTTGGCCGCGCAATCAACGCCCTACTTATTGCGAGTTCGCGGGCAACTTTTCGAGATGGCCCAACGCAAGGCGAACGTGAAGCCGGAAGCGAAAGCGGCTTCCGCTAGCGGCCTTATCGGCATTCCGCAACTCGATGCCGCACGCGATGCGATCTTGGCGGGTCGCTGGCAAGAGGCCGACAAATTCCTGGCCGAAGCGGAGAAACTCCAGACACCCAAAGACCGTGCCAAAGGCCTCGCACTCCATTACCGTGCCGTCCTGATGGCAGAGGGTGGGCCGAAACGGGCTGTGGAAGCCGAGGGATTGTACAAGCAGTCGCTCGAAATATTGCAATCCGCAGCGGCGATGGATCGCGTGCGTGCTCATGCGAACTACGCGGCCTTCCTGCAACAACAAGCCCAAGACTCGCTGAACCAGTTCGCATTTCAAACGGCGTCCGGCGTTCAAGCCCCGTTGTTCCATGCATTGCAGTTGTCCGTCGATGCCGGCCGGGAATACGAAACCGCCGCAAAACTGGCGACTGCCGCCGCCCGCCCCAGCATCCACTACAACCAGGCGCGTTTGCTTTCCTTGCAAAGCGACCTGGCCCGAACCTTGGACGAGGACGGCAAAAGCTCAGAAGTAGCCGCAATCGTGCAAAACCTGTCACGCCAAGAAAGCGCGTTGCTTGAGCAAGCTCTCGCGGACAAGGGCGACGACCCGCTCGTTCGCGGAAACATCTTCGAATTGAAGGCGCAAATCGCCTTTCGGAATCGCAATCCCCAAGGCTGCGAATCGGCGGCGAAAGCGGCCATCGCCATCTACGCGGCCGAGGGGTCGTTCCTCGGTTTGGAGCAGGTGTACCGACTGTTGGGCCAAAATGCGCTGGCCGCCGGGAACCGGGAATCGGCACTTCGGGCGTTCATCGCTTCGCAGCAGATCAGCGAATTACTCCGCGACCGGCTCGTGGGAGATCGTGCGGGTCAAACCCAAGCGGGCTTCTTCTCGCGGCGCGCGTTCGTTCTCGACAGCATCGTGGAACTGCTCTTGCTCGCCGGTGGCCGCGACGCCGAAGCGGTTCGTTACCTGGAAATGGCCAAGGCCCGCTCGCTGCAAGACACACTCGCCAAGCGACTAGTCGGCCCCGATGTCGGGCGATCCGTTCCTGCCATTCTGAGTGCGTTCCCCGAAAAGACCGTCGTGCTCGAATACTTCCTCGGCCGCGAAAAAGCCTGGGTATTCACAATCGCGCGGTCGCAAGGTGTCACCGAAGTGAAGGCGCACGAGTTGACGGTCGCGCCCCGCGAACTCCTCACGCGGGTGCAGGCGTTCCTTCGAGAGATTGAAGGCTACGCACCGAAGATGCTCAATAAATTCTTGTCCACCAAGGCATTCGATAACAATTGGCAATTTCAACTGCATCAATTCCGAAAGGATCTCATACCGGACAGTGCGTTCCAGATCGTGAAGCAAGCCGATTCGGTCGTGATTGTCCCACAGCATCTCTTGCACTATTTTCCGTTCGCGGCACTGGTGACGGAACCCGAACCGCAAGCCAAGAATCCGGACAACAAGAAAGTCGCCAAGCCGAAGTTCCTCGTCGATGAACGCTTCGTTCTCTCGAGCGCACCGTCGCTCACCACGTGGGACATGCTCCATCGTCGGCCCGCAGTGGGCATCAAGGAGGTGAACGCCGTCGGCCTCGTGCAGGCTCCCGGCGAGAATCCCCTGCCGGGCGTCGAGACGGACCTCAAGAATCTCCAAGCCGCCTTCGGCAAGGTCAAAATCTTGCAAGACCAACAAGCGACGGTGTCCGGTGCGCGAAGTCTGCTCCAACGTCCCGGCCTCTTGTTGCTCGCCACACACGGTTTCAACGAAGCCGATCAGCCACTCGAAAGCTTCCTGATTCTGCTTCCCGATGCGGAGAAATCGCGTTCCACGGACGATGCGAACGACGGGAAACTTCGCGCGAAGGATATCTTCGACAAGCCCGTCGGCCCCGACCTCGTGGTGATGTCGGCCTGTTACACGGGACTCGCAGACCGCTCGCCATTGCCGGGCGACGACCTCTTCGGCCTCCAACGGGCGTTCCTCTTCGGCGGCGCGCGAACCGTCATCGGCGGCTACTGGGATGTCTACGACGGTACCGCACCCGAACTGCTCGGCACCACGATGAAATTACTCGCGCAAAAGCGCGGCATCGGGGCGGCACTCAAACAGTCGCAGATCCAGTTCCTTGCAAAATGCCGCGAAAGCGACAAAGCCGAACCGTATCTGCACCCATACTTCTGGGCGATGTATAGCCTCCTCGGCGACGAGCGAACCGGGGCCGGCAAGTAGTGTTGGCGAACGCGAGAATAAGAAAAGAATTGACATGACGTACCCTCTGGAACGGTACTAATTACTGCCGCGTTACGCAAATCGTTTCGCTTCTGAATTCCGATACACGATTCCTACATGAGGTCGCTATGTTTCGCGTCATTCCACTTAGCGGTTTGTTCCTGGCATTTACGACGATCGCGATTTTGGGGCAAACCCCAGCTGCCGATCCGTTCGAGAAATATCTCACGCGCGCCAGTGCCGATGCGGCACTCGTGAAGCTCGAGCCGAACGCACTATTTGAAGTTTGCGAAAAGATCGCGACCGGTGAGGCGGCGCTAAAGAGCAAGTATCCGTTGCCACTTAAGGGATTGCTCAAAGTCACGCTGCGCACCGCAACGATGAAGCGAGACACCGCCACGCTCGATCGCCTCATCGCACTCGCAAAGAGCCTCAACCACGACGAGATCGTACTCGCCGCCACGCTCGCAAAAAGTAACCGCCGCAGCGGTAACGACAACTTCATGGTGGCGCTCGATCAGATGCCGGCCGACGAAGTTTCGGTCGTCCGCGGTTGGATGGGGCAAATCTACAACGCGACCGCGATGGGCAGCCGAGAGGATCTCGAAGATATGCAGAAGCGATTGGAAGCAAACGCGCAACTCGACAGCCGCATCGTGGCCGAACTCTCGAAGCGCGTGCGAACGGCGTTGACGGCGTTGCCCGTACAGACCGACGTAGAGGACAAGTTGGTCAACGATAGCCGGAAAAACAAAAAGAAAGAAACGTCTAAGGAAAATAAGGAAACCGAGGAACCCGCCAAGACCGAGGAATCGAAAGACGAAGAGCCGAAGAAGCCCGCGGAAAAGCGAACGCCGCCGAAGAATTTCACCGAGGCGATCGCCGCACTGGCCGATGGGCCGGATGCACTCGTCGATGAAGGATTCGAAGGCAAAATCGATCTGGCCAAGCTCGGTAAGCATTTCAAGAATCAGGATGCTATGGGCCTCGCCGATGTGGCCGTTCGCATGGCCAAAGAAGAACAGATCCTCGAACGGAAACATCAATTCATCCCGTCCGACATGATTTTCCGGGCCGCAACCGCGATGGCGATGCTGAAGGACGATGAGAAAACGCTAGCTCACATCGAGAAAGCGATCCTCAAGATTCGCGGAGAAAAGTCGGACGACTACACGCGATTTCAAGCGCAGAAACAATTGGCATTGGCGAGCCGAAAAGGAACCAAACCGGTGATGGTATCACTCGATGACTTGCTCGAACCCTCATCGCAGATCGTACAGTCATCCATACAGATGATCGATGAGGCAATTAAAACTTCGGATCGCAACACATTGCTCGCGCTGCAATCCGGTCTTTCGCAGTCAAACGACCTGACTTCCGAACAGAAAAAGCCAATCCTCGAACGCCTCCAATTGGGACTGGCCAAACTGCCAAATACCACAGACGAAAGCCTCGAAATCCTGCGGCAACTCGGCGAAGCTAGTTCGCGAGCCGAACAGAAGTTGCCGATCCTCAACAGTGGCCTCCTCACCTTCGCAACGTCGCACGCAAACAAAACCGTCGGCAACGGCACGAGCGAGGCCTTTTACCAAATGGCCATCCAGTTCGTGACGCCGAAGAAACCAGTCGGTGCCAAAGTCCAGATTCAGAAACAAGTGTCATTCAAAGACGCCCTGCCCGGCGACATCGTGCGGACGAAAGCCGTGGGCCGCGACGGGTACGAATATGCCATCGTGTCCAAGCGATTGCCGGGTGGCACAATTTTGACCGTGTATACGCAATCCCTGCCGCGAAACGTGAAGACGGCAGTGGTGAGTGTCACATTCATCGACACCGCAAAGGTGAAACCGTTGGCGATCTTCCGGCCAACGAACGAAACAACCTTTACCCGTTAAGGCCGTATTTCGGTCGTCTCGTGGTGAAGTGAATCCGGGTTGCGGCTCGTGTGGGCCGCACGACACTTTCTTGTGATGGAGTCTGTCGAATGTTACGTTATTTTCTCTCGACCGTGTTTGCGGTCACTGCAATGTCGAGTCTCGCAATCGCCGAGGATCCCAAACCCGCGGAACCGAACAAGGCGACCGAGTCGCGAGTGGAGTTGCCAGCCGCAGCTAAAGACGCAGAGTTCGAGTCCCACCTGGACCTGAACGCCCTCGGTGCCGCATGGTCCGCTGGAGACGCGGACACGCTGGCCACGCTGGCCACCAAACTGTCCGACGGCGAACGCGCCCTCGGCAAGCCGCACCCCAAACTCTCGGCGGACAAGCTGCACACCGAAGCCATCAGGGCTGCAATCGCCAGCAAGAACGTCAAGGCACTGGACCTGATATTGGCCGCCGCGGAAAAAGCAAAACACCCCGAGCGTATCGCTGCCGCCAAAGCTGCAAAACAGTTGATCCGCGCGACCCGGGCCACCGAACCCGCCCTGACCCCGAACGACAAGCGAACGGACGAAACGAATATCCAGTTACATCTTTACTCCAACGCAATCAGTAACGCCAAACGCACGGGTGACTCGGAGACGCTTGCGGAACTGGAAAAGTCGATCGCCGATAACCCCTATCTGAAAGGCGACACGGCGACGGCGATGCATAAGGCCATCGCAGCGGCCCGGACCGAGATCCCCGCCGACGACGCGGGGGCCGATCTGCTTCGCCAACTGGCTGCCAGCAGTCGCGGTGGGGATGTCGCCATGCCCGGTGTACTCGCCATCGACTTCAGCGGCACCGCCCCCGTGTTTCCACCCGCCAGCGGTATGGCTTCCACGGCCGGTACGACATCCAATCCGATTGGCGTGGGCCAACTCGCCATCGACGTCGCGCCGAAGGCAACACCTGCGGCGAAAAAAACGACCGTGAACTATAACGTGCTGAATCGCGTCACGAAGTACAATGTCGCGTACGCCGTGGTTAGCCCCGGCAACAAAGCCGTGGTGGCGTACCTGAAGCCGAACTCGTATACGAACTGTTCGTGTACTTTCATTGCGGGTGCGGGCACTCCCAAGATTCGCATCTACCAGGTGGGCGGCAAGCCACCGAGAGACTTCACCGTCGCAAACAATGGCAAGTACGCATTCCAGATCAAGCCCTCCACCGGGTTGATCGAGAACTTTTTCCGATAACGTGCCGCGATCCGTTCCGTAACCTGAGCGTCAATCGATGACGCTCAGGTTATTCCCGTTTCAACAGGAGTGGCGTCCATGCATCTCTTTTCACGCTCAATCGTGCTGTTCCTGTTAATCGGTAGCGTATCGACGTACGCCCAAACGCCCCCAGAGAAGAAGCCACTCACCGCCGAGCAACAAGAGTGGCTGAAAGAATCCAACAAGTGGTATGAGGAAACCGCGAAGTTGCGGAAGGAAGGCAAGCTCGAAGACGCAATCGCCGCCGCGCAGAAAATGCTAGCAGCCGAAGTGAAAGTCTATGGCGAGTTGCACGATGAGCCGATCGGGTCGCTGATGCTGATTGCGACCTGGCATGAACAGCTCGAACAGTTTTCCGAAGCGAAAAAGCTCCGCGAGCGAGTTCTGCAATTGCAGACGAAGCGATTCGGCAAAGAGGACTGGCGAGTAACCGATGCGCGGTTGGCCGTGTCGAATATCGATTTAATGAGCCAGTTGAGCAAAGTCCAACGGCAAGAGGTTCAGAAGGCGACACAGCTATATCTACAAGGCTTGGCGATTTATCAGACTCAGCCCACAAAAGCGTTACCGTTATGGCAGGAATCTTTAGAGATCCGCAAACGAGTTTTGGGCGAGACCCATCCCCACTATGCCACGAGCTTGAACAACTTAGCAATGTTGTACAGTGGCATGGGCCAGCCCGCCAAAGCCGAGCCGCTCTACCTCCAGGCCACGGCAATTTTGAAGAAGGCGTTGGGTGAGACCCACCCCGACTACGCCGCGAGCCTGAACAACCTGGCGGAGTTGTACAACCGCATGGGCCAGTCAGCCAAAGCCGAGCCACTCTACCTCCGGGCACTCGGCATTTACAAGAAGGCGTTGGGCGAGAACCATCCCCACTATGCCACGAACTTGAACAACTTAGCAATGTTGTACAGCGGCATGGGTCAGCCCGCCAAAGCCGAGCCGCTCTACCTCCAGGCCACGGCAATTTTGAAGAAAGCGTTGGGTGAGACCCACCCCGACTACGCCGCGAGCCTGAACAACCTGGCGAAGTTGTACAACCGCATGGGCCAGCCCGCCAAAGCCGAGCCGCTCTACCTCAAGGCCACGGCAATTTTGAAGAAGGCGTTGGGGGAGACCCACCCCCACTACGCCACGAGCCTGAACAACTTAGCGCTGTTGTACAGCGGCATGGGTCAGCCCGCCAAAGCCGAGCCGCTCTACCTCCAGGCCACGGCGGTCCGCCTCAAGGCGTTGGGCGAGGACCACCCCGACTACGCCGCGAGCCTGAACAACTTGGCGGCGTTGTACGGCGGCATGGGCCAGCCCGCGAAGGCCGAGCCGCTCTACCTCCAGGCCAGGGCGATTTTCAAGAAGGCGTTTGGGGAGACCCACCCCCACTACGCCACGAGCCTGAACAACCTGGCGGCGTTGTACCGCGACATGGGCCAGCCCGCCAAAGCCGAGCCGCTCTACCTCCGGGCCACGGCGATCCGCCTCGAGGCGTTGGGCGAGACCCACCCCGACTACGCCATGAGCTTGAACAACCTGGCGGCGTTGTACCGCGACATGGCCAGCCCGCCAAAGCCGAGCCGCTCCTCCTCCAGGCCAAAGCGATTTTCAAGAAGGCGTTGGGGGAGGACCACCCCGACTACTCCAAGAGCCTGAACAACCTGGCGACGTTGTACTGCGACATGGGCCAGCCCGCCAAAGCCGAGCCGCTCCTCCTCCAGGCCACGGCGATCCGCCTCGAGGCGTTGGGCGAGACCCACCCCGACTACGCCATGAGCCTGAACAACCTGGCGTCGTTGTACAGCAACATGAGTCAGCCCGCCAAAGCGGAACCGCTTTACCTCCAGGCCAAAGCGATTCAGCTCAAGGTTTTGGGCGAGGACCACCCCGACTACGCCGCGAGCCTGCACAACCTGGCGTACTTGTACAGCGACATGAGTCAGCCCGCGAAAGCCGAGCCGCTCTTTTTGCAGGCAGTGAGCATCGTCTCGGACAATCTCGAACGCACCTCAGAAATCCAGACCGAAGCTTCGCAATTAGAAACTGCGAAAGCCAATCGGGTCTACTGGCACAATCTCCTCCATGGCACCGCCAAGCAAGCCTCGCCGACTGTCTACGATCCGATCTTTCGCATTCGCGGGGCGGTCACTGCACGGCAGATGTTCCTGCGCGCGTTGCGGGCGTCGAAGCCCGAGACGAAGCCGCTTGTCGAAGAGTTGCAGCAAGTGGCACGCGAGTTATCGCGGCTCGTGAACAACCCGCCGGACCCGAAACTCAAGATCGATGTGCCCAAGAAACTCGACGAACTCAATGCACGCTACGAACAACTCCAGCGAGAATTGGCGTCGAAATCGGAGGCGTTTGCGGCCTACCAGAAGAAGAAAAAAGCGACGCCTGCCGACTTGCAAACGATGCTCCCCGATGATGCGGTGCTCGTCGATTACGTCGCGTACAAAGATCAACTCTGCGCCTTCGTGGTGAGCAAAAAAGCGATCCAGCGTTTCGAACTCGGCGCGATTAAATCGATCACGGAAGCGATCGATTTGTTCCGCGAACAACTCAACCGTGGCACGCCGCTGACGGGCAAAGACAACGACCCCGCAGTTGTACTTCGCGACAAAATCTGGAAGCCATTGCTGCCCGCAATCGGGAGCGCTAAACTCGTGTTACTCTGCCCCGATGGCCCGATGTGCCGACTGCCGTTCGCGGCGTTGCCGGGTGCCGACGACAAGAAATATCTCATCGAAGAAGTCTCGCTCGTCACGATGCCGGTACCGCAAATGCTCTTCGACATCCTCGCGCCACGCCCCGAGAAAAAAGACGCACCGAGCCTGCTGACGATGGGCGATGTCGACTTCGACGGCACCGGAACGGTCGCCGTGGCCGAGACGCCGACGTTCAAACGGCGTCGTGCGGGTGGGCCGATGAACTGGCCCGCGCTGCCCGCTACGCGCGAAGAAGTGATCGCTATCGGCGACTCGTTCAAGGCCGCCGTGCCGACCGGAAAGATGCTGACACTCCGCGGCAAAGACGCGACCGAAACGAGCGTACGCAGCAAGCTCGGCGAGTATGAGTTCGTTCACCTCGCGACGCACGGCTTCTTCAGCCCGAAGGAACTCACCGCGAAGCTGAAACCGAAAGACGATGACCTGCGCGGCCGCATCGGCGACCAACCGAAGATGCCGACGCTGAACCCCGGCCTGATGTCGGGCATCGTCTGCGCGGGCGCGAACAAGGCCGAAGATGCGGTGCTGACCGCGCTCGATATCGCGGAACTCGATCTCTCGAAAGTGGAACTCGCGGTGCTCAGCGCGTGCGAAACCGGCCTCGGCGAAACCGCTGGCGGAGAAGGCGTCTTCGGCCTGCAACGCGCGTTCCAGTTGGCGGGCGCACGCACGACGATCACGAGCCTCTGGAAGGTCAGCGACGCCGCCACGCAGAAACTGATGACGCGCTACTACGAGAATAATTTTCAGAAAAACATGGGCACACTGGAAGCCCTACGCGAGGCGCAACTCTGGATGTTGAAGGAAGGCATCTCGCGCGGTGTCGTGCGGATCGACGATAACGAACCCGCCAAACCGACCCGCTCCCCGCCCCTCTTCTGGGCCGCATTCTCGCTCGCCGGCGACTGGCGGTGAGTTTTGAAACACGTTCCTTCCACTTAGAGAACTGACATGTCCGCATCGCGATTCGCCTCGTTCGTGTTTGTTTGCGCGTGGTTTTGCACTCCGGTGTCTGCGCAGATGCCCCCAGAGACGAAGCCACTGACGGCCGAGCAACAAGCGTTGCTGAAGGGAGCCGCGAAGTGGAGCTACGAAACCGCAAAGTTGCGGAAGGAAGGCAAGCTCGAAGAGGCGATCGTGGCTGCGCAGAAAATGCTTGCGGCCGAGGTGGAAGAGCATGGCGAGTTACATGACGACCCGATCGGGTCGATGACCCAGATTGCGGAGTGCCGCGAGAAACTGGAGCAATTCGTAGAAGCACGCAAAGTTCGGGAACGCATCCTCGAATTGCAAACGAAGCGTTTCGGGAAAGATGCCCTGAAAGTCATCGAGGCCCGCTTGGCCGTCGAAAATATCGACGTTTTGAAGACGAACACGCCCAAGGCCAAGGAACGACTGAAGGAGCGTGACCGGTTGTGGGCCGAGTCGCGAAAACTCGTTGCGGATGGCAAATCGGCGGAGGCTGCCGTCCTTGTGGCGAAGGTAATGGAGATCGAGGCCGAGGTGTTCGGGGCCGATCACCGCGAATTGGACAGCACCGCCTTGGACCTGACCAAACGCTACAGTCAGGCCGAAGATTGGCCGGCCGCTCGCCGAACGGTGGCCCGGCTGTTAGCGGCCCAGATCAAGCGTTACGGGGAGCGCTCTTGGCAAGCGACGGACTCGCGCGTCTCTGCCGCCGAAGTGGAAAAATTGGCCGGTATGACTGCCGAAGAACTCGCTTTCGTTCGAGAGGCGGAGCGAAAATTCCAGCAAGCGTTCGAGTTGGTGAAAGCGAGCCAGCCGAAAGAAGCCCTGCCGATTTTGGAGTCGTGTCGAAAGATCTATTCCGAGCGTTTCGGAGAGGACTCGAACCAAGTCGCCAACCTCGACAACTATTTGGGCACCGTTCACGATGCGGCTGGCGATTCGAAGGCGTCCGAGGCGGCACATCGGCGATCGCTGGCCGTTCGCCGGAAGGTTCTCGGAGCCGAACACCCGTATGTGGCGCTGAGCTTGACGAATATCGGGCTGGGGCTTGTGGATCGAAAAGACACCGCGACCGCAGAGCCACTGCTGCGCGAAGCCGCAGCGTTGCGGAAGAAGGTTTTCGGCGAACAGTCGGCCGAGCACGTGGAGAGCCTTCTCAACCTCGGCGCGGTGTTCCGCACCAAGGGCGACGCGGAGGCGGCCAAGGAGGTGATTTTCAAGGCGTTCGAGCTGACGGGTCGAAGGCTCGGCGACAAGGACGACCCGATGAAGGCGCAGGTGATCAACCAGGCCGGGTTGCTGCTCTATCAGATGAAAGAATACGACGCGGCCGAGGCGGCCTTCCGCGAGGCCGCCACCGTCTGGGCGAAGACGCTCGGCCGCGACCACCCGAACGCCCTCTCGTCGCGGCGGAATTTGGTCGCGGTACACGAGCGGCAGTTGGAAATTGCGGTGCTGTCGGCGGGCGCGGACGAAATCGAGAAACAGTACCGCGGGCTGGCGGCGAACGTGAAGTTAGGCCAGTCGCAGGCGGCCGCCGGGGACGCAAAGGCCGCCGACGCGACGCGGGCCGCCATCCGGGTGTCGCACGAGAAGATCCGCGGGCGGACGCAGGTCGATTCGGTGACGGCCGTCAGTCAGGTCGGGCACGCCAACAGTCCGGGGGCGGTGACGTTCTCCGCGGACAGCCGGCTGTTCGCCACCGGCGGGGACGACGGCGCGGTGGTCTGGGACGTGGCGTCCGGGAGTGAGATCCGGCGGTTCCCCGGTGGGGGCCAAGCCGTCGCGTTCTCCCCGGACGGCCGCTGGTTGGCCGTTGCCAACCACACTCACGTCGCCGTCTGGGAAGTCGGCAGCGGGCGGGAACTGTACCGGATCGTCGGGCACGAGAAGTCGATCCGGGCCGTCGCGTTCTCGCCGAACGGCAAGTACGTCGCCACCGCGTCCGACGACAACACCGCCCGCATTTGGGACGCGGCCACCGGCGCGCAACTCCGCGCGTTCAGCGAGCCGGACGCCGTCACACACGTGGCGTTCCCATCGAACGAGCGCATTGTCACCGCCAATCGCGACGGCAATGCTCGAATCTGGGATGCAGCCGAGTCCAAACTGGTCCACCGGCTGGTCGGCCACAAGGGCGGGTTGGTCTCGGTCGCCGCCTCGTCGAACGGGACGCGGGTTCTCACTGGCGGCAGCGACGGGACGTACCGCGTGTGGGACGCGGACACCGGCAAGGAACTGGGGAAGGAGACGTTCAGGGACAGTATCAACGGCTTGGTCACGGTCGCGTGGTCGGCGAACGCGAAGTGGATCGCGGCCGCGTGCGACGCGGTCGTCCAGGGGGTACCCGTCGGCAGCGATTCCGAACGCGGTTTCCAGTTCAAGCGCTCCGGCCGGATGTTCGAGCCGCAGGTCATCGCCTTGTCGCCCGACGGCAAGTGGCTGGCGGCCGTCGATACCCCCGGCGTGCGCATGATGGAAATTGCCACCCGACACCAGCCGCGGGACGTCGCAGGGCTGTCGTCGAGCGTGAACGCGGTCGCCTTCTCCCCGGACGGGCGATCGCTGCTCGTCTGCGGGGGCGACCGCACGGCCTGGATGTGGGACGTGCGCGGGCCGGCCGCCCGCCGCCTACCCGATGGCCGGTGGTTGGGCGGCAAAGCGAAGACGGAGTGGCACGGCAAGGCCCCCTACTTCGGCCACGACGGGCCGGTGATGGCCGTCGCGTATTCGCACGACGGCAAACTCGCGGCGACCGCCGCCGCCCACACGTCCCTCGACTTCAAAAATCCGGACGGCGAAGTCATCCTGTGGGACGCAATTACCGGCGTTCCGCAGCGGAAATGGAAGGTCCGAGGCAGCGCGTACTCCGTCGCCGTATCGCCGGACGGTACGACCATCGCGGCGGGCGTTATCCGGAACACGGGCGAGCAGTCGCTGTTCCTGTGGGACACGGCGACCGGGGCAGTGAAGCCGGCACCGACGTGCGACATGTTCGGGGTGTACTGGCTGGCGTTCTCGCCGGACGGCAAGCACCTCCTCGCGGCGGGTAGCGAGAAAACCGGTTCCGGCACGCGGGTCTGGTCGTTGGAATCCCGACGGGAACTCCGACGCTGGGACAGTTGGATGAACGGCACGTTTCTGCCGGACGGCGGCGTCTTGGTCGGTCGTCACGGCGGCTCGACGTGGCGGGTACTCGATCCGGTAACTGGTGCGGTCGTCCGCCGCATCGGCGACGGCACGCGGCCCGTGTACTCCGAAGCGGTGTCGGCCGACGGCCGCCGTGCGGTCGCTTTGGAAAAAGATCGGGCCGAGATTTGGGACGTCCCGGCGGGCAAAGTGATCGCCACCGTCGTCGGCCCGTTCGGCGACAACGTGCGCGCCGCGCTGTCGCGGGACGGCAAACTGTTGGCCGTGGCCGCCGCCGACCAGAGCACGCACCTCTTCGACGCCGCGAGCGGGAAACACCTGTGCCGACTCGTCTCGTTCACCGACAACACCTGGGCCGTGGTCGACCCGCTCGGCCGGTACGACGCCTCCAACGGCGGCGACGTCGCGGGCCTGCACTGGGTCGTCGGCAACGAGCCGATCGCCCTCAGCCAGTTGAAGGAGCGGTACTACGACCCCGGATTGCTCGGGAAACTCCTCGGCTCGAACCGGGAACCGCTCCGCGCGGTGGCCGCGTTCACCGCCCCCAAGATGTACCCCGATATTGTCGCAAAGACGACGGGGGCCAAGATCGATGTCGCACTCACCAATCGCGGTGGCGGTATCGGTCGTGTGGTCGTTCTTGTGAACGGGAAGGAAGCATCGTCCGACGCTCGGCCACGCGGTGCGGACCCGGAGGCCGCGAAGTTGACGGTCCAACTCGATCTCTCGAACGATCCACGATTGGAGCCGGGCAAGAAGAACCGCGTGGAAATCCTCGCTTACAACGCCGAGGGCTATCTGTGTAGCCGTGGCATGGTGCGCGAGATCGAACCCGAAGGCGAGAAAAAGGCCGATCCACCGGAGTTGTGGGCAGTCATCGTCGGGGTGTCGGATTATCGTGGCGATGCCATCGACCTGAAGTTTGCCGCGAAAGATGCCGACGATTTTGCCACCGCCGTCCGCGTAGCTGGGAATCGACTGTTCGGTGCGGATCACGTTCACCTCACAAAGCTGACGACCACCGGAGACGTGAAGGCGTACCCGAATCGTGCGAACATCTTGCTCGCGATGGAAGCCTTGAAGAAGGCCAAGCCGGGCGATGTGATGGTGATCTACCTCGCGGGCCACGGTGTGAACTACGGCGGTGCGGACGGCGACTTCTATTACCTCACGTCCGACGCGGCAACGGCCAACCTCGCCGACCCGGCCGTCCGGACCGCCACCGCCGTTTCCAGCAAGGAACTGACGGAACTGCTGAAGCTCGTCCCGGCCCAGAAGCAGGTACTCATCCTCGACACGTGCGCGTCCGGGAAACTCGTGGAGAAGCTCATGGAGAAGCGCGACGTGCCCGGCAGCCAGGTGCGCGCGATGGAGCAACTGAAGGACCGTACCGGGATGTACGTTCTCGCGGGCTGCGCGTCCGACGCGGTCAGTTACGAGGCCAGCCGCTACGGGCAGGGGTTGTTGACCTACAGCCTGCTCCTGGGGATGCGCGGCGGTGCCCTCAAGGACGAACGCGTGGACGTGGCGACGCTCTTCGGGTTCGCGGCGGACAAGGTGCCGGAACTCGCCCGCGACATCGGCGGCGTGCAGCGGCCCGTGATCGCCACACCGCGCGGTGGCCAGCCATTCCCCATCGGCGTCGTCACGGCGAAGGACCAGACGGAGATCCCGCTGCAAACCATCCGGCCGATGCTCTTGCGCTGCAACCTGCAAGAAGAGGACGAGTTCAAGGATGTCCTCGACTTGGGGAAGAAGGTGGACGAGGTGTTGAAGTCCGCAACCGGCCGTGGGCGAACCTCGCCACTGGTGTTCATCGACGCATCCGAACTGCCCGGCGCGCACCAACTCGCGGGCCGTTACCGCATCGACGGCGACGCGGTGGTGGTGACGGCAATCCTGTTCCGCGGCAAAGAGCGTGTCGGCCGCGTGAGCGTGAAGGGCGAGAAAGGAAAGCCCGCCGAACTGGCCGCAAGTCTGGCCGCCGAGGTCGAGAAGGCCCTGTCCACGACGACGAAGTAGAGCGATTGCGACTGGCGGTGAGTATTGAAATTCGTTCCGACAACGTGGAGACGCTGACATGTCCGCATCGCGATGGGTATTGTTTATGCTGGTTTACGCGGCGTGGTTGTGCGCCCCGATTTCTGGCCAAACGCCCCCAGACAAAAAGCCACTGACTGCCGAGCAACAAGAGTTGCGGAAGGACATCAAAAAGTGGGCCGACGAGACCGCGAAGCTGCACAAAGAAGGCAAGCTCGACGACGCAATCGCGGCCGCCGAGAAAATGCTCGCGGCCGAGGTGAAAGTGTATGGCGAGTTACACGACGAGCCGATCGGTTCGCTGATGCTGATCGCCACCTGGCATGAACAGCTTGAGCAGTTTGCCGAAGCGAAAAAGCTCCGCGAGCGAATTCTGCAATTGCAATCGAAGCGATTCGGCAAGGACTACTGGGTGGTTACGGATGCGCGGTTGGCCGTGTCGAATATCGATTTGCTGAGCCAGTTGAGCAACGACCAGCGGCGAGAGGTTCTACGGGCGACACGACTCAATGGCCAAGGCGTAGCGAGTTATCGGAGTCGACCAGCCGAGGCGTTGCCGTTGTGGCAGGAAGCTCTCGACATCCGCAAACGAGTTTTGGGCGAGAACCATCCTGACTACGCCACGAGCCTGAACAACCTGGCGTTATTGTACCGCGACATGGGCCAGCCCGCCAAGGCCGAGCCGCTCTATCTCCAGGCCAAAGCGATTCAGCTCAAGGCGTTGGGCGAGAACCACCCCGATTATGCCACGAGCCTGAACAACCTGGCGTTATTGTACAGCGACATGGGCCAGCACGCCAAGGCCGAGCCGCTCTACCTCCAGGCCAAAGCGATTCAGCTCAAGGCGTTGGGCGAGCACCACCCCGACTACGCACAGAGCCTGAACAACCTGGCGTTATTGTACAGCGACATGGGCCAGCCCGCGAAAGCCGAGCCGCTCTACGTCCAAGCCAAAGCGATTCAGCTCAAGGTGCTGGGCGAGGACCACCCCGCCTACGCCGCGAGCCTGAACAACCTGGCGATGTTGTACAAAGAAATGGGTCAGCCCGCCAAAGCCGAGCCGCTCTTTCTCCAGGCCAAAGCGATTCAGCTCAAGGCGTTGGGCGAGAATCACCCCGACTACGCCATGAGCCTGAACAATCTGGCGGCGTTGTACCGCGACATGGGCCAGCCCGCCAAAGCCGAGCCGCTCCTCCTCCAGGCCAAAGCGATTTTCAAGAAGGCGTTGGGGGAGAACCATCCCATATATGCCTCAAGTCTGATCAATTTGGCGGGGTTGTACCTCGACATGGGTCAGCCCGCGAAGGCCGAGCCGCTCCTCCTCCAGGCCAAAGCGATTCAGCTCAAGGCGTTGGGCGAGAACCACCCCGCCTACGCCACGAGCCTGAACAACCTGGCGGCGTTGTACAGCGACATGGGCCAGCCCGCGAAGGCCGAGCCGCTCCACCTCCAGGCCCTCGGCATCTACAAGAAGGTGTTCGGGGAGAATCATCCTTCTTATGCCACGAGCCTGAATAACTTGGCAGGGTTGTACAACGACATGGGCCAGCCCGCGAAGGCCGAGCCGCTCTACCTCCAGGCCAGGGCGATTCAGCTCAAGGTGTTGGGCGAGAACCACCCCGCCTACGCCACGAGCCTGAACAACCTGGCGAAGTTGTACAGCGACATGGCTCAGCCCGCCAAAGCCGAGCCGCTCTATCTCCAGGCCAAGGCGATCCGCCTCGAGGTGTTGGGCGAGAACCATCCCGACTACGCCACGAGCCTGAACAACCTGGCGGCGTTGTACAGCGACATGGGTCAGCTCGCCAAAGCCGAGCCGCTTTTGCTCCAGGCCAAGGAAATTCGCCTCCAGGTGTTGGGCGAGAACCATCCCGACTATGCCAACAGCCTAAACAGCCTGGCGTTTTTGTACAGCCGAATGAGTCAGCCCGCGAAAGCCGAACCGCTCTACCTACAAGCCGTGAGAATCGTCTCGGGTAATCTCGAACGTACCTCAGAAATCCAGACTGAAGCTTCACAACTGGAAACTGCAAAAGCCAATCGGGGCTACTGGCACAATCTCCTCCGTGGCACCGCAAAATCTGCCCCGCCGACTGTTTACGAACCGATTTTTCGTATTCGCGGTGCGGTCACAGCTCGCCAGATGTTCTTGCGAACGGTGCGTGTGGCGAAGCCGGAGACGAAGCCGCTCGTGGAAGAGTTGCAGCAAGTCGCGCGCGAGTTGTCGCGGCTCGTCAACAACCTGCCGGACCCGAAACTCAAGATCGATGTGCCGAAGAAACTCGACGAACTCAACGCGCGATACGAGCAACTCCAGCGAGAACTCGCGTCGAAATCCGAGGCGTTCGCGGCCTATCAAAAGAAGAAAAAAGCGACGCCTGCCGACTTGCAAAAGATGCTCCCGGATGATGCGGTGCTCGTCGATTACGTCGCCTACAAAGATCAACTCTGCGCCTTCGTGGTGAGCAAAAAAACGATCCAGCGATTCGAACTCGGCGCGATCCAACCGGTCACCGCGGCGATCGATTTGTTCCGCGAACAACTCAATCGCGGCACGCCACTGACCGGCAAAGACAACGACCCCGCAGTCGTACTTCGCGACAAAATCTGGAAGCCACTGCTGCCCGCAATCGGCTCCGCGAAACTCGTGTTACTCTGCCCCGATGGGCCGTTGTGCCGACTGCCGTTCGCCGCATTACCGGGTGTCGACGACAAGAAATATCTCATCGAGGAAGTCTCGCTCGTCACGATGCCGGTACCGCAAATGCTCTTCGATATTCTCGCGCCACGGCCCGAGAAGAAAGACGCACCGAGCCTGCTCACGATGGGCGACGTCGACTTCGACGGCAGCGGCACGCTGGTGGCCGCAGCCGAGCCGCCGACGTTCAAGCGGCGGCGGGCCGGCGGGCCGATGAGCTGGCCGGCGCTGCCCGGTACGCGCGAGGAAGT
>JAYWCL010000278.1:0-5083 GCA_043780595.1 Limnoglobus sp.
GTTGCCGGTAACGTCCCAGATTTGCACGACGTTGTCGAACCCCGCCGACGCGAGCAGCTTGCCATCGGCGGACAACGCGAGGTGGTGAACCAGCCCCGAATGGGCTTTCATCGGGTCCGGCGACTGCGCCACCGAAACCGCCAGCATCGCAGTCAGTAACGCAAACACGCACGAGTAACGGAGTAACACAGTACGACCCTCGCGAAGGGAAAGACCCAGCAGAACGCTCATGGTGACGCATTCCGCCGCAAAGTGCAACTGCCGAATTCGATGTCGGTCAGAATCGACCGACCTGCCCTTGACGGAACGGGCGAGAAAGGTAAAAACAGAGTACAGGGGCGTTTAGCTCAGTTGGCTAGAGTACTACATTGACATTGTAGGGGTCACTGGTTCAAATCCAGTAACGCCCACTCCTGACGGTGATCGCAACTCTCAGGGATGCCGTAATTGCGGCATCCCATCGCTAACGAGATTCGCGGCTTTTCGGTCTCTTTCACCTCTTCTCGGGCGTAGCGCCCGTGAAGAGGTGTCAATTTCTGCCACGCGAAGCAACACCACATGAATTACAGTATCAGCCAGGCGAGCACGATGCCTGCGACGTTTGCCGCCGATGTGATGGGGTACACCGACGGCGGATGTACCGCGATCGAGGTCTGGCTGACGAAACTCGAACGGCATCTCGCGACTTCGACCATCGACGAAACTCGCGCGATGCTCAGTGATCGCGGCGTGACGCTGGTGGCGGCGGCGTATCAGGGCGGATTGCTGCTTTCGCAGGGCGAAGCGCGAAAAGCGACGTTCGATCACTTCAAAACGCGGCTCGATTTGTGCCAACAATTCGCGATCCCCACGATGGTCGTCGTGGCAGACTTTGCGCAGATGATCGATGAAACGAGCCTGGGCCGTGCAGTCGTATCGCTGTCGCAGGCGGCACAGTGGGCGGCGGGGTACGATGTGCGGCTCGCGCTCGAATTCCGCGGCGCGGACACCTTCTGTTCCTGTCTCGAAACGGCGATTTTGCTCGTCGAACAGTGCGACGAACCGAACGTCGGCGTCTGCCTGGACGTCTTCCAATACTACAAAGGCGCGAGCAAGTTCGAAGATCTGGACCGCCTGACGGCGCAGACACTCGCACACGTTCACCTCTGCGACATCCCCGGCATCCCGCGCGAAATCATGACCGACGCCGACCGCGTCTTCCCCGGTGAAGGCGACTTCCAACTGATCCCGATCTTGCAGAAATTGAAGCAGATCGGCTACGAAGGTTATGCGTCGCTCGAAGTGATGAACCCGATGATCTGGCAATCGAAACCGAGCCAAGTCGCCGAACTCGGAATGACGGCACTCACGCGGCTCCTGGGGTAACGGCTCACCATGAGGAAGTCAATCGGAGGTCGGCATCGTGGACAATTCACTGCTTACCTACAGCGAACAGTGTACGTTAATCGGGACGAATCGAAACCCTGCCACGTTTGAAGGATGTCCCGATGCTGCGAAGTTTGTTGTTGTTAACGGTGTGCGCGTGTCCTGCGGTGGCGGGCGACGATTGGCCGTCGTGGCGGGGGCCGTTGGGGAATGGCGTCGCCGATGCGAAGCAGAAGCCGCCGACGCTTTGGAATGAGAGCGAAAATGTGCTGTGGAAAGCCGAGTTGCCAGGTCGCGGGCACGGCTCGGCGACGGTTGTGGGCGACCGCGTATATCTCGCCGTGGCGGACGCGGCGACCGAAACGCAGTCGCTGTTCGCCTTCCATCGCGAGAGTGGCAAGAAGGTCTGGCAGGCGGACTTGCACAAGGGCGGCTTCGAGAAAAAGGGCAACGCGAAAGGTTCGCTCGCCTCTTCCTCGCCAGCCTGCGATGGCGAACGCATCTTCATCAATTTCCAGAATGCGAATGGCATCCACACTTCGGCGGTCGGCCTCGATGGCGCGATCATCTGGCAGAAGAAAGTCGTCGATTACGTGCTGCACCAAGGCTTCGGCTCGTCGCCGATGCTGCATCGTTCGCTCGTGATTGTCGCCGCCGACAACAAGGGTGGTGGCGCGATTGTCGGCCTCGATCGCGTCAGCGGTTCGGTGGTCTGGTCGCACGCGCGGCCCAAGCTACCGAACTACGTTTCGCCCGTGATTCTCACCGCAGCGGGCAAAGAGCAACTGATCCTGACCGGATGTGATTTGGTAACGAGTCTGGATCCGATGACGGGCAAAGTGAACTGGGAAACCAAGGGCGCAACCACCGAATGCGTGACCTCGACCGTCACCGATGGCAAGCACATTTTCACGACGGGCGGCTACCCGAAGAACCACATCGCAGCAATGGCCGCCGACGGTTCGGGCAAGGTCGTGTGGGAGAATCTGACGCGGGTGTACGTGCCATCGCTGATCGTGCGCAATGACCATATCTATGGCGTCATCGACGATGGTTTCGCCGTCTGCTGGCGTTGCGACACGGGTAAAGAAGTCTGGCGGGAGCGCCTCAGCGGGGCCTTCACCGCATCCCCCGTGTTGGTCGGCGACACGATCTACGCGACCAACGAATCGGGCGTGACGTTCCTGTTTGAAGCGTCGCCGAAAGGGTACGCATTCGTGGCGAAGAACAAGCTCGGCGACGAAACCTTCGCTTCGCCGACGATCTGCGGGGGCCGCGTCTATCTGCGGGTCGCGAAGAAAGTGAACGGCCAACGCCAGGAAACGCTGTACTGCCTCGGTGCAAGGTGATAGCATTCAACGCAATGCCAGGATTCTGAATATGAGTGAGCGGGAGTACGATTTCGCCTTAATCTTGACTGGAGTGCATGAATTGACTGCCGAAGTCGAGGACGCGCTGTTCGAGGCCGGCTGTGATGACTCTACTTTGAGCGTGCAGTACGGCTGTATCTATATGGAGTTCTCGCGGACGGCTACGTCTTTGAAAGACGCCATCCTTAGCGCGATCCGGGACGTGCGGAAAGCCAACATCGGAGCGGAGGTCGCGCGACTGTAACAACAACGAGCATAAGCGACAAAGATTCATCGCCGCAAGACGGGAGAAAACGATTGCTCGAACCGAACGAATTGTTGCCGTTGGTCCTGCTCGCACCCGAGGGGCACTCGGTCTCTTTGCGGGTGATCGTCGATCATGACGGCATCAAGGCGTTGCCGATCGGTTACGGGAACTGGCTGCTGTGGGTGACCTTCGTTCCCGTCGCGATCGGCTTCGCGATGACCGCGGTCTACACGTGGGACGATCTGACGTCCAATATCGGTAGGATTACCGCGGGTTTCGTAATGGCGATGGTAGCGGGGGTGTTTGGTGTTATCGTTTACGTGTCTACCTGCTACATCAAATTGTTAGATAGCCAAATGCTATGGTTAGATAGCCAACTGATCGCTTACGGCCCATTTTTCCATGCCGACAAAGACGGGCAATGGCTGTCACTGCCACGGTCAAAAGTTCGACTGGCACGATCGGAAATACTGGGATTTATTGAAGTCCGGGCGAATTACGTAGTGGAGGATCAAGAAACGAAGAGCATTTTTCATTTTTCGGCTCGGTGAACTATCGGTGTTGGTAAAAGGAGCAGGTGACCAAGTCGTCCGATACCCCGTTGTTACCGCACTGCGTCGGGGCTTGGTACACAAGATCGGCATTCAACTGGCTGGACTGTTTCAAGTCGAATACCAATATTCAAAAGCTATCGGGTAAACCGGTTACCCTACGGGATTGAAACTACGCGGAAAGCTTACGCCTTACTCGGCGTACGATTAGCAATACCGTGGCACCGATGGCCAAAATCGAACCGGGTTCGGGCACGGGGGTGTAGTTCCAGGCGAGTGCGTACAGTTCCGTACTACTGTTCGTGAAGTCCCAGACGTCGCCCACGTAGACGACCCGTAACCCGAACTGACCGTTGCTCAAATTGTTCAAATGTAAGTGTTCGGAATTGTTGTAAAGGCTCGTCGATTCGGCCACTTTCGTCGTGAACACGCCATTCACCAACGACCAGATTTCGAGGTCGAGATTCGCGAGCTTATTGTCGCTGACCACAGTGGGGTTTGCGAAGCTGTTGACGCCCCGATCTGCGAGCCAGGTGAGTGTGTGACGGTGAGCGAAGAACCGATGCCAGAAGCGACGCTGGTGAGCGTGTAATCGTTGGTGCTGGTCGGCAGACTGGCACCTTGGATCGCAGTCGCTAAATCGTAACCGCGATCCATAACGGTGACGGCGTTCGTCGGGCTGACCGTCGTGTTGCCGCGAGTCGATGTGGCGTTGCCGTAATACTGGTAGGCCGCCGCGAGGTTCATGCGACCGGTGCCGACGTTTTCATCGACGGCCTGCGTCGTACGGATCACACCGCTCGATAGTGTTTGGTTGTTCGTCCAGCCCGATGTCTTATCCGCGGAGTTCATCAACACGGCTTTCACAACGCGACCATCGGTGCCGTTCGCCAAACTCAATTGTCGGGCGACATCGACCATCAGCGACGCCCCACCCGCGACCGTCGGTGCCGAGAAACTCGTGCCGGCCACGTCACCAGAATAGGAATTCGATGCGCCATTAGCGGTGTTGCCGGTGTTTCCACCGGTCGCTCCTCCATAATATGCGAGCGTGAGGTTTTGCCCCGGTGCGGCAATATCGATGCGGATCCGCCCGCCGACAATCGTGGTGCCCGTGGTGCTGGTAGCCGAGACGGTGGGAATGAAGACATCTTGCCTACCGCGGCTGCTGAACGATGAGACGGTGTTGAACGGTTGCGGGTCGGTGTCCGAACCGAGTGCCGCCACGGAGATGACGTTGTAACTGGTCGCAGGGCCGCCGACGGTATTCGTAGTCGGCCCGCTGTTTCCCGCACTGAATACGAAGACTTTACCCGTGTCGCGTGCCAAAGCGTCCATAGTCTGGGAATAAAATGATCGACCGGCGGAATCTCCCTGAAAGCCCCAACTGCTGTTGACCACATCGGCGGTGTTGCCACTTACGCCAGTCTTCGTTGCGATCACATATTACCTCGGCTCGTAACAACATCACATATCATTTGCCGCGGCATATTGCACGAATGGAGCCTGAAAGTAACTTCGCACACGATCTGGAAAATGAACCAGCTTCC
>JAYWCL010000279.1:0-5381 GCA_043780595.1 Limnoglobus sp.
ACGACATCGCAGAAACGATAGTAATCCCTCGCTAGCGCGTCGGGCTAACAAGAATAGATTGTTAGACCGGTAACGTGTCATTTCCAACCGCGTGAAGTATAGATGTAGGAAGACTATCTCTCGCAATGAGTTGCGCAAGGGTAAGACGTTTAATCCGCCGGCGAAAGACCTGCGACTACCAAAAGTGGCAAAATTCGGTCGCGTTTACGAAGGATTTGAAATGCTCGATATACGACTGACAGCGAATCGTCGCAATTTTCTGCGGGTGGGCGGTCTTGCGGGGTTGGGCGTGTCGTTGGCGTCGGTACTAAAGGCCGAAGCCGCGAGCGGCAAGGCGAACTCCCGCGCGAAATCGGTCATCCTCGTTTATCTCGGCGGCGGGTTATCGCACCACGATAGCTTCGATCCGAAGCCAGATGCCGCCGAAGAGATTCGCGGCAAATATAAGGCGATTGCCACGAGCGTTCCCGGCCTGAACGTCGGCGAGAAGTTGCCGATGATGGCAAACGTGATGGACAAAATCGCTGTAGTGCGGTCGTGTTCGCACAACAACGACCACCACGAAACGGCCACGAACTGGGTACTCTCGGGGCGGTTCGGTACGCCGTTCGGCGACTATCCGGCTATCGGTGCGGTCGTGGCACATGAGTCTGGTTTTCAAGGTACATTACCGCCGTATGTGGCGGTGCCGCGGAACCCGTCGTTCACGTGGGAACTCGGTAAGTCCGCGTTCCTCGGCGGGCGGTTCGAGTCGTTCAAAGCGGGCGATCCGAACGAGGCCAATTACAAAGTGCAAGACGTTTCACCGAACGGCGATCAATCGTCGAAGCGGGCCGTCCGGCGCGAGACGCTGTTGAAGACGGTCGATGGCTTGGCGAACAAGATTCAAGGAAACGACCAGATCGCCACTTACGATGAATTTCAGCAACGTGCGACCGCAATGCTGATTTCCACCGAAGCGAAAAAGGCGTTCGACATCAATTCCGAGAGCGATAAACTCCGCGACCGCTACGGTCGCAACACGCCGGGGCAGTCGATGTTGATGGCACGCAGGCTCATCGAATCGGGCGTGCGATTCGTCACGGTCAATTATGGCGGTTGGGACCACCACGCGAAAATCTTCGATAGCCTCGACAAGAAGCTACCGGAGTTCGATCACAGCGTGTCGGCACTCGTCGAAGACATGCACGCACGCGGATTGCACAAAGATACGCTCGTCGTCGTAATGGGCGAGTTCGGTCGATCGCCGAAGGTCAACAAAGATGCCGGTCGCGATCACTGGGGCCAGGCCGCTTCGATGCTATTTTTCGGAGCTGGTACGAAGCCCGGCTTGGTACTCGGTAAAACCGACAAGCACGGCGGCTACCCCACGCAACGTCCCGTCTCGCCCGCCGATGTCGCGTACACGATCCTCGACTCGATGGGCATCGACCCGCGCAAACAACTCGTCACGCCCGATGGTCGCCCCATCGAAATCCTCGACTCGGGTGAAACCGTTCAGGAACTGTTCGCGTAACTCTTTCGGGGCGTCATTGTGAATCGCTTTTTGCCAATCGCCGTCGTGTTCATTCTCGCGGCGATGGCGGTCGCGCAAGATAAAAAACCACTCGCGCCGAAGTTGATCGTCGCGATGCCACTCTGCATCAAACCCGGCGAAACGATGAAGTTCACGGTCCGCGGCTCGAACCTCGAAACCGTCTCCGAAGTGCGAGTTCACGAACCGAAATCGCGGGGCAAGATCGTCGCGAAGGGCAAGAAAGTCGGCGTGCCGAACAACTTCCCAGTCGAGCGCATTGGCGATTCAGAGATAGAAATCGAGATCGTCGCAGCGAAGGAAATCAGCGGGGCGACCTTGTCGTTCAGCGCGATTGGACCAGGTGGCGAATCGAACGTCGCTAAAATTGCCATTGCGGATGGCGTTCACCGATTGCTCGAAAAAGAGCCAAACGACGGTTTCGACAAGGCTCAACTCATCGACTGTCCGGCCACCGTGGAAGGCACAATCGATCGCGTGCAAGATAGCGACGTCTACCAGTTTCGCGGCAAAGCCGGCGAGACAATCCGCATCGAAGTGCAGGCGGCAAAACTCGGTTCGCCCGCCGACCTGATGATGACCGTCTACGATTCCGAAAAACGCATCGTCGATTCCAACGACGACGCGAATGGCTCCGCCGACCCGATGTTGCAGCTCACATTACCGAAGGACGGCACGTACTTTATCGCACTCATCGAGATGCACGATCTCGGCGGCAAGATGTTTCCATATCGACTGATCCTATCGAAGTAACGCAATGCGTATCCGCGCGCTCACCGATCTTGCTTTTGCGGGTGCTCGCATTTTTCGTTCGTCGAACCAGCGTAACAGTGCGGGCAACAACACGAGTGCAGCGATCATGCAGAAGGTGACGCCGAGCGTCAGCGCGAGGCCGAGGCTGGCCATGCCGCGATGCCGCGCGAGGATGAGCGTGCCGAAGCCGAAGATCGTCGTCAGCCCAGCGACGGCGATACCGCGACCGGTGGCCGCACCGAGGCGATACAGCTTGCCGGGTGCTTTCTCCGCGTAATCGTGCAACACGTGTACGCCATTATCGACGCCGACGCCGACGATGAGTGGTAGCGCGATGAGGTTCGCGGGGTTGAGCGGAATGCCCGCGAAACCCATGACGCCGAGCGTGGCCACGATGCCGATGACGAGCGGAAACAGCCCGCACAACAGCGGCCGTAACCCGCGCAGATCGAGCCACAACACGATAACGATCACGATGACGGCGAACAGCCCTGCCCGCTCGAAGCCATCTTTCATCTGCCGTAAACCTTCGAGCGTGCGATACGATTTTCCCGTCGCTTCGGGATCGACCGTTTTCGCGGCATCGGTGTAGCGTTCGAGTGCGGGGAAGTCCCACAACGATTCTTTTGCGAACGCACGCACCAGATATTCGCCATTCTTGCCGATGTAGCGTTCGCGAAACTCCACCGGCAAATCGTTCGTCGCAATCGGCTTCGGCTGACTGACTTCCTTCAACAATCGCAGATCGGCGAGCAGGTCGGCCTTCAGTCTGCGGTCGAATTCCTTGATTCTCGCGTCTGCCGTGGATCGCGAGAGTGCCTCGTTCATCGTCGCCGGGATCGCTGTCGGTTGCAATTGCCCGTAGCGGTCGAGCATCCGTTGCAGACTACCTGGGTCGGTTGCCATCGGTTCGGGTAACACACTCGGTAATCGCGACAATTTCGCTTGAATCGTAGCCAAAGTCGTCAGTTTTCGATCTTGATCCGATGGGACGAGTACGACGGCATCGACGACGCGACCGACACCGGGCAGCGCCTCGTACTTCGCACGCAATGCGATCGCTTCCTCGCGGCTTTTCGCAATGCTCAACGCATCCCACGTCGCACCGGCGGCGTGTTCGATCAGTTCGCGTTCCCAGTTCACGGAGTCGAGGCCATCGGCTTGCATGTTCAGCAAATTGGAATCGTACGAGACGCGGCCCGCGAATCCCGCACACAGGAGCGCGATGCCGATACCGATTCCTAACACCCAGCGTGGCCGCGACGACAAATAGGGGAAGAACGGCCGCCCTGCCGCCGGGAACGCGAGGACGTTACGGTCGTCTTTACCGAGGCGATTGGCCGAACGCCGCTCGAGCAAAACGATACAAGCGGGAAGTAATGTGATGCACGCGATGGCACAGAACAACACGCCGAAGCCCGCGATCCAGCCGAGTTCTGCGACGGCTTTGAAGTCCGCCACCATCGTGGCAAAGAACGCCAGCGATGTGGTAGCCGCCGCCGTCACGATACTCGGCCCCGCATGGCGTGCGGTGTGCATCATTGCATCGTGCGGGCTTCGCCCCGTACGACGCTCTTCGTCGTAGCGGGCCACCCAGAGTACACCGTAATCGCCCATGCCGATAATCATCACCGCGAATGTCGATGAAAGGATGTTCAAATGGCCAACGGTGAGCGTCGCCCAGCCGAGCGCCCACACGGTCCCAGCTAACAGCGTGCCGACGGTGAGTAGCGGATAGCGGAACCCGCGATAGACCACGAAATACAGCAGAGCCACGCCGATCAGCGCGAGCCACGATACGAACGTCGAGTCTTCGTCGGATGCGACCATCTCATCGGTTTCCAGGACGGGCAAGCCAGTCAAACCGAACGACAGACCAGGGTATTTTTGCCGCATGTCTGCAATAATTGTCCGCGCCGCTTCACACGCTTCCTTCGCAGGCGTGAACGACTCAAGAGCTTTTTTGGGGCGTGCTAACACCAGTGCGAGTGCGCCATCGTGCGTGAAAAAATACTGCGGCTCGGTGAGAGTGCGGGCTTCATCACGACGCCCGCCCACCGCCCACGGATTCTGATAATCGGCCGGATTTTGCAACGATACCGAGGCTTGTTGCAAAATCGCTGGGAGTTGCGCGAGAAGATCGTCGTCCGCTTTGGATAGTGCTTGCCCCGCTCGTTTGCTTTCGGCCGCCACCGTCGCCTGCGCGAGCAGTGCTTGCAACGAAAGTGCCTGCCAACTGACATCCCCAAATCGACCGAGGAGCGGGGCCATTCCGTCGAGGCGTTTGTCGATCGCCGCGAGGTCGTCTTGCGACAAGTACAGCAACGATCTCGGGTGGAGTGGGCGCAGATCGACTTTGTGAAAGACGCGGTCGAACAAATCGGATCGCTTCTGAAGTTCGGTTGCCAAATCGTCCGCTGCCGCCCGCATCCGTTTGCGATCGATCCCTTTGACGACCACGATCATATCGTCGTCATCGCCGAAGGCATTCAGATACTTCTGCCATCGCTGTTGGCATTCTTTTTCCGCACTCAGAAGGTCGTTGCGTTGCGTGTGGTATTCGAGTTTGGCGTACGATAGCCAAATCGAACCTACGATGGCCGCCGCCCCGAGCGCTAGTACCAAACGCGGGGCACGCAAGACCATCGCCACCAAAGCGGCAACGGCGGTGGCCATCCGACTCGGGGCGTCCATTGCCCGTGACATGCGACTCCTTCGCAGAGAATTCTCAGTTGGCCCACAAGTTAGCGCATTTCGCATCACGCCGCAATCCCAAGCGAAACCGGAGAAATGAGACGAGAGAATGGTACAAAACGAAAAAACCCCACCAACTCAGGTTTGCATCTGTGCTGGTGGGGCCGGAACCGAAAAGAGGCCAAGTTTTGTAGTTATTGCAAAGATCGGTAATTTTGTCAACCCGGCGTTCATCGAATCGGGCATTTCTTCTCAAGTTCCTCTCAGAATCTGGTTTGGTTCAAATCCCGGTCGCAGTTTTGGGCACGGTTCAAAAGTGGGTAGCAGTTTTGCGATTGCGATTCGGCTATCGTAAAGTGCCTGTTTCTCCCAGAATGTGAGTTGCAAAACCACCACTCAT
>JAYWCL010000280.1:0-14107 GCA_043780595.1 Limnoglobus sp.
GCCGCTACGACCCCATTCGGGGTCGGTGAAATCGCGAGCGTACCCCAGGTGCGCGGACGCGACCTGGGGCTAATCGCTGCAATCCCTCCGGGATAAAGAAAACGATCAACCACGTGAGGAAATTTCGGTAAAAATCGACTGGCATCGCCGTAACAAAAACGGGAACAAAACGGTCGCGGAAATTCGATGGAAAGCCCAACTTCACATCACCTGGGCGAGCGGCATCGAATCACCCGCTCGCCTTTTTGTAATATTTTCCGGTTTGGCACGTCGATTGCGGCTCGTCTGTTATGTGTCAAACTGGCATAGTGCCGCAACACCATGAAGGAGTTCCGATGAAACGCTTTGCATTCGCCACAATGTTGGCCGTCCTGTGCTGGGGATCGAAAGCCGACGCGCAAACGTACTACTTCGACCCCGGTACGAACACCTATGTGCAGAACCAGACGTACTTCGCGCCTGGCGTGATCCAGGTCGGTGCGTACAGTTACTCGCCGTGGACCAATACGACCACGAACCGACAGTATTACAACAACTACAACATTGGCAGTTACGGGTATTCTAATTCGTATTATAACCCGTATCGCGGCTACAATTATAACTACGGCTACAACAACGGGTTCAACAACGGGTTCAACAACGGCTACTACAATTACCGGCCATATAACTCGGGTTTTTCGTATGGCAATCGTTCCTACTACAACGGTAACTACGGCCGTTCTTACTGGCGGCGATAAAAGTGGCTTTGGCACGAATGATGTACCTCTATGTCGTACGCTTTCATTCCGAAAGTCACCTTCAAGGGAGATCATCATGTTGACGAAAGCCATGCAACGCACCGCCAAGATTCGCTACGGCCTCGCGGCCCTCTTGGTCGGTCTGCCGATGACACGCTCGTTGAAACCCACGGTTATGCCGTGGGTTTTTTCGTTTGTATTTCGCAATCGCTTCTGTTACGCTTCCATTCCTGCCTGAATTTCTGCCTGCCTTTCGGGGCCTTTCGGGAAATACTCCCATGATCCGGTTACTCGGTCATGCGTCGACCGCATGTGACGGCCTCACTCGGCGCGATCTGCTCCGTGCGGGTTCGCTTGCACTCCTCGGCAGCTCGCTTCCTATCACCGCCCGCGCGAAGTCCGAAACGCGATCCGCACGTGCGAAAGCGATCATTTTGATCGACCTTTTCGGCGGTCCGTCGCACATCGACACGTTCGACCCGAAGCCCGATCAGCCCGTCGAAATTCGCGGCGAGTTCGGCGTTCGCGCCACGTCGATTCCCGGCGTGCGCGTTTCGGAGCCGATGCCGGAACTGGCGAAGCGTCTCGACCGCACGACGCTGATTCGCACGGTGTCGCACGGCTACAACAGCCACAATCCATACGCGGTCATGACGGGTTACACGGGTGGGCAAGATCAGGTCGATTACTTCTCGAAGCCGACGAACCACCCGAGCATTCCTTCGGTGTGCCAGTATTTCGGCGTCGGTCGCGGCGGCGAACTTCCCGGTTACATGATGCTGCCCGCGCTACCGGGTTACAGCCAGGGGTTACACCGCGCCGGACCGTACGGCGGCTACCTCGGGCCGAAGTACGACCCGATGTTCAGCACCTGCGAACCGAAGTGGTCGCGCCCAGTGAACCCGTCCGATTTCTACGATCACACGCTGATACCGATGGGCGAACCCGAGTTGCCGAAGCTCGATGGAATCTCGCTCGATGCCTTGAAAGGAAGGCGAAAACTGGTCGAAGAACTCGACTTGCAAGTCGGGCGTCTCGACCGCGTTGCGGCCACCACCGAGATGAGCGACAAGCGCCGTCGCGCGTTTGAAATGCTTTCGTCGCCGAAGTCGAAACTCGCGTTCGATTTGTCGAAGGAAGACCCACGAACCCGCGATCGGTACGGCCGCGACCTCTTCGGTTCCAGCGTTCTGCTCGCGCGGCGGCTCGTCGAAGCGGGCGTCTCGTTCGTGACGGTTCACACGGAAGCCGCGCAAGCGAGCGGCCACTGGGACACGCACAACAACAACTTCAAGTTGCTGAAGCACGTGATGCTGCCGTTCCTCGACCGATCGGTATCCGCACTGATCGACGACCTCACCGAGCGCGGCCTGTTCGACGATGTCCTCGTGGTCGTTCACGGTGACATGGGGAGGTCGCCGCGCGTCAACAAACAAGCGGGGCGCGACCACTGGCCGCAGTGCGGGTTCTGCCTGATGTTCGGCGGTGGCGTGAAGTCGGGTTACGTCCACGGCACCACCGACAAGATGGCGGCCTTCCCAAAGGATCACCCCGTGACACCCGGCGACATTGCCGCCACGATGTACCACCTCGCCGGCGTCGACCCCGAAGCCACGGTGCCCGATCAAACGGGGCGACCGATCCCGATCAGCCACGGCGGCAACGTCATTACGCCGATCCTGATCTAATCGCAAACGTGCGTTTGTCTCGAAAATGCGCTCGAAAGCTCAACTTCCGATCTGCGTTGGTGTATGCTATGTGATACTCAGAGCGGTTTTATCATGCCAGCCCGCAGCGCAAGCAAGGGTTCGAGTTTCGTGATGGTTCACCTTGCTTGCGCTGCGGGCTAGTTTTGAGGAAGAATCATGCAGACTATCGCACTCGTCGAACGATCGATTGGCCGCGTCCGTCGCCGGTTGGTTTTCCAACAGATATTGGAATCGGTTTCCACGTTCGCAAGCGTCGGGTTGGCGTGCGGCCTCGTCTGGTTTCTCGCGGAGCCTTGGCTGATCGATTCGCCACCGGAATGGCTGCGTTGGACGGTGTTGGGCGTTACTTCCAGTCTCGGCATTTTGGCCGCGTTCGTCTGGTCGATCTTGCGAACGCCGACCCGCGAGACGGCGGCGCTCGAACTCGATAAGCGATTCGACCTGCGCGAACGGGTGACGACCGTGCTGACACTTCGCCCCGAAGAGCGCAGCACGCCGGCCGGTCATGCGGTGCTGAACGATGCCCATTCGCACGTCTCGAAGCTAATTGTCGCAGAAAAATTCCCCGTACGGCCGGGTCGGTTTGCCGCCGGTGTGCCGGTGTTACTGTGCGGCGTGGCACTCGCGTACTTCTTCTATCAGCCCGATGTTTCCGGTGCGGCCGAAAGCGAAACGGCCCTCGCGGAAGCGAAGAAGAAAGACCCCGAGAAACGCGCCGAAGCGGAAGCGCTGAAGAAGCCCACGCAGCCGTTCACGAAACAAAAAGCGAACGACGAGATGGATCGCAAGAAGTCCAAGGAACTCGAAAAGCTCGAAGCGGATCTCGACCAATTGATGGACAAGTGGCAAAAAACGCCCGCCGAGACCGAGGAAAAGAAACGCGAAAAGGTTACAGAACTGACGGCGATGGAGGAGAAGGTTCAGAAATTCAAAGAGCAGGAATTTCAGAAGCTCAAGGAAATCGAGAAACAACTCCAGCAACTCGACCGGATGCAAAAGGAGAAAGAGTTTCCCGACGGCCCCGCGAAAGAGTTCAAGGAAGCACTGGCGAAAGGCGACTTGAAGGCCGCGATCAAACAGGTCGACGAATTGCAAAAGAAAGCCAAGGATAAGAAGCTCGACGCGCAAGACCTGAAAAAGCTCGACGCGCAGATGAAGGAAATGAAGAAACAGACGGAGAAGGTCGCAAAAAACCAGGAACAACAGGATGCGTTACAGAAGAAGATCGACCAGACGAAAAAGGACGGCAAAGATGCCGAGTCGCTCGAACGCGAACTCGAGAAGGTGAAGCAAGACGCGAAAGAATCGTCGGAGATGATGGAACGCATGGCCGAGCGGATGGAGAAAATTCGTCAGGCCGCCCAAGAGGGAAAAATGGAAGAACTCGCCGAGGAGATCGGCAAAATGGGCGGCGATCTGAAGCAGTTAGAGAACGAACTCCAAGACCTCGAATCGTCGGATGAGTATTTGCAACGGCTGAAGGAAGAGTGCAAAAAAGCCTGCAAAGCGTGCCAGGGCGGGAAAGATGGCGATAAGTTAACGGAGGGCGACAATAACAAACCGTGGTCGCCGTTCACGAACCCTGCGACTGGCAAGCGTGAGGAAAACAAAAACGCCAAGACGAACTCGCAAGACGAGCGGATTCGCGGGCTGTTCGACCCGCGCGGCAAGAAGAGCTACGGTGGCACCGTTCGCGGCCCGGCGTTCACAAAGCGCTCGGCGTCCGAGATGGGCCAGGACATCAAACAAGCCGCCCAGGAAGCCCCGCAAGCGATCGACACGCAACGCCTGCCCCGCGATGCCCAGGCCGCCGTGAAAGAGTACTTCGAGAAAATCGGCGGCACCGACGGCAAAAAGTAACTCTGACACCGTCGCGGAAACACACTCTCGCCCGTAGCAAAATGGCTACGGGCGTTTTTCTTCCGTTGCCGTCTTCCGCCACAGTTCGACAATACCAGTTAGGCGCAACCGCTCTCACGTGGAAATCGAACCATGATTAACAGCTTCGCGACGCGATCCGAACTCATCGTCGGTGCCAAAACTTACACGATCTACAAACTCGCCGCCTTCGAGCAACAGTTCCCCGCAGCGAAAAATCTGCCGTTCTCGTTGAAGATCCTGCTCGAAAACTTACTCCGCAACGAGAACGGCCTCTCGGTGCGCAAGAAGGACATCGAGTCTTTGGCGAACTGGAATCCGAAGCTGGAGCCGGATGCGGAGATCGCCTTCAGCCCGGCCCGCGTGTTGCTGCAAGACTTCACCGGCGTGCCGTGCGTGGTCGATCTCGCCGCGATGCGCGACGCGATGCGGAACCTCAACGGCGACCCGGCGAAAATCAACCCGCTGATCCCGTGCGAACTCGTCATCGATCACTCGGTGCAAGTCGATGTTGCCGGTTCGCCATCGGCGTTCGCGGAGAACACGAAGCTCGAATACGAGCGCAACCAAGAGCGCTACACGTTTCTGCGCTGGGGCCAGAACGCCTTCCGGAACTTCCAAGTCGTGCCGCCGGAAACGGGCATCGTCCACCAGGTGAACTGCGAGTTCCTCGCGCGTACGGTGTTCGTGAACGACGAGGGCGTGGCCTACCCCGATACGCTCGTCGGCACCGATTCGCACACGACGATGGTCAACGGCCTCGGCGTGCTCGGCTGGGGCGTCGGCGGCATCGAAGCCGAAGCCGCGATGCTCGGCCAACCGGTGACGATGCTCATCCCGCAAGTCGTCGGCTTCAAACTCTCCGGCAAGTTGACCGAAGGAACCACCGCGACCGACCTCGTGCTGACCGTCACGCAGATCCTGCGCAAGAAGGGCGTCGTCGGCAAGTTCGTCGAATTCTTCGGGCCGGGCCTCGCGGAACTCGCGCTCGCGGATCGTTTGACGATCGCGAACATGGCCCCCGAATATGGGGCGACGTGCGGCATTTTCCCCGTCGATGCCGAGACGCTGAAGTACTTGCACCAGACCGGCCGCAGCGACGATCAACTCGCTCTGGTCGAGGCCTACTGCAAGGCGCAAGGCTTGTTCCACGATGCGTCCACGCCACCCGCGACGTACACCGACGTTCTCGAACTCGACATGGGCACGGTCGAATCGAGCCTCGCCGGGCCATCGCGACCGCAAGACCGCGTCGCAGTGAAGGACGTGAAGAAATCGTTCCGCGAAGCGTTACCGAAACTGAAATCGGCCGCGAAGCCGAAGGCCGGTTTACCGATGCTCGCCGAGGTCGATAACACGGCGGCGAGCATCGGCGAGTTACGCGATGGTTCGGTCGTGATTGCGGCGATCACCAGTTGCACGAATACGTCGAACCCTTCGGTGATGGTGGCCGCCGGTTTGGTCGCCAAGAAGGCCGCCGCGAAAGGGCTTTCGACGAAGCCGTGGGTGAAGACCAGCCTCGCGCCCGGCTCCAAAGTCGTGACCGATTACCTCACGAACTCGCAGTTACTCCCGGAACTGGAGAAGCTACGTTTTCACGTCGTCGGCTACGGCTGCACGACTTGCATCGGCAACAGCGGGCCGCTGCCGGAATCGGTCAGCAAAGAGATCACCGCGAACGGCCTCGTCGTCTCGGCCGTGCTCAGCGGTAACCGGAACTTCGAGGGCCGCGTTCATGCCGAGGTACGGGCGAACTACCTCGCCTCGCCGCCGCTCGTCGTCGCTTACGCACTGGCGGGCAAGGTCGATATCGACTGGGACACCGAACCGGTCGGCATCGGCTCCGATGGCAACGAGGTGTTTCTGAAAGAGATTTGGCCTTCGCAACAAGAAGTACAAGCCGTCATCGACCAATCGATCACGCGGGAAAGTTACCAGCGGACGTACGCCAGCGTGTACGACGGCGACGCGAATTGGCGTGCCCTCAGCGTGCCGACGGGGAACCTCTATTCGTGGGAAGCGAACTCGACGTACATCGCGAATCCGCCGTACTTCGTCGGCATGAGTACGACGCCGCCACCGGTGACGGACATTGCCGGGGCGCGCGTGCTGGCACTGCTCGGCGATAGTATTACGACCGACCACATCAGCCCGGCGGGGGGCATCAAGAAAGAATCGCCGGCCGGCAAGTACCTGATGAGTAATGGCGTCGATGTTAAAGATTTCAACCAGTACGGCGCGCGTCGCGGGCACCACGAAGTGATGATGCGCGGAACCTTCGCCAACGTGCGCCTGAAGAACTTGCTCGTTCCCGGCGTCGAAGGTGGTGTCACCCGGCACTTGCCGACCGATACCGAGATGTCGATTTTCGATGCGGCGATGATGTACCAAGCGGAGAAGATTCCGCTCGTCGTGCTGGCGGGCAAGGAATACGGCAGCGGCTCGAGCCGCGACTGGGCCGCGAAGGGCACGAGCCTGCTCGGTGTGAAAGCGGTCGTGGCCGAGAGTTACGAGCGGATTCACCGGAGTAACCTCGTCGGCATGGGCGTGCTGCCGTTGCAGTTCCTCGCCGGTGACAGTGCATTGTCGCTGGGCTTGACCGGTGAAGAAGTGTACGAGATTCCCGGCGTGCAAGAGGCACTGAATAAAGTCGCCGCCGGGAAGGTGTACGTCACCGTGAAAGCGGGCAGCAAAACCTTCCAGGCACTCATGCGGGTCGATACACCACAAGAAGTGCTATACTATCAGCACGGCGGGATTCTGCCGTACGTGCTGCGACAGTTACTGGCGAAGTGATGTTCCTGCTTTCACCGAGTGGCCCACATGTTCGCGCAGATGTTCGACAACAACTACTCTGCGGGGGACGCGATTTTCGTGCTGATCGCCGTCCTTGCATGTGTATTTTTTGTTGCGGTCTTTTTAGCCATCTATATTCCTTTCCTCCTCAACCTCTCAAGGTGTTTGCAACAGGTAGGGCCGCAGAATCGGAACATGGAGCCGGGCCAAGTTTGGCTCGCGCTCTTCCCCATTTTTAACATCGTCTGGATGCCCATCATCGTGACTCGTGTGGCCAGTTCGTTAAATCGAGAGTATCGCCACCGCAGGTGGAGTTCTCGCGGCAAAGATTTCGGACAATCGGTCGGCATGGCGTTTTGCATATGCTCAACCAGTGCGATTATCCCCTTTGCCCTCATTATCCCCTACTGCGGTGCTCTCTTCGGCATCGCAGGAATGGTGTGTTTCATCATCTATTGGGTGAAAATTGCTGCTTATCGCAACGAGTTGGCGTCAGAACCGAAAACGGGTTGCGACGACAAACCCCGCACCCGCGACGATGGGCGTAAGAATAACGATCCGAACGAACGCGACTGAAACCGAGCAAGACGTTACCGCGGAAATCGCGAGACCACTTTCCCATCGTGCGGGTCCGCTTGTAATGCTCGCGTGAGTTCATTCGCGTGATTCGCGTCGCTTTCGCGGTGGCTTCCGGCGCGTCTCTCGACTAAATTCCAAGTAAGCCTTGCGTAAGCGCGGCCCGAACAATGCCTGCGGAGTGGGAGCTGACAACCCGATGACACAACCTCGCGTGACGATCCTCTACAACGAACCGACCCTGCCCGTCGATCACCCCGATGCGGAGTCCGAGTACGACATTCTCTACACCGCGGACATCGTGGCGAAGGTGCTCATCGACGCAGGACTACCGGTGTCGCGGCTCGGGATCACCAGCGATCCGGCTGCGCTCTTGTTCGGGTTGAAGCAACAATCGCCCGACGTCATTTTCAACTTGTACGAAGGCATGGCATCGTGGGGGAACACCGAAGCGTTCGTCTCGGGCATCCTCGAATTGCTGCAAATTCCGTTCACCGGTTCGCCGACGCAGCCGATCCTGATCGGCAAATCGAAGCCGCTGACGAAGCAGATGCTCGCGGGTGCGGGGCTACCGACGGCGAGGTTTTTCGTCGTCGATCAACTACCGATGCCAGCGTGCGATCTGCCGTGGCCCGTGATCGTGAAGCCCGGCAAGGAAGATGCGAGCATCGGCATCGATCAAGGGAGCGTCGTCACGAATCAGGAAGACCTCGAAGAGCGCGTCGCGCACATCATGCTCGCGTACGGTGCGCCGGTGTTGGTCGAACAATTCGTCTCGGGTCGCGAGTTCAACGTGCCGATCTGGGATCGCACCGGCACACCGGAGGCACTGCCGTTTACCGAGATTTTGTTCCTCGAACAAGACGGCCACGACCCGCTCTGGCCGATCGTCAGCTTCGATGCCAAGTGGAAGCCGGCTTCCCGCGACTTCAAAGCGACACCCGCGAAGAACCCTGCCGAAGATGTGTCGGCGGAACTGCACGCGAAGGTGTCGGCGATCTGCGTGAAGGCGTACGAGTTGCTCGGCTGTCGCGATTACGGCCGCGTCGATCTGCGACTGTCGCCCGCCGGCGAGCCGTACATTCTCGAAGTGAATCCGAACCCGTGCATCAGCCCGTTGGCCGGTTTGGCGGCGGCACTCGAAACGGCGAAGGTGCCGTATTCCGAGTTTATTTTGTCGGTGCTGCGGTCGGCATTACGCCGCGGGCCGAAGCCCGAACTCGCCGAGATGATCGGCGCAACTTCGGTAGCGAAGGAAGTGAAAACGCTGCCTGCGCAGGCGAAACGCGGCTGGAGCGTGCGGGCTGCGTTGAAGACCGACGTCGATGATCTGATCGAACTCCTCGATGCCGCGGAGGGAATTTCCGTCGCCGAACGCGCTGCCATCGGCAAGCAACTTCGGCTACGCAGCCGCAAGAAAGACTGGGGCGGTGCGACGATTCTCGTGCTGGCTGGCCGCACGCGGCTCGGTGGGTTCGCGATGGTCGATGGCTCGCTCCCGATCCACGGCAACGCACAACTCGAGATGGTCGTCGTCGATCCCACGCTGCGTCGCACGGGCCTCGGGCAGTTGCTTTTGACCGCGATCGAAACGGGGTTGTCCGCATCTGGCGTCCACATGGTATTTGCCGAACTGACCTCCGGTGCGACGGCATCGAGTACGCGACAATTACTGTCCTCGGCCGGCTTCCACCCTGCGGGTGAAGTCGCGGAGTTCTTCAAAGATGGCTGCTCGCGTTTGACGTTGGCGAAGGTTCTCCCCGCTTCGTCCACGCCGATCGTGGCGATCGCCGAACCATTAAAAACCATCGCCGCCCCCTTGATCGGTTGAGCGAGTTCATACATAGCCATTGGTTACCCCGACACATTCAGAAGGATGCAATAGCGGCACATGGAGACGACAACTGGCGAATCGGAGACGGAGTTTCTCGAAGACGACGAAGACGCAATCGTCGAGGACGCGCCGACATTGCCGCTCTCGCGGGCCTACCCGAGCCGCTACGGCGCGCCGATTCTCGACCGCGTCAATCCGCTCATCTTTTCGTTGACGTACTTCGCGCACTGCATGGAGTGCGGGTTCTGCAACGATTCGTGTTGCCAGTTCGGTGCCGATATCGAGATCCCGCGCGTCCGTGCCATCGAAGAGCATCGGGCCGAGCTGGAAAAATATCTCGGCATTCCGCGAAGCGAGTGGTTCCGCGAAGACCCCGAGGATTTCGGCACGCTGCCCGAAGTCGAATACCCCGGCGGCGAGTATACGCGGACGAGCGTCATCCCGTTGCCCGAGGGTCGCTCGGCGCACAACGAGGAAGCCTGCGTGTTCCTCGATCCCGTTGGCCGCGGTTGTCGTTTGCACCGCTTCGCGCTCGAACGCGATATCGACGTCCACGAAATCAAGCCGCTCGTCTGCTTGCTGTTCCCGATGTCGTTTGCCGATGGCGTGCTGAAACCGGCGTACGAGTTCGAAGTCGACGACATCGTCTGCCAGGGTCCAGGGCCGACGCTGTACTCGGCGGCGCGCGAAGATGCGCTCTATTACTTCGGCCCGGAAATGATCGCCGAACTCGATGCGTTGGCCCGCGAATATGCAGTCGAGCCAGTGGATCGTAACGAGAGAACGGTATCGCTACCGATGACTTCCTGAAACGACGCTTCAAAAACCGCCCGTACCGCTTGACAGTCTGCCTTGGAAACTCAACAATCACCACAAGCCTTTCGGTCGATACCGATTGGCGATGATACCAGCCCTGTGTGCGAGGAACGAACATGTCATCCCAAGCTCGTCGTCAGCGGCTCGTGGTCGAGGACATCGGCGATGTCACCGTGGTCAACTTCGTCGACAAGAAGATTCTCGACGAACAAAACATTCAGATGATCGGCGACGACCTGTTTCGGCTCGTCGACGAACTCGGGCGTCGCAAGTTGCTACTGAACTTCTCGAACGTCGAGTTCATGTCGTCGGCCGCGCTCGGAAAACTGATCCGCCTCCACCAGCGACTCGCGCAAGTCGGCGGCAAGCTCGTGCTGTGCGATATTTCCAAAACGATCTTGGAAATCTTCACCCTCACGAAACTCGATAAGATGCTGAAAATCGTGAAAGACGAACAGACCGGCCTGAGCGCATTCTAACTCTCGCGGCGGGGCGCGTGCCCCGCCTTGTCCTTTGGTGGCCGCCATGCCAACCCCCGTTCAGACCGACCTCACGGTTCCGAGTGAGTTGGGCGAAGTTCGCCGAATTCAGGGTGAAATCCGAGAGGCGCTACAGTCGAACCAGTTCGGCGACCGGGATTTATTCCACATCGAATTAGCCCTCGAAGAAGCCCTCGTCAACGCCATCAAACACGGCAACCAACTCGACCCGGACAAGAAAGTGTTCGTCCGCTACTCCGTCATCCCGGAGCGGTTCGACATCCGCATCGAAGACCAAGGCGACGGCTTCTGCCCCGAAGATGTCCCCGACCCGACCGCCATCGAGAACCTCGAACGCCCTTGCGGTCGCGGCTTGCTCATGATCCGCAGCTTCATGTCCGACGTTACCTATCACGGCAAAGGCAACGTCGTCACGATGACCAAACACCGCTCCAAAGACGACGAATAGCCTCGTTCATCCTCGCACGTCAAACCTTATGCGTATTCCTCTCGTTATCGTCGCGTGGCTCGTCTCCTTCGCGCCACTGTGTGCGCTGGAACCGAGCGAGATCGTCATCGTGGCGAATCGGCTCGTGCCGTCGTCGCGGGAGGTGGCGGAGCATTATGCGACGAAGCGCGGCGTGCCCAAAGCGAACATCATCGAGATCGCGTTATCGCGCGGCGAAGACATCTCGCGGGCGGAGTACGATCGCCAACTCGTCGGCACGCTTCGCGAAACGCTCAGCGATCGCAAAGAGAAAATCAAGTGTTTGCTCACGGTCTACGGCGTGCCACTGCGCGTCGGGGCCAAGCTCCCTTCTGCCGAAGAAAAAGAACAGCTTGCGGAATTGAAAGAAAAGCTCGCGGTCGTGAAGAAGGGGATCGCGGATCTGGAGAAGAAGCCGAACCCCGATGCGGTCGATCTGTTGGCGGCCCGTTCCGATTTGCGACGGTTGACCGAACGCGAAATGACGCTGTCGCACCAAGAGAGCAACGCCTGCGTCGATAGCGAACTGATGCTGTTGTGGTGGACCGATTACCCGCTCGCGCGTTGGGTGCCGAACCCGCTGCACTGGCAGTTTCCTGCTGAAAAACGCAAGAAGTCCATGCCGCCAGTGTTGCTCGTGTCGCGGCTGGATGGACCGACTTCCGAGATCGCCAAACGGCTCGTCGACGACGCGGTCGAAGTCGAAGAAAAGGGCCTGACCGGCAAAGTGTACGTCGACGCACGCGGGATGAACTTCGACCCGAAGAACGCGAACGACAAAGGGTACGGGTACGGCGGCTACGACGAATCGTTCCGCGAAATGGCGACGTTGCTGAAGGCGGCGAAGTTCGATGTGACGCTCGATAACAAGGAAGAATTGTTCGCGGCGAACAGTTGCCCCGATGCGGCACTCTACGCGGGTTGGTACGCCTTGTCGAACTATCGACCGTGTTGCCAGTTCGCCAAAGGCGCAGTGGCGTGGCACCTCGCGAGCGGCGAAGCGGTCACGTTACGCGATGCGAAATCGAAGGCGTGGTGCCCGAACTTGTTGAAGGCCGGCGTCGCCGCCACGCTCGGCCCCGTGGCGGAACCGTACACGATTGGCTTCCCGAAACCGTCCGAGTTCTTCGGCTTCCTCGCCACCGGAAAATACACGCTCGCCGAGGTCCACGGGCGTACGGTGTACTTCGCCAGTTGGATGACCGTGCTCGTCGGCGATCCGCTTTACAATCCCTACAAGAAGCACCCGATGGTAGCCGAAACCGCCGTGTTGCCGAGTCCCAAAGGGGCGTCGTCGCTGTTCCGATAACGTCCCGTCTTTTGCGCCACGTTCGCAAGGTGCCGTTGTTGTGGGTGTGGTAAAAATCAGGGTATGATGCTTCATGAGACTGCGGCACTCTGGATGAGGATTTCCCATGCGACATCTTTCGGCGTATGTCTTGGTGATTGCCTCGCTCATGGGGCTGTCGTCGGTTGCGGTGGCGTGTATGTGGGACTACGACACGATCCGGATGGAGCGGACGCGCTTTCCTGGCACGCTGGAACTGATTACCGGGAAGTTCCTTCGGCACTCGCCGGAGTTCTACCAATGGCGAATCGCGAACCGGTTGAAGCGGCTCGAAACCGACCCGACGAATGTGGCGTGGTTGGACGATCTCGCGGTGGCCTACGACAAAACCGGCCAGCACGACAAAGCCATCGCCACTGCGATCACTACCGAGAAACGGAAACCCGGTCGCTACGAAACGGCAGCGAACCTCGGGACGTTCTACTTTCACGCCGGGAAACTGGAGGAAGGCCTCCCGCACATCGATCGCGCCTTGAAGATCAACCCGAACGCTCACTTTGGCCGCGAGAAATACCAGAAACTGTTGGTGGAGTACGTAATCGAACGCCGCAAAGGCGGCCCGCTGAAACTGCCACTCGCCAACGTCGATGTTTCCGAAAACAGAGTCCGCGAAAGCAAATCGGCACATGAAGTGACAATTGGGAGCACTTTTGAAGAATTTTTGTGTGTAAAGATTCAGCACGAGCGACATAAACCGGAGATCATTGCAGAGGCGATTAAAGGCGTGACGGGCATGATGAAATTCGGCAAGCACGATTCACCGGTGTTGCTCGAAGTACTCGGTACCCTGTTGCCGGAAAGGCTTAAGCCACAAACCGATGCGAAATTACTGGCGGTCCGTGCCTTCCTGAAAGCATCGTACGATGTGCCCGAAGGCCCAACGCGTGTGGCTTACCGTGGTATGGCAGCGAACGCTCTGTACATGCAAACGCCACGAGATGCGACGGCGCAAATCTCACTCGAACGGGTCGAAGCCGATTTCCAGAAGGAACTGACCGAGGCCGAAGCTTGGTATGCCGCGTTACACGAACGCGAGTTGTCGTGGATTCGCGACGGCAAAGACCTCGAAGCCGAGTTCGACAAACTCTACGAAACCGAACCGGAAGTATCGGGGATGGACGCGACCGATCCGCCGGAGATGTGGAAAACCAAAGTCAGAGTCACAATCATAGTGGTCATCGCAGTTGCGATCCTGATCGGGGGTCTGTTCTTGCTGGTGAAGTTGGTGCGGAGGATTTTTTGATGCGACCTCACCCACGCGAATGCACGAAGTCAAAAAATCCAAGGCGATTCGACGTAAGTCGGAATTCGCGTCGTGCACGGAGTGACCCAAAAGTGTCGCGAAATGAGGCACGGTTCAAAAGTGGGTAGCAGTTTTGCGATTGCGATTCGGCTATCGTAAAGTGCCTGTTTCTCCCAGAATGTGAGTTGCAAAACCACCACTCAT
>JAYWCL010000281.1:0-5493 GCA_043780595.1 Limnoglobus sp.
TGAGCCTGAAAGGCTCATTCCTACAGCCCAAGGCGAAGTCGGCGAAGCCTTGGGTACCGTGTCCGCCCACGATTCGGCCCTGAAAGGGGCCGTTCAGACCGCAAACAGGGCGGTGAACGGCCCTTTCAGGGCCGGTGAACATTACAACACCATACCCAAGGCTTTGCCTTGGGCTGATAGAACCAGCCCTACAGGCCGTAAGATTGGCATTTGGAAACGCAGGAGTTCCAAAAGAGCGGTTTCGATCTGAAAAATAGCGCAACTTCAAAAAGCGCAAGCAAGGGGTTGCGCTTTCCCCGTTCGCGGCACGGCATGGAGTTTTGCGTGGGTTCCCCTTGCTTGCGCTCTTGCGCTGTGGGCTGGCACGATGTCCGAGTCGCGAACGTTGCCGACGCAAAAACGACCATGCCGCCAATCGTAATGCCGTCGCTCGCCACTTCTTTTGCGTCACGAAGAATCGTTAATCGTTTTGAGTGGAGAGTTGTGAGTAAAAAGGGGATGCGATCGGCACTGACTCGTCGCGTGATGTCGCGTCTCGAAGACTCGCCGCGACGGGTTTTTCAGAGTCATCTCCCTCGCTTGCGCGTCGGACTAACAAATCCCATTCACCACTTCTTTCGCGTCTCGACGAATAGTTAAGCCGTTATGACCCGCGAATCGGGCGGCAATATGCGGGATTCACCACTTCTTTCGCGTCTCGACGAATAGTTAATAGTTTTGAGTGGAGAGTGGCGAGTGAAACGGGAGGTTGCGATGACGGAAATTACGTTGGCGATGATGCGGGAACTGTTTACGAGTGCGGTCGTTTGCGATGCACTCGACCAAGAGGGGTTGCCGCATCAGTCGCCGCGGTTGGCGTTTCGATCGCTCACGAAGCCTGGCGTGCTGATCGGGCGATGCAAGACGACGCTGTGGGCGGACATGGCCCATGCGGACCCGAAGCCGTACGAACTCGAATTGCAGGCGGTCGATGGCTGCCAGCCGGACGATGTGCTGATTGCGGCGGCGGGCGGGTCGATGCGGTCGGGCATTTGGGGCGAACTGCTTTCGACGGCGGCGCGGAACAGCGGCTGCGTCGGGGTGATCGTCGATGGGGCCGTGCGCGATGTGGCACAAATACGGCAAATGCAGTTCCCGGTGTTCGCGCTCGGCACGATCCTTTACGACAGCAAAGATCGCCAGCGCGTGATCGATGTCGATGTCCCCGTCGAGATCGGCGGCGTGACGTTCTGCCCCGGCGATTTGATCGTGGCCGACGACGATGGTATCGTCGTGGTGCCGCAACGAGTCGAGGCCGCCGTCGTGCGTCGGGCATGGGAGAAGGTTCACGCGGAGAACGAAGTGCGCGACGCGATTGGCAACGGAATGAAGGCGGTCGCGGCGTTCCAGAAGTACGGCGTGCTGTAACTTGACTACAATTCCCACATGAACGATCCGTCCGAACCTTACGTCTATCTGGTAGGGGCTGGCCCCGGTAACCCCGGCTTACTTACCCTGCGTGCCCTCGAGGTGCTGGCGACCGCCGACGTCGTGCTTTACGACCAGTTGGTGCCGAAGCGCATCCTCGATTTCGCGAATCCGAACGCCGAGACAATCTGCGTTCGCGAACTCCCCGGCAATCACCCGGACAAGTACCCGCACATTCACATTCTGCTCGCGGAGAACGCCAAAAAAGGCAAGCGCGTCGTGCGCCTGAAAGGCGGCGATCCGCTCGTGTTCGGCCGCGGTGGCGAAGAAGCCGAGGCACTGCGGGCAGCGGGCGTGGCGTACGAAATTGTGCCCGGCGTGACGGCGGCACTCGCGGCGGCGGCGTTCCTCGATATGCCGCTGACGCACCGCAATTACGCCAGCGCCATCGCGTTCGTCACGGGGCACGAACTGCCGACGAAGCCCGGCAACAAGCTCGATTGGCGTGCCCTCGCGAACTTCCCCGGCACGCTCGCAATCTACATGGGCATCGCCCGGTTGCCGTTGATCGTTGCCGAGTTGTTGAAGTTCGGGAAAGCCCCCACGACCCCGGCCGCGATCATCGAGCGCGCCTCGACGGGCGACATGCGAACCGTGATTTCCACGCTCGGCGGCCTCGAGGAATCGCGCCGTCATGCGGGCCTCGAATCGCCGGGTTTGATCCTCGTCGGCGATGCGGTCGGCCAGCGAACCGAGCGTTCGTGGTTCGAGAGCCGCCCGCTATTCGGCCAGCGCGTCCTCGTGACGCGGCCCAAAGAGCAAGCCGCCGCAATGCTGCGACGGCTCGAATTACTCGGTGCTGTGCCGTACCTGATGCCGACCGTCGAGATTCGCGACCCCGACGATTTCGGCCCCGTCGATGCGGCAATCGATGCCTTCCGCAACGCGGGCTGGGATTGGATCCTGTTCACCAGCGCGAACGGCGTCCATCGCTTTTTCCAAAGGCTATTCGCACGGGGTCGCGATGTTCGCGATCTCGGTCGCACGCAGATTGCCGCCGTGGGGCCAAAGACCGCCGAGGCGTTGCGGGCGTACCATCTGAAACCCGATTTTGTACCCGGTAGCGGTTATTCGGCGGCCACGCTCGCCGTGGCGCTGAAACATCTCGTGGCGGGGAAGCGCGTGTTGTTCCCGAAGGCGAACCGTGGCCGCGACGTGATCCGCGAAGAGTTATCGCAAGTTGCCACGCTGGAAGCAGTGACGGTTTACGATCAAGTCGATGCGGTCGAACCGACGTCGGAAATTTTTGACGCGCTGCGTCGGGGCGAGATTCGTTACGTGACGTTGACGAGTTCGAACATCGCGAAGTCGTTCCTGATGGCGTGCGACGACACGATCCGCGACCGCGTGGCACGCGGTGAAATCGACTTGATAACGATCAGCGAGGAAACGACCGCCGCCGTGGAAGCGATGGGGTATCGTGCGATCGCGACAGCTGCCGAAGCGACGACGGAAAGCATGATTCGAGAATTGGTTCGTCTGGCATCCGAACGAACCGAGGCGAGCGAGGAGTTATCGTAAGTCGCGCATGGCGTTGAAGCCCATGTAACCGACGAGCAGACTGGCAACGATCCCGCAGATGTCGACGAGCAAGAACGGGCTACCGCCGAACGGTATCCCGATGGCAATGTCGAGCACAAAGAGCAGAAACATGAGTGCGGCGACGCCGAGCGCCCCGTAGCACATGTACTTTTCCATTGCCCAACCTTTCAGAAACCAGTGAAAAAACTCAGCGAAGCAGGGTACGCAGACTGTCGCTATTTGCGGTAGTTTAGTGTTACAAACCCAGTTCGCAACGGGAGATGTCACCCGAATCGGAAAACTCGTTACGGAATCGTGCCGTAAGCCTGTCATATCACGCACAGGCCGGAAGTTCGTAGCGGACTTTTCCACACTCGCGTTTACTCTTGTGCCCGTTCGCATTAACTTGAAGGGATACCCGCCTTCACGCAAGGAGCCTTCATGCCTGCTGCCCTCTCGACTGTCGCCGTCCACCTTCGCCCGATCGACAACATCGCCGTGGCCCGTCGCCTCATCGTCGCAGGAACCGAAGTGGAGTTCGATGGCGGCACCGTGGCGATTGCGACGAACGTGAAGCTCGGCCACAAGTTCGCCGTGCGACCGATCCTGGCGGGCGAACCGATCCACAAGTACGGCCAAGTCATCGGCTTCGCGGGCAAAGACATCGCGCCCGGCGAACACGTTCACACGCACAACGTCGTGCTCGGGCAGTTCGAGCGCGATTACGCCTACGCCACCGAAACCCCGCCGCCACCCGCGCCCCCAACCGAGTATCGCACCTTCGAGGGGTACGACCGCGGTAGCCACAAGGCCGACCACCTGCGTTACGGCACCCGCAACTACATCGCCATCATCAGCACCGTGAATTGCTCCGCTGCGACCAGCAAGTACGTCGCCGAGAAATTGCGAGCGAGCGGCATTCTCAATCAATATCCGAACGTGCATGGCGTCGTGCCGATCGTTCACAAGCACGGCTGCGCGATGGCGTATGGCGGCGAAGACCACAAGCAACTCGACCGCACGCTCGCCGGGATTGCGAACCACCCGAACGTGGCTGCGTACATTCTCATCGGCCTCGGCTGCGAAACCGGTCAGGCGAGCCACCTCATCGAGAACGAGAACCTCGGGCTGTTCCAACTCGGCAAACAGAAACAACCGCCGTTGAATCTCAGCATTCAAGAACTCGGCGGCATCGGCAAAACCGTCGATGCGGGCGTTAAGGCGATTGCCGAGATGCTTCCCCGCGTCAACGATGTGCATCGCGTGTCGATTCCGGCGAAGCACCTCACACTCGGCACGAATTGCGGCGGTTCCGACGGTAACAGCGGCATAACCGCGAACCCTGCGCTCGGCTACGCATCGGACCTCATCGTCCAGCAAGGCGGCACAACGGTACTCGGCGAGACGCCCGAAATTTACGGTGCCGAACACCTGCTCACGCGCCGCGCGGTCAGCAAGGCCGTCGGCGAAAAGCTCGTCGAACGAATCAAATGGTGGGAGTGGTACACCGGCGTCTTCGGCGTGGAAATCAACAACAATCCCTCGGTGGGCAACAAAGAAGGCGGCCTCACGACGATCTACGAAAAGTCGCTCGGGGCGATCGCCAAGGCGGGTACGACCGCAATGACGGCGGTGCTCGAATACGCCGAGCCGATTAAAACGAAGGGCTTCGTGGTGATGGATACGCCCGGTTTCGACCCCGTCAGCATGACGGGCATCGTCGCCGGCGGCGCGAACGTCTGCGTGTTCACGACCGGTCGCGGCAGCGTCTACGGTTGCAAGCCGACGCCGTGTATCAAAGTGGCCACGAACACGCCACTTTACGAGCGAATGATTTCCGACATGGACATCGACGCGGGGAAGATCATTCACGGGACGAGCATCGAATCGGTGGGCAAGGAAATCTTCGAGATGATTCTCGCAGTCGCGAGCGGCAAGGAAACGAAGAGCGAAATCCACGGCGTGGGCGAAGAAGAGTTCGCCCCCTGGCACATCGGGCCGACGCTGTAATGAATAGACGCAGTTGGCAACGCCAACTGCGTCGTCGATATCGTGTACAATCTTCGCATGTCCCAAAATCAAAAGCGTGAAGCGGCTGCGGCCGGGCAGTTGTTACCGCTGATTTACGATGAGTTGCGGAAGCTGGCGGATGCGAAACTGCGCTGCGAACAGCCCGGGCAGACGCTCGACGCGACGGCGCTCGTACACGAAGTGTATCTCCGTATGAATGGGGATCAGCAATTTGCCAATCGCGGGCACTTTTTCGCCGCCGCCGCCGAAGCGATGCGTCGGATTCTCGTGGAGGCCGCGCGACGAAAGGCCCGCGTGAAGCATGGTGGTGGCCGCCATCGCATCGTGCTCATCGACCAGCCCGCCGCCGTTCCGCCCGACGATTTAATCGCACTCGACGAAGCCCTTTCGCGGCTCGCTGAACGCGACCCGGCGAAAGCCGACGTCGTCAAGCTCCGGTACTTCGCCGGGATGACCGTTCCCGAAGTCGCAGTC
>JAYWCL010000282.1:0-35402 GCA_043780595.1 Limnoglobus sp.
TTCGCTGACGGCTCGCGGAGAGGCTACGTACCGAGCCAAGAATCGCGACGCAAATTCAACGAGAATCACGATTTAGGCTCACCTAACGTTCCTGGGGCGGGGAAGTTCCTGGGGCGCGAAAATGTCCCATTTGTAGGATAAAGCAAAAACCCTCGAAACAAATCCGCGATTTGCGATCGAAAAGTGGCGTTTTGGGACGCGAAAATGGCAAAAATCGTCGAAAAAACGGTCCGCAATTGTGACTTACGTCGATTGTGGCGAGGCACGACCGGCGCGATTCGCCGAAACTACCGCAATTTTTCCCATTTCACGTCTGGTAACCGATTCCAATATCGGCCATGATGAACGAAGAGGGTTTTCCCTCCCATCATTCTTTCATCGTCTCCGTGTTGGATCGCCGTGCGATTTCTCGTCACGCATACGCAACGCCAGGGTTATTCCATCGTCCCGTTGGACCCTGCGCCACCGTTCGGTTTCACCCGTACTTTTTGAAGGAGTCGCGACATGGCAAAGGGCCGTGGAGATTTCACCGACGTTCTGGTTAAGAAAAAGATCATCAGCGTGGAACAGGCCCACGAAGCCGCCGCGATGGCGACTTCGACCGGTTTGAAACTGCAAGATGCGCTTCAGAAGCTGAATTACGTCACGCTGAACGAGTCCGCCGAGGCGATGGCCGAACATGGCGGCTTCCAGTTCGTCGATCTGACGGCGCTGGAAATTCCGCGTTCGGTGATCGAACTGGTGCCGGAATCGGTCGCCCGCGAAAACATGGTACTCCCGCTCGCGCTTGAGGGGAACGTCATGAAGATCGCCATGCCGGACCCGACGAATTACGACGTTCTGCAGAAGCTGCAATTCGTGCTCAACCGCGATATTCAGCCTGTTCTTGCGGTGCAAGAACAGATTCAAGAAGCGATTAACCGCAACTACGGCCAGTCGGAAACCGAGTCGGTCGACTCGATGTTGAGCGAATTTACCGACACGCAGATCGAGTTTACGCAAACCGAGAGTATGTCGAGTTTGGCGAATGCCGACGAAAGCGATGCGCCGGTGGTGCGGCTCGTGAACCTGATGATCGTCGAAGCGATCGGCCAGCGGGCATCGGATATTCACATCGAACCGTTCGCCGACCGCGTTCGGGTGCGTTACCGAATCGACGGCATCCTCATAGAGCGAGATGCCGCTCCGCGCCGGTTGATGGCCCCGATGATCTCGCGTATTAAGATTATGTCGAATATCGACATTTCGGAGAAACGTCGCCCGCAAGACGGCCGGATCAAGATGAACTCCGGCGGCAAGCACTTCGACCTTCGCGTCAGTATGTTGCCCACCGTTCACGGCCAATCGGCGGTGATGCGGATCCTCGACCGGAGCAACATTCAGGTCAGCATCCGCGATTTGGGTTTTATCGAAGAAGAATACATCCGGTTCCAGAACATCATCAAACGGCCGAACGGCATCTTCCTGGTTACGGGGCCTACGGGTTCTGGGAAGACGACGACACTTTACGCAGCACTGAACGAACTGAACCGCCCCGACCGCAAGATTATCACGGCCGAAGACCCCGTCGAATACTACCTGCCCGGTATCAACCAGGTCGAGGTAAAGCACCAGATCGGCCTCGACTTCGCCCGGATTATCCGTGCGATGTTGCGGCAGGCACCGAACATCATCCTCGTCGGCGAAATCCGCGATAAGGAAACGGCTGAGATTGCCGTACAGGCGTCTTTGACTGGACACTTGGTTTTCAGCACACTGCACACGAACGATGCGCCCAGTGCAATCACGCGACTGGCCGATATAGGTGTACAGCCGTTCCTTATCGCTAGTTCGATTATTGCGGTCATGGGACAGCGGCTCGTGCGGGTGAATTGCCCGAAATGCAAAGACAGTTACACCCCCGAAGAGAGCGAATTGCGGGCCTGCAATATCACCCCCGAGAAGGCGGCGACCGCATCGTTCATGAAGGGCAAAGGCTGCCCGTATTGTCGACAAGGTGGCTTCCGTGGGCGTCAGGCGATTTTCGAGCTGATGCGAATGAGCGGCCAACTTCGCGAACTGACATTCGCGCAAGCACCGAGCCAGGAACTGCGACGAAAAGCCCGCGCCGGCGGGATGCGAACATTGCTTGAAGATGGTGCAGCGAAAGCACTTAAAGGGCAAACGACACTCGAAGAAGTTCTCAGCACCTGCCATGCCGAGATCGAGTCTTGAGGTCGAGATGTTCAGTCAACAGCATTATGCTGGGGTCTGAATGCCTGATTCGGATCTCGGTATGGAATTGAATGGCTTAGGTTCGGTCATCTAAGCCGTAGTGGTTGTTGAAATCGAGTGTGGAAGGCGTGTGCCGTGGTTATCGGAATGCGTATGCCGATGTCCGCATTCTGTTGATTGTGTGGTTCGTTGGAATCGGGTGACATGTTGTTATCCGGTGTATTTAGGGATGGAACCCGTACCCGCGGCGGAACTATCGTTCCCGACCGTTTAATTTGGCACGATGGGGTTGGCTACGGATAATCGTTTACCGCCCGACGAAGTAGGGCGGAGTGAACTTCGATTGTTTTAGCCATCGTCGTGCCGGACTCTGAGAGTGAGTACCATGGCCACCGTAGCAATGGAGAAGTTGCTGTCGACAGTGATCCAACTGAAAGCCAGCGACTTACACATCAGTGTCGGACAGCCGCCCGTCGTGCGACAGGGTGGGCGGATGCGCAAACTCGAAGCCAAAGTGCTCGATGCGGACGATACGACCGCACTCATGAAATCGATCACGCCCGACCGCTGCCAGCAAGAGCTTCAGCAAAAGGGCGGGGCCGACTTCGCAATCGAATACGTCGACGGTTACCGGTTCCGGGTGGCCGTGTTCAAACAGCGCGGCAGTATCGGCATGGTGCTGCGGCGGATTCCGAGCCAGTTTCTGACGTTCGAACAACTGAAAATGCCCGAGGCGATTCGTTCGCTGATCGTGCGGCCACGCGGTCTGTTACTCGTCACGGGGCCGACCGGTTCCGGCAAAACGACCAGCCTCGCGTCGATGATTAACTTCTTGAACGACAACTACGATCGGCACATCATCACGCTGGAAGACCCGATCGAGTATCACCATAAGCACAAAAAATGCACGATGAACCAGCGGGAGATCGGCGTCGATGTCCCGGACTTCAAAGAAGGCCTGCGACGCGCCTTGCGGATGGACCCCGACTGTATTCTGGTCGGTGAAATGCGCGACCTGGAAACGATCCACGCCGCCATCGAGGCCGCCGAAACGGGCCACGTCGTGTTCGGCACGCTCCACACCTCGGGTGCGGCGAGTACCGTCAACCGGATCATCGACGTCTTCCCGCAAGATCAACAAGACCAGATCCGCACGCAGCTTTCGACCGCGCTCATGGGGGTGCTCTCCCAGGCCCTGTTGCCGAAGAAACCCGACGGCGTGATCGCGGCTTACGAGATGATGGTCGTCACGGCGGCGATTCAGAACCTGATTCGCGAAAACAAAGTCTACCGCATCGACTCGGCGATCCAAACGGGCCGAAAGAACGGCATGTTCTTGCTCGACGAATCGCTGTTTAAGCTCTGGAAAGAAGACCTTTGCGAGAAGGAAGAAGTCTTGCTGAAGTCGTCCCGCCCGGCCGAACTCGCTGCGAAGATCGCCGCCGCCGAACGCGGGATGCTCGAAGACGAAGGGAACGAAGACGACGATGATGACGACGACGATGATGATGACGACGAAGAAGAGGATGATCGCCCCAAGAAGAAGGCACCGTACAAACGGTAGTCGCTTGCGGTGATTGCCCGGAACGGCGGTCGTTCCGGGCCGGAATTGTCGACGTCTTCGCTACCAACATACTGCTTCGGTTTGCCGTTCCTACTGTGTGACTCACGGTGGTCGAGTGGCCCGAACTTCCTTCACACAGAGAGTGGACCCGATGTCAACGACCCCCCCGAACGACCCGAAGAAGCCTGTCGGTGCAACGCCACCTGTGGGCGGCGCGCCGAAACCAACGGCCCCCGCGCCAGCGGGTACACCGCGGCCCGCCGTTCCGCCACAATCGACGGGCGCGCCGAAGCCGACGGTGCCTGGAACGGGCGCTCCACGGCCTGCCACACCGCCCGTTACGGGTGCGAAGCCAGCGGTTCCCGGTCAAGTGCCCACGCGGCCTGCCGCGCCACCGGTTGCCGGTGCGAAGCCAGCGGTTCCCGGTCAAGTGCCGGCTCGGCCACCCGTTGCAGGTGCGCCTGCGAAACCCGCGGTTCCTGGCGCACGGCCTCCGTTGCCTTCAAACATGGGCAAGCCGCCGGTATCGTCGAAGCCGACGCCGAAACCGCAGCCCGCGAAGAATCGCTTCCTCCACGTGGACGCGAACAGCAAGCAACTGGCGCAGAAGCTCATCGACCTCGGCTTCCTCGACGATGCCCAAGTCGAAACGGTCTACGAGGAAATGCGGACGAGCGAACTGAAGTTCAGCGAACTGCTCCTCGAAGCGGGCCGCGTCAACGACGATCAGTTGCTTCAAGCGAATGCCGAACTTCACGGCATGAAGGTGCAGAACCTCGACGACACGAAGCCCGCGAAAGAAGCGGTGCAAAAAGTGCCGCAAACGATGGCCGAATTGTACAAGCTCGTGCCGATTACGTTCGAAGGTAACACGTTGACGGTCGTGATGTCCGACCCGAACAACCTGCAAGCGCTCGACGACATTCGGAACTTCCTCGGCATCAGCGAAGTGAAGGCGGTCCTCGCGCCGGCAAAGGCCGTCGAAGAGTTGATGAAGAAAGCGTACAGCAAGAGCGGTGGCGGTGGCCCGAACGACGATGAATCGATCGCGAACATCATCGCGCAAATTGAAGCCGACCCGGATATCGGTCGCGCTTCGGGCAAACGCGAAGCGAGTATCGACCTCGACGGTCTCGAAGAAATGGCCAACTCCGCGCCGGTGCGGAAGCTCATCAACATGGTGTTGCTGATGGCCATTCGCGACCACGCCTCGGACGTTCACTTCGAACCGTTCGAGGAAGAATACAAGATGCGCTACCGCTGCGATGGTGTGCTCTACGAGATGGTGCCGCCGCCACGCCACCTCGCGAATGCGATCTCGTCGCGGATCAAGGTTATGTCGAATCTCGACATCGCCGAACGGCGTTTGCCGCAAGACGGACGCATCGAACTCAACGTCGGTGGCAATCCGATCGACATGCGGGTGAGCGTGCTGCCGACGCTGTTCGGCGAAAGCGTCGTCATCCGGGTACTCGACCGCTCGAACGTCGGTCTGAGCCTCGACCGCATCGGCATGGGGCCGAAGATCCTGCGCGATTTCCGCAACGTCATCAAGAAGCCGAACGGCATCGTGCTCGTGACGGGGCCAACCGGTGCGGGCAAAACGACGACGTTGTACTCGGCCCTATCGGAACTGAACGACCTCGAAACGAAGATCATTACGACCGAAGACCCGGTCGAATACGAAATCGACGGGTTGATCCAGTGCCCGATCAACCACGACATCGACCTGACGTTCGCCGTTGCGTTGCGGGCGATTCTTCGCCAGGATCCCGACGTGATTCTCGTCGGCGAAGTCCGCGACTTGGAAACCGCACAGATCGCGATTCAGGCCTCGCTGACGGGGCACTTGGTGTTCAGCACGCTGCACACCAACGACGCGCCGAGTTCGATCACGCGGATGCGCGATATGGGCGTCGAGCCGTTCTTGCTGACGGCAACCGTCGAAGCGATCGAAGCTCAACGGCTCGTCCGTCGCGTCTGCCCGAAGTGCAAGACCGGCTACGAGCCGACCCGCGATCAGATGATGGAACTCAACCTGACCCCCGATGCGGTGGCCGGTCGCAAGTTCTTCTACGGCGAAGGCTGCGACAAGTGCAACAACCTCGGCTTCAAGGGCCGCACCGGACTTTACGAACTGCTGATTATGGACGACGGCCTTCGCGACATGGTGAGCCGCGGAGCCTCCACCGACCAGATCCGCATTCACACGCGCAAAAACGGAACGATGAGCCTCCGCGACGCCGGTTTGGACGCACTCTACGAAGGATCGACGACGCTCGACGAAGTCGTGCGCGAGACCATTTCGGATGAAGAAGGGTAAACCCCTCGCTGTCAGCTATCAGCCAGAAAAGACCGCTGCTGGCTGAAAGCTGATAGCTGACCGCTGAAAACGAAGGAGCAAAGAAGATGCCGACGTATAAATTTGAAGCCCTCGATACTTCCGGCCAGGAAGTCAAAGACTCGGTCGAGGCGGGCAACGAAGACGAAGCCTCGCAGAAGATCAAGGCGATGGGCTACTTCGTCACGAAGTTGACCGCCGCCCAGGCTGCGAAAGGCGCGAAAGGCAAAAAGAAGAAGACCGGCAAGAGCCGCAAGACCTTCACCATCGGCGGCGTGAAGCAGAAGCAACTGTGCGTGTTCACGCGGCAGTTCTCGACGCTGCAAGATGCGGGGCTGCCCGTGTTGCGATCGTTGCGGATTCTCGAAAAACAGATGAAGCCGAGCGTGCTGAAGAACTCGCTGATCGACGTCGTCGAGGATGTCGAATCCGGGCAGACGCTCTCCGAGTCGTTGGCGAAACACCCGAAGTGCTTCGACCGGCTTTACGTGAACATGGTGAAAGCCGGCGAGGCGGGCGGTGCCCTCGAAGTCATTTTGCAGCGTCTCGCCGAGTTCAAGGAAAAGGCGCAGAGCCTGAAGCGGAAGATCGTCGGGGCGATGGTCTACCCGGCCGTCGTGATCTGCGTGGCCGTCGCCATCTTGACGTTCATCATGGTGGCGATCATCCCGAAGTTCAAAAAGATCTTCGACGAGTTCGGCTTGTCACTCCCGCAGGCGACCAAGACGCTCATCGAAATCTCGGACTGGATGGCCAGTTACTGGTACGTCATCCCGCTGTTCCCGCTCGGGGTGTACCTGTTCCTGAAACTCATACGCCTGACGAGAGCGGGGAACTACGCGCTGGATCGCATGGTCCTCTGGATACCCGTCGTCGGGAGCCTCGTCGAGAAAACCATCGTCGCCCGGACGATGCGCACCCTCGGCACGCTCATCAGTTCCGGCGTGCCGATCCTCGAAGCGCTCAGCATCGTCAAAGATACCGCGAACAACCTCGTGTTCGAGCGGATGTTCCAGCGGGTTCTCGAGTCGATCCGCGAAGGCGATACCATCGCCGACCCGCTCCGCGAAGCGAGGCTCGTCGACGACATGGTCGTGAATATGGTCGAGGTCGGCGAAGAAACCGGCGACTTGGACACCATGCTTTACAAAGTGGCGGACTTCTACGACGAAGAAGTCGACACGCTGGTGAAATCGCTAATTTCGTTGCTCGAACCGATCATGATCGTGTTCTTGGGCGGCGTCATCGGGGCCATCGTGATCTCGCTGTTCTTGCCGCTGATTAAGCTGCTCGAAGGCCTTTCCAAATAAAAATCGGTGCTAAGTACCCGTAGACGATCGTCTACGGGGTGTTCGCCACGCATCCACATAGGAGACCCGAATCATGACTCTCTCGCGACGGCGGGCGACCCTTCGCCCCGGCTTCACACTGATCGAATTACTCGTCGTGATCGCCATCATCGGCATCTTGGCGGCACTGACCACCGCTGCGGTGCAGAGGGTTCGCCAACGCGCTAAAGATGTGACCGTCGTCTCCGACCTCGGCCAGCTCCAAGCAGCCATCGTCACTTTCAAAAATACATTCCACACCGCTCTGCCCGATCATGGTGGCGGGTCGAACAACACCTTCCGGCTGTGTTCGACTTACGGTGCTTACACGACGCCCGGGAATACCTCAACACCATTCGTTTATGCAGGCGGTTTTTTAGCGACGTCGCCAGAAATTGTGTTCTTGCAACGTGCATTCGGCAGGATTCGCCTCGATGATATCGGTCTTCGCAAGAACGCCGCCGCACCGGCTGGGTCTGTGGCTAGCGATCCGAACGCGATCCAGGCGACGGCCCCTGCCTTACTCGACTGCAACCAAATGCTCGTAGTATTCCTCAGCGGCGGTTCGTTCACCGGCTACACGGGACTATCCAGCGATCCGACTCAGCCATTCAAAACGACCGGTGCACGAATCAATGCCGGTTCGTTCTACGAGATCAAGCAGAGTAATCTCGTTAAGCCGATGGATTATCGAAACGCGAAATTCAACCCGAATTACGATGGCACGCGGTTCACAGGCGATACGAGCCTCGGCAATACCGAGCCTTGGCTCGTGGACACTTACGGCCACCCGTACCTGTACATGACCAGCAATAACGGCAACGACTACTACTACGATGGCGCACTTGCGACATCGCCGATCGTCACCGTCGGGCCGTGGGGTGGCGACAAGTCGCCGTGGGCCGCGAAGACGCCAGCCGACAAGCGCGGGCCGAAGGCGTTCCGCGATTCGAACGTGAAGTTCACCAACGACAAAACCTTTCAGATTATCTCGGGTGGCACCAACGGCGTCTTCGGGCGCGGCCAACCGGACACGGGCACGAACTACACGTTCGTGGCGGGTAGCGGCGACTACGTCGATAACCGCGACGAAGGGGCCGACGACTTCGTTAACTTCCGCAAACTCAAGCTCAGCGCGTCAGAATAAAGGAGACTGCTCATGACTGCGTTACACCATCGTTCGCGAGCAGGCTTCACGCTCATCGAACTGCTCGTTGTGGTTGCCATCTTGGCGGTACTCTCGGCCATCGGCGTCGGCGCGTTCTTCCGCATCCGCGGCAGTTCGGAGATCAAGGCCAACGAGACGACCGTAGCCAAGATGACCACGGGCTTGAACAAGGCGTGGTCTGCGGGGCGCGACAGCGCCGAGAAAGAGTTCAAGGACAATACGTACTCTGCCCAGATCGCGACGATCACGACCATCGCCGGGGGCGACCGCGATCGCGCGAAAGCACTCTGGATGTACTTTCGGATGAAGAACGAATTTCCGCAGACGTTCGCGGAAGCAAAAGCCGCAACGACGTTCAGCGTAACGATCGGTGGAACGACTTACACGGCAACGCTTCCCGCGAAGCGAACGTACGTGGCGAATGCGGCACTCAACACGGCTGTTGTGCCTGCCCCCGTTGCACCGGTCACAGCCGCCGATCAGGTGGCCGACCAGGCGGCGATTCTGCTGTACATCCTCATCACGGAAAAAGGCAGTCGCGGCGAGATGTTCGCCGATGAAGCCGCAGGTGCCCTGACCGGCAAAGTGACGATTGGTACCAACGAATTCAAGGTCTTCACCGACACCTTCGGCAAGCCGCTGACGTACGCTCGTTATGCGACGAATGGCGAGATCACGACACCGCCGTTCACCAAGGCGGGTCTCGCAAGTCAGGATCCGTTCGACCCGACGAATAGGCTCGGTGCCGCGTGGACGATACCGGGCAATGCGACGCAAGCGACGCCTGCCGTCGTGGCTACGGGACTGGGTCTCACCGGCTTCGGCGTCAACTGGCTGCCGAGCATCATCTGTGCGGGTCCGAACAAAAACTTCGACGGCTTGAACGTGGCACCGGCGACCGGCCTCGTCAACGTGCCGACCGACACCGACAACATCCTCGGATACCGGCTGCGCCGGGAAGGCGAACGGGGGAACTAACATGCGCATTCCATACCGAACTCCGGCCGCACGGCTCGCGTTCACCATCATCGAGCTACTCGTGGCGATGGGCATTGCCCTCACGCTCCTCGGCCTGGCCGTGGCCGTCTCGCAGTCGAGCGCCTTCGACTCGTACAAGATCGTCGGTTCTGCCGACCGCGTGAGCCAAAATTTGCTCGTCGCGAAGAACCGCGCCCTCCGCGACCGCGCCCCGCGCGGCGTGCGGCTGATCGTCGATCCCGCGACGAACACGTGCAAGGAGATCGCGTACATCGAGATGCCCGAAGCCTACATCGTGCCGCCAGGGGCACGGCTCGCACTGGTTTACGAGTATCAGGCTGCGACTATGACGACACCTGCGCAGGTTGGTAATAAACGTGTTTTTCTGTCGGGCGTGACATTGTCGGACTTTCAGGCAAGCGTCAACCCAGGCGATTTGGTCTATCTGGCGGATTTTGGAGTATCGTTTCGCATTGCATCAATCATTGCACCGATAGCGGTTGCCCCACCTGGCACGACCGTTGAATTGACAGTGACTAACCCAGTGCAATCGCTGCCCGACCTCGGTGCTGGATACTCGAATCCTGTGACCGTGCCCGTTTACGTCACCGCGAACTTTGGCATCTACCGCCAAGCTCGGCCACTGCTTGGCGAGCCGACGCAACAACTGCCGTTGGGCATGGTGATCGACCTCGACTCGTCGGTGGAGACGACGGGGTCGCCAATGTACAACCACAACATCCCCCTCGTCGGCACCAACCGCGACATCCTCTTTGCCCCGTCGGGGGAAGTGATGTTCGCCAATGAGGGTTTGATCGTCTGCTTGATGCGCGATATCAACCGCAACCCCGCGAAGATCGATCTGAGGATCCAGACCGATCTCGATAAAGCCGGGCAGATGATCCTGATTGCGATCTACGCGAAGACGGGTGCGATTGCGACGCAGAACGTCGCGCCGGCCTCGGTGGGCGACCCGTTCCGGTTCGCGAAAGACGGCATCAACACCGGGCTGTAACGGCCCCTTTCATACACGACGAAACCCCATTGGGGATTACCGATGATTACCCGAATGCCGACGGCCCGACGCTCCGGCTTGACCCTGACCGAAGCCCTCGTTGCGATGTTCGTCGCCGCGCTCGGCATGATCTCGCTGCTGACGCTGTTCCCGCTCGGTGCCTTGCAAATGGGCCAAGCGCTGAAGGACAGCCGCACCGCCGAAGCCGCCCGCCAAGCGGACTCGTTGATGCGCAACTACTGGCGCGACGCGGTGGAGAAGGGCAATGACCCGGGCCTGTTCGCATGCATGAACAGTCCTCCGACTGGTACCCCCCCACACCCGATCGTGAGTGTGGCAATAGATCCTACGGTTAGCGCGAGCTATCCCGTGTTCCTCGATCCGATTGGCGATTTCTCACAAACGGGTACTGCCAATAGTTGGGTTACGGGTGCGAACCAACCCGGCTTACCCCGTCGGAACCTTATCAATTCCGTTACAGGAAGTTTCCAGCAGCGATTGCGGTTCTGCACACTACTCGACGACTTGACCTACGACGTGACGGGTACAGGTGCGCCCACGGCATCGGTGCCCGTGGAACGCGGTGGCCGCTACAACTGGCTCGCGATCGTGCAACGCCCGGCACATTCGTCCGAGAACCTCGCGAACCTGTCGATCCTCGTGTTCGATGGTCGCGCACCCGGCTACGCGATTCCGAACGGCGAATCGGTCTTCACACCGACTTTATTAAGTGGCTCTGCTCTCACATTCACCTACACTGGGGCACGGCCACCCGTCAGCAAGGGCCGCTGGATTGCACTGCACACACTGGTAGAAGCGACAGCTGCGAATCCGACGAAGACGAACGTGCTCCAATTTTATCGCGTCGTCAGCGCCAACGACGAAGTGGCGGGCACACTCGACATCGAATTGCAAACGCCGATTCGCAGTGAGCAATTGAACTTTAGCACCACCCGCGTCATCGTCTTCACCGGGTTGTCCGAAGTCTTCGAACGCCCGCAGTTGAACGGCAAGTAAGCCTCGAACTTCTTCCGAACGCCTACGCCCGCAAGAGGGTCCGATGAATATTACGCGAACCGCACGAACCCGACGCCCCGGCTTTACACTCATCGAAGTGTTGGTCGCCGCAGGCCTCTGCATGTTGATTATGGTCGTTATGACGCAGGCGTTTGCCGCCGGCATCGACACCTTCAGCGTGCTGAAGTCCACCGGCGAACTGCAAGAGCGCCTCGCCGTCGCCGGCACCGTGTTACAGTCCGACCTCGCCGCGACGCACCTGGAAAACCAGGTCGGCGAACCGACGCGGGTGAGCGGCATTCGCTTCGACCGCATCGGCTCCGGCGACCCTGCCGCCCGACCGCCTCACCGCGGCTTCTTCCGCATTCAGCAGGAATCGCTAAGCATGTTGGAAGGTGTAGACCCGGACACGATTCCGTCTACCAGGGCCGGTGGAAGTGCGAACAATGGCCATATTCTGCACATGTCCGTGAAGCTGCCCGGCACGCGGCAAGATCGCGCCTTTACCGCCAATCTGACGGGTAACAGCGCCACTGCGATTCAAAACGCTCAACTGCAATCGATAAGTTTGATCAATCTGGAACCGTCGACCTCAAAATATTGCTCGCAGTGGGCCGAAGTGGCGTACTTCCTGAACCCGACATCGACGGGGACGACGGCGGCGGGTAGCACGCCATTGTTTAGTCTGCATCGCCGCATCCGCGTGCTGACGCAAAACGATGACACGGGGATTTCGTGGTTCACGAGTCAGACGGCAACGCCGGGGATGAGTTGCAATCAAGTGACCACAGCAACCGCGACAATACCCCCCACGGCAATTGGACAACAGAAGCTGCTTAACGGCCCCGGCAACATCACCGTGCCGGACTTCCGCCTCGGTGGAAAAACCGGTATTCGCTCGGCCACCGGGATCGACAACTTCGCCCCGCTCGGAACTGGCGACGATATCTTGCTTTCCAACGTGATCTCGTTCGAGATTAAGGCAAACTGGGATACAGTCAGTGGCCTTCCCCCTGTTGCTGCTCCGACAGATGACGCACCGTTCTACGATCTGCCCGTTAGCACATCGGTCCCATCGCTTGGGCGTACGTTCGATACGTGGTCGGATCGCCCGAACACCACGAGTCCGTTTAACTACGACGGCTGGAACACGCCGATGATCCCAAACCCCGCTGCGCCAGCGCCACCCGCGATGATTCCGAACCCGAACTACCGTCCCGTACCCCTGCCGATTCGCCTGAAGGCGATTCAAATCAAGCTGCGGATTTACGACCCCAAAAACAAACTGGCTCGGCAAATTACGCTGATCCAGGACATGTAATTTTTGATTCCAGAGTGGTTCCGTCGCGTTTGCATTCGATCGAAATCCGACGTAAGTCGTTGCTGGATTAGTTTGATTCCGCAATTCGAGAGTGGGTTCGCGGAGGGGTGGGTGGGAAGTGCCGAAACCACTTTTCCGCCGCCGCGATTGGAATCGTGACACAATACACTTGCATCGATACGAGGTGACGCCATGATACTCCGAATGAATGCCACACATCGAGCGGGCGAACGTCGCGGCGCGATCTTGCTGATCGTGCTGACGCTCCTCGCGCTGTTCGCGGTCGTCGCGCTCAGCTTCGCACTGTACGCCGAGTCCGAGGCACTCGCCGCCCGCATCCGCCGCGAAGCGATGTCGGTCGCCCCGAACCCCGACCCGCTGCCCGCCGCCAACGGCTTCCTCCAACAGATGCTGTTCACGCCCGCAACCGACACGGGCACCGACACGCTCTCCGCACTCCGCGGCCACGAAATGGCCCGCCTCATCTACGGCGGCCTGCCAGCGGCACAAGTGCCGTACAACGGCATCGGGACGGTGTACGAAGATTTATCCGCGAATCCGCAAGCCGCCGTAACGGGAATTACCGACCGTCGGCTCGTCGTGAACTACTCGTGGGATAACGCGACCAGCCGCATCTACGATCCAGAACATCTGGGAATTCGCAACGCGGCCAATGCGGCCATCGTCAATGCCTATATCGGCAAGAACGCGCCGTACACCTACCCGGACCGCAACAACATGAGCGTGGCCGTGCAAGACCCGACTACGGGCCGCATCGTGCTTTCGTCGTATCACCGGCCCACGCTGTTCAACACCGCGCGAACAGATCCCCAAAGTTGGCTCGCACCGCCCGCATCCACCGGGTTACCAAACCCGAACCTTATCGCTGCGGGGAGCGATGACTGGCTGACTGCCGCCGGTCGTTTCAAGATGCTTCGCCCACGCCCTGCCGATCATGTGTTTGCTGGAACCCAGGACTTCCCCTACCCGCCGATGAACCCCGATGGCAAATATACCGGCGACGTGCAGAACATCGTCGGCACCGATGGCGTGCAGCGGAACGATGCCGTCTGGCTGAACGCGAACCTGCCCGTGATCAACTGGCGTGGCCGCAACATCATCCCACTCGTCGCCGCAACCGTGCTGCCGCTCGACGGCCGCGTGAATCTGAACGTGGCGGGGAACGTGAAGGGTGGCACCTCGCACCACGGCTTCGGCCCATACGAGATCAACGCGGGCCAGTTTTTGCCGGATGCCCCTGCGATGAACAACACGCGATTGGGCGCGACCACTCCAAACCCACGTTACACCACGCTCTCATCGGCTGCGTTCGGTACGCCACAAGGTTACGCAAAAGTGAACTGGGACGCCGCCGGCGGTGCCGCCGCGATGGTGTTGCCCTCCGCTTACCAATCGGACCCAACATTCGGCGCAAGCGGCTACGGTGACCCTGGAGAAGCGACGAATCACCCCTCGCTGTTCAATCCGTTCTCATGGGATGCGGGCAGTGCGCCAGGGAAGTTATTCCCTCACACCGACCTTCGCCGCGCCGCCACCCGCTACTCCGGCACGCAGTCCGACTACGCGCCCACGTTCTTCGGTTTCGGCACACCGGCACCGAATAGCCTGAACGGCTTCGGCCTGCAAAATCCCTCGAACATCAACCGCGCCTTGGTGACGACGATCAGTAACTCGATTCAACGTCCGGGGCTGATGCCGAACTACCTCGATTACACCGTTGGCGCACTGCAATTGAACGCAGGTGTGCTGAGCCGCGGACCGGCAACGCTACCCGTGCCACCGATTCCGACAGGAACCGGGACCGACTTCAGTTCCGCCACGCAATTGTCGTCGAATACCGCCCGACTCGGTGCGGTCGATCTCAACCGGCCACTCGCGGATTACCGTGCTCCGATCCTTCCCGCGACCGTTCCAGCGGGTGCATTGTCGCCGACGAATCTGGGGAACCGTATCGCTGCCGAAACGGATCGCCAGACCCTGGCACGCGACATCTTCGTTCGCCTGATCGTGGCAACGGGTGCAAAAGCGATCATCAATCCGGTATCAGGAACCATGCAACTGCCGCAACCGACCGCCGCGCCAGGAACGTATACACTCGTGGCGGCTAACGACACGACGCAGATCGAGTACGATGCCCTGCGTTACCTCGCACAACTTGCAGCCAACGCCGTCGATTACATCGACAACGACGACATCAACACGTCGTTCGTGTGGAACCCGGTTACTGCGACGACGATCCCCATCGTGGGACAAGACACGTCGAGCCTAAGCCCTGCACAAGCACTCTTGAACTTCGCTGCGACCGCGATCAATGACCGCGTCGTCTTCGGTGTCGAGAAGCCCCGCGTGCTGCTGAACGAAGTGTACGCGGAAATCGCGAACGATCCGAGCGATAGTGGTTCTAACAAAGCAAACAAAGATTTTAAGGTGCGATTCTGGATCGAACTTTCAAACCCAGGTGGGACCACGTCGCCAGTTGATCCAAATCAAGCATTCGGTGACACATCCGTAGATCTGCGAAACGCTGTGGCATCTGTGTATCGAATTGATGTGCATGATAATGGCAACGCACTTCGCACAGACTTGTTCAACCCTGCTGTTGCCGCCTCGAACGTCGCTGGCACTACTACATCCATACCTAAGCTGTCGTTTGATTTCACTGGCGCTACGGCCACGGATCCGACGGCAATCAACAATCCATTCGAAGGTTATGGTTCGAATGCTGCTCCTCCGCCCGGTTACGGCTTCCGATTGATAGGTCCACAACTAATGGCTCCCGGTTCAGGAACAGAATTCCTGCCTGACGCAACAATGCCACCCTACGACAGAATGATACAAATTCCTGCTGCGGGTGTTCCGAATGCATTGGAATATACGGTAACGAAAGTGAAACACGCAGATATCGCGGCTACCGTTGCTAACCTTGCGAATCATGCTGTAGTTCTTCGCCGCCTGGCGAATCCCTACATCGCATTCAACGATACCCCGACTGCGATTAACCCCATCTATAACCCATACATCACAGTAGATGTTTTCCACGATGTTGCAGCACGTGACGGTATTCGTGTAGGCGAGAAAAAAGGTATGCGTCCAGCCGGTGAACCGACAGCAACAAACACACGTGCATCGCTGGGCCGTCAAACACCGTACTATGGTCATCGCGACACTCTGATTCCAGCGAATACTTTCGAAGCGTTACAAGCGGGTCAACCCGCGATGCCAGCAGGATTGAATGGTCCATCAAACCCACTATCGAGCTTCTTCAATCATAACAGTAACTTTACGGTACCCGCCGAGTGGTTGACTCACATGGATCGCCCGCTTATTAACCAGATGGAATTGCTACATGTTCCGGGTGTTAAGCCACACGAACTGACCTACAAGTTTACGACCGGCAACACTGGCGCACCAGTTTACCATCAGCACGTCGCCCAATGGACGTCGGCGACTGTGCCCCTCTATCGTGCGCTCGAACTCCTCAACGTGAAGACGTGGATGAACGGCGTGGCGAATGGCGGGCGAACGCCAGGCAAGATCAACGTGAATGCGATTTGGGATAAGCGAGTGCTGCAATCTCTTCTCGATCCGCAAGGGTCTAACGGCTTCACCAGCGCGGACATCGACACAATCTGGACGAATCTATTCACGACGGCCAGTAGCGCAGCCACTAGAACCAAGAACTTCCCAGACGTTTCAAAGACATTCGATGAGTACGACGAACTGGCCGGTGATAACCGAGACCAATTGGACCGCCCTTTCAAATCGCTCGGTGTTGCGGCATTCGTCCCCGGTGGCTTGATGCCTCTCGATACTGCAAACCGCTCGACGGGACTTGGCGATACGATCCTTCGCAGTGGAATGCCCCCCGGTACGCCGGCTATCTTCGGCGGCGTAGGTACGCACCCGTACCAGAAGGCCGAGATGCTTCGCAAGATGCAGAACAACATCACGACTACCACCGATACTTACATGGTCGTGATGACCGTCGGTTACTTTGAAGTACGAAACACTGGGACGATCAGCCCGACTAACCCCGTCGTGCTCGGCAAGGAAGTCTTCGACGAAATTCCCGGCGACATGCGAGCGAAGTTCTTTGCGGTTGTGGATCGCTCGATGCTCGGGACTGCTGCAAACCCAATAGCCGGTGCGCCCACGCAAGTCTCCGACTTGTGGATGAGCGAGACGGCAACCGGCAATCCAGCCGTGCCACCGGGATCGCAAGCCGTACAGTTTCGAGCGAACGGGATCAACGGCGGGAAGATTTTGATCAGCTACGAAGGACGGGTCGGCGAAGTCCAGATCGGTACGACTCTGAAAGTGGGTACGGGCGCGAATACGCAAACGGTGGTTGTCACGAGACTAGGATTCGATTCGGACGCTAACGGTACTGTCGATCCTGGCGAACCACAAGGTTTCGATCAGCCTAGCGGTATCGCGACAATCACTGTCACCGGGCTGACAGCCGTGGTGCCAGCGGGTACGTCCATCAGCAACGGCACGCTCGGCAACCCCGGCGCGCAGCCGAACTTCGATGTGGGCGACCCGCGCTATTCGGGCGTGGTGCCGTACTTCGGGCGGATCTATCCGCGATAAGGCGTACCGATGGATTTCCCGTCTGGTTTTCAAGCCTTCTTCGCCGACGGGAAGGACTTTCTGAAGGGCGTGCGATTTGCCAGGCCGTCGCTGTTCTGGCTGTCGCTCGTGCCCGTGGTGCTCGCACTTCTTTCGTGGTTTGCGGCGTGGCGACACCGGCGGCGGGTGTCGGCGCTCGGCAAACCGGCCACCGTGGCCACACTCCAAACCGTACCGAATCCGCGGCGTTTCTGGGGCATCGTGGCGATGGCGTTCGCGTGGCTGTGCCTAACGATTGGCATGGCCGGGCCGCGTTGGGGCATCGGCGACAATCAGGGCGTGGCGGTCGGCCGCGACTTGGTGTTGGTGCTCGATTTTAGCCGAAGCATGTGGGCGGACGACGTAACGGGTCCGAAGCCGGTGCCGCGTTGGGAGGCCGCCGTGGCGGGCGCGAAAGACCTGATCGCAACGCTGCGAAAGAAGGGCGGGCACCGCGTGGGGATCGTGCTGTTCGCCGCACGCCCGAAGCTCATCGTGCCGCTCACGACCGATTACGACCACCTCAATATGCGGCTCGAAGAACTCGATGCTCGCGCCCCGCCCGCCGAGATTCGCCCCACCGACGATGCGATCTCCGGCACGCGGATCGGGGCCGCGCTCGCCGCCGCCACCGAGGCGCACGACCCGCGCTTTCCCGGCTATCAGGACATCGTGTTACTCACCGATGCCGACGACCCTGCCGACGACCGCGAGTGGGCGCTCGGCACGAACGCGGCCCGTAAAATGGGCATCCCCGTACACGTCATCGGCATCGGCGACCCGGCCCGCGAGTCGCCATTACTGCGAACGAACGGCGAACTCCTCGAAGCCGCAAGTGCAGATGGCATCCCGACGCCAGTGCAAACGAAATTGCACGAATCGACGGCAAAAGCAATCGCCGACGACGCCAAAGGCACGTACTACCCCGCCCGGCAAGAGCCAATTTCACTCGGCAACTGGTTCCGCGTCTACATCGAACCGAACCCGACAAAAGACGTGGAAGACGACCGCCTGCCGCAACGCCAAGACCGCGCCGCCGGCTTCCTGATCGCCAGCGCCGCCTTCTTCGCGCTCGCCTGGTGGAAACGAGCATAAATCGGTTTCGGATCGATATGATACACTGCAACGGTACCAAAACAGTTGCTGCGACGTGACAGATCGTTTATGATTGCCTAACTTTCCTTTGCGTGGATACCACAACGAGTCCGCCATGACCCGCCCGTCACTCGGTTGGCTATTGCTAGTTGCGTTGCTCGGTTGGCAATCCCCGGCATGGGGACAACTTCCGGCGGCGCAACTCCAGAAGATCAAAGCCGCGACGGTTTACATCAAGGTGACTCACGGCGACCTGATGGCCAGCGGGTCCGGTTTCGTGGTGCATTCCGCGAAGGATTACGGCTTGATCGTCACGAATCAACACGTGGTCCAGCCGCCCGAAGAACTGTTACAACAGCGCCGTTTCGCTTCGATCAAAACGAAAATCGAAGTCGTTTTCAACAGTGGCGAGAAGGAGGAATGGGTCGCCACGGCCGAACTTCTCATTCAAAACGAGAACGACGATCTGGCGGTATTGAAAGTGAAAGCGACGAAGGCGATCCCCGAACCACTGGCGCTCGACGGGTTAGACAAAGTCCCCGAAACGACGCAGGTGTACGTGTGTGGGTTCCCGTTCGGCGACGCATTGGCTGCCGGGACGAAGAACCCGGAAATCTCGATCGGGTTGGCGAGCGTGTCGAGCAATCGCTCCGACGATAAAGGCAACGTGATGATGGTTCAGTTGAACGGCGCACTGAACCCTGGAAACAGCGGAGGCCCCGTCATCACGCAAGACGGCAAACTCGTCGGCGTGGCCGTCAAAACCGTCCGCGCGGCCGGCATCGGGTTAGCAATCCCGCCCCGCCTCGTTCGCGCGATTCTGCAAACGCAAATGATCTATGGTGGGAATCATGCGTGGCTCGGTTTCAAGCCGATGATGAACATCGAGTTCGGCACGAAGTTTTCGGACCCTTACGGCAAAATCCGCACGATCTCGGCACATTACGCACCGGCTACCGACGACAAACAGCCGGAGAACGTCTCCAAATTACCGAACGCACTCGCCGTCGATGTCGAGCGAACGGGCGAACAGGTCTTCGATGTCGTCTCGATCTTGCGTAGCCCCACGACGGAGTTTCTGTGGTATCAGATCACGTGGACCGAAACGGACGGAACCACCCATCGAACCCATGCGGATCGCATCACTTCGGAACCGCCGGTCGCTCCGAAAGTGCTGCCGAAGATGAACCCGAAAAACCCGACGGCCCCGAAGCCGACCGGCATCGACAAAGGCCACGCCGGGCTGATCGGCCCCAACGGCCAGCCACTCGCACCGATTGCCACGCGGATCGGACCGACGCCCAAAGGCCAGATCGATCTCGACGATCTGTGCCGCGATTTCGTGAAACTGAGAGGCACGGAAGTCACCGTCGAGATACTCACGCCTGGCGTGAAAGTCGCGGGGTTCGGCGATGGGCCTTCGCTCCAGTATCGCAACCGCGATCACTTCTGGTCGCACGGGATCGACTTCACGATCGATGCCTCGCTCGTCGAAAAAATGAAGTCCCTTCCCAACGAGCCGATGCTGGCCGTGCGGATCCGGGGAACGGTGAAACCGAGCGTCGCGTCGCAAACGTGGGGCATCTGCGTCGTCGATGAAGTGAACTTATTGGGACTCAAGGGTGACATCCTGGCAACCTACAAACGAGACTCGGCATCGACCGTCGAACCGCCGCCGATGATTCGAGGCATGGGTTCCGAGCGAATCAACGAAATCAATCGTTATCGGGAATTTCGTACGAAAGCCAACGAAACGATCGGCAAAGACTACACGTTTGCGATGATTATCACCGGCGTGGTCGATCAGACGATTCGCGTCGGTACCGAAGACACCAAAGTGAAACAACTTCAAGTGACGGATCGCTTCGGGAGCCCAGTTCGCTCGCCGAACTTCTACGTGAAGTGGGACTTCGGGAACAAGATTCTGGACGCGATGAAACTCGATGCTCGGTCGAAAGTCCACGCACAAGTATCGTTCCGGTCGCTGCGTGCCGACGGTTGGTCGCGCTGCGATTGCAGTGTGTCCGAGGTGGCGTTCCTCGACGAAGCGTTCGAGAAACGCGGCTGGACCGCGAAAGACGAATTACTCAACCTCACCGCGATTCCGCCCGCAGAACCCGTCCCGGCACCCGCGAAACCAGCGTACGTTCCACCAGTTGTCGCACCGACCCCGAAGCCCACGCCGTCGCGCCCCACGGCCCCGCAGCCTGCGAAATTCAACGACTTCGCGCCGATCGTTGCGACGCCCATTGTAGCCACACCCGTTGTGGCGGTACACGTTGCCCCCGCGAACGAATTGATCGTGGTCGAGGAAGGTCGAAGTATGCAGATCGTGCTGGCGATCGTGGCTTTGATCGCGGTTCTCGGCGTGCTCGTGTGGGGCGGGATGTACAACTTCAAAATGCCCGGCCAGAAGCGCATCGTCAAAGGTGCCAGCCGGAAATCCCCATCGCGACGCCATCGCGACGAAGACGAGGATGACGAGGATGACGACGAAGACGATCCGCGAGATCGCCCCCGTCGTCGGAATCGGGACTGAACCATGTACCGCGTCTTACTCATCGTCGTTCTTCCGCTGCTGATCTCAGCTGGGCCGGGGTCGCAGGTGGATCGCGTGCGCGTGGGAAACGATGCCTTGCGAGCGGGGAACCTGGAACTGGCCGAGCGGCATTACCGGATTGCCGCCGAACGCACGACCGACCCCGGATTAGTCGCGTTCAACCGGGCGACGATTGCTTTTGCGAAGCGAGATTTTCGCGAGGCCGAACTCGGGTACTTGCGCGTACTCGAAGACCGCGAAGCGCCCGCGGCACGCCGACTGCGTGCCACGTTCGATCGGGGCGTTTGCCTGTTGCATCGTGGGAACGATGTCGCCGGACTGCGGGCGGCCATCGCATGTTTTGAAGCGGCGCTCGATAGCCACCCGACCGATGAAACCTTCCGCGCGGACGCGCAGCACAACCTCGAATTGGCAAAGATACTTTGGAATATCGCACGGGCGAAGCGACCGACGCCGCCGACGCCGAACGAGCACGAAGAGCCACCCGAAAGCGAGCCGCAACCGATGCCGCGCGAGACGCAAACCGCAACCGAAACGACCACGACGACGCAGACGAACGCCAACCCGAGTGTGAAGCCGAACGCGAGTACCGCGCCGCAAACCGGCGATGTAAAGCCGAAGGCGTCGAACCAGCAGAACCCCGGCAACGGCACGCTGCCCGTGCTGGTGGATAGCGACGACGCGCAGCCGATGTCCCCCGAAGATACGCACTTGCACCTGGAGCAAATCCGCGAACGATTGATCCGCGAACGCAAGCAGAACGCCCAGATGCGGGCCGGACCGGAGCGGCCGAATGTGCGCGATTGGTAAGCGTATGTTCCTATTATTCGTGCTGTTATCATCGACCGCATCGGCACAGGATGAACCCGATACGAACGATGCCCCGGCGATTTTCCAGAACCGCGAGCATTTCTACAACGCGATCAGCACCGGCAATCTAACCGTAACGTGGAGCGCCTCGCCGAAGGAAATCGCCGCTGACGGCGAGTTGTCACTCGCGCTGACTGTGGCGAACGCGCAGAACCCGCAACGTATCCGCAGGCCGAACTTACGCAGCATCCCCGCGTTCGCCGAACGCTTCCGCGAGATCGTCGATGTGCCCGACGAGATGCCGAATGCGGTAGCGAACTTTCGCTATCGTCTGCGACCCCGGCGGAGTGGCGAGATTGAGATTCCCGGATTGCGCTTCGACTACTTTCACCCGAACGCACCCGAAGGCCGTGAAATTAGCACGAAGTACGCCATCGCGATTTCGGTCACGGTACGCGAGGCTGTCATACCGGTGTCACCGCCAGTGCCACGGCCCGCCGCACCGGAGCGATTCTTGGTGTGGCCGAGTGGGATGGAGGAGCGATCTTCCTTCAGTAGCGGCCCCAGCGCATTGGCGTGGCTCGGTGCATTTGCGGCGATTGCGATACTCACCACCGGTTGGGTGCGGCTCTGGCGGGTGCGGAACCCCGATGGCGTGCGGCTGGCGAACTTGCGCCGGAACCGCGCGGTGCGACTGGCGCTCGATGGCTTAGCCCGCGCCGAACGCGCACCCGAACCGGCGGCACTCGTTGCGGAGCATCTGCGCGATTTCCTCGCGAATCGCCACGATTTCCACAACCTGGGTACGGTGCCGATGGACATCGAGCGCGAGTTGCGCACCACGATGGTTCCCGAAGCGAAAATTGCGAATGCGGTGAAACTGTTTCGGGCTTGCGATGAAGCTCGTTTCGGCTTGCGAACCGACGATGCCGCACGACTCGTTACAACGGCGCAAAACATCATTTTGAACTGGGAGGAACCGGTTTGAACGCGATGATGCTCGTTGCCATGTTCGGCCTGGTTTCGCCGAGTGACACGGCGATGTCATTTGCGAATGGGCGATACGCGGAAGCGGCGCGCGACCTCGATGCACAATGGCGAAACGGTGCCACGCCGGGTATCGCATTGGCGCGGGCACGGGCGCATTTCCTGAGCGGAAATCTGCCGATGGCTGTGGTTGCATTTCACGATGGCTTGCGACTCGCCCCGTACGATCTCGAACTGCAAACCGACCTGCGGCTCGTTCGCGATGCAGTGAACTACCCGGAACCACTCGACCCCAAGAACCGGTTGCGACCGAACGCGACCGATACATTGCGGCACCGCGTGGCCCCGCTCGATACCTTCGTTCTCGCGTTGGGGTTCGCACTCGTCGCCGCGTTTGGTTTTGCGAAATGGTGTACGGTCCGACACCGTTGGGCGCTACTCTTCATCGCGGTGGGTGCCATCGGTTTCACCGCAGCGGCGATACTTTTTGCACGCATCCGTACGGATGTTGAACCGCTCCCGGTCGTCGTCATCCGCGAGACGATCTTGCGAGAAGGCAACGGCCACACGTACCCGGCGAGAGTGGTGGAAATGCTGCCGCGCGGTGCAGAAGTGCAAGAACTGGCCCGGCGCGGTGGCTGGATGCAAGTCGAAATCCCCGGCGGCGCGGTCGGTTGGGTTCCCCTCGCGGCGGTGATCGTTCCGACCGAAGGGTGACGTCACACGATCTGCTCCGCAAAGCCTGCGCGTCGCGGCAAATCCGGAATCGTTTAACGGCGGAATGGGTTGCTGCCACTTTCGGTTCCGCGATCCTTACCCTTCTTTTCTCGGTTTTCGTCTTTGCGATCTTTCTTGTCTTTTTTGTCGCTGCTTTCTTCCGAGGTGCTCGCACTGCGACTCGGCCCGGTGTTGTTGCGATTGAACGGATTACTGCTACTCGTGCTGATCGTTCGCGATTCTGAACTGGTGGCGTTGTTACTCACCGGGTTCTTGAAGCGTAAGTATTCCTCGGCCGTCAGTAGGCCGTCGCTGTTCAGGTCCATCGCCATGAACTCGGAAACCACGCGGCTATCGAATCGCCATTCGTACATGCCAACTTGGCCGTCTTTGTCGGTATCGAGATCGTTGAACCACGACGGCAGTTCCTTTGGCATTTTTCCGTAACGCAGCACCACGGGCCGTTGTTCTTCGGTGGCTGGTGGGGCGGTACCGTAACTGGCGTTCGGTTGGCCATACGGTTGCTGACCGTAAGGTTGTTGACCGTATGGCTGTGGCTGACCGTTGTTGTCGCCACTTGGAACCCGATTGCCCATTCGATCGATCATGTATCCTCTAAACTCGGCCAGATCGATGAAGCCGTCGGCGTTTTTGTCGTAGGTCTGGAAGGCGCGGCTCATTCGACTCGACTGCGATGCTTCTTGAAGGCTGATGCGACTATCGCCATCGCGGTCGAGTTGCCGCATCGCCATCTGAAGTTGTTCGTCGGTCATTTCCGCTTGGGGTGCGACAGGCATACCGGGCGGAGCCGGTGGAGCGGCCGGCGCGGTGAAACTCACGACGGGCGGTGCTCCTGGAGCACCACCGCCGGGTTGGCCCATTTTCGCCCGCATCGTTTCCATTCGGGCGTTAAATTGTTCCGAATACTGCGCGCGGGTAATGATCCCCGATACTGGCATCGGCTCGCCACCGAACCGCATCGCAAAACCGTTGGTTCGTTCGCGGGTTTCGGGCGGAATCCGCGAATAGTCCACGGCATCGCCGGTGCCACCATACGACTGGACGAGGCGATCGAAACTACTATCGGCCGTGAAACCCCCTCGGCTACCACCGGGTGGGCCACCGCCACCGGGCTGGAAGCCGCCACGATCACCGCGACTGCCGCGATCTCCACCGCTGGGGAATTGGCCCGAAGACGGTTCGGCACAGATTGCCACGGTGAGTGCCGCGAGGCTCGCGGCGGCGAGGCACTTCCAGAGTTTTTGCAGTCGCATGGCAAGGGCCTCAATTCGCGTGTGTGTGTCCGTAGCAAGTATAGTAACGCACATCTGGCGATTCTGTCCCGCTCCATTTCGCGAAGTATCACGGCGTTCTCATCAATTGCCGTCCGTCGGAAGTCTCACGACTTCCGCTACGATGATGTGACCGTTTCGTCCGTTAAAGCCGGGTCGACACGTGGGAAACTCGGCGACTTCGCGGGTTGGCGTTTTGCATTTCGCGCGGAAGAGCGTTAAACTGGGTAAAGATTAACGGATGAAAGCGTGGCGGTATAATGAAGAACCGCGTCCGCATCCGGCACTTTACCTCGTTCGCAACTGAAGAAGGATCCTTACCTCATGTTCGCACGTTGCCTGTTTGGCTTCGCGTTGTTCGCGTCCGTTACGATGGCTTCGGCGCAAGAGCCGATCCGCTTCGGTCGGACGCCCGATATTTCCCCGGATGGGAAGCTCGTCGCGTTCAGTTACCTCGGCGACATCTGGACGGTCGAAGCAATCGGCGGCGTGGCCCGACCGGTGACGATGCACGAAGCCCACGATTACTTCCCCGCGATCAGCCCCGACGGTCGGCAGATCGCGTTCTCATCGAATCGCCACGGCGGCTACGATGTCTTCGTCGTGTCGATTCGAGGCGGCAAACCGAAAAGGCTCACGTTCGATTCCGGCATGGACATCGTCAACGGCTGGACGCCCGATGGCAAGAACATCGTCTTCACCTCCACGCGAACGACGGGCTACCCTGGCGGGCAAGACGTTTACACCGTGCCCGTGGCGGGCGGCAAGGAAACGCGGCTGAACACCTTCGAAGGCAAGGAAGCGTATTACTCGCCGAGCGGCGCGCACCTCGCATTCGTGCGCGGGCCGGGGCTGTGGTACCGCAAGGGCTATCGCGGGTCGTCGAACGACGACATTTGGCTTAGCAACGCTGACGGTACCAACCCGCGCAAGTTCACCGCCTACGACGGCCAGGACACAACGCCGATGTGGTCGCCCGATGGCAAGAAGATGTATTACGTCAGCGATGTCGGGCAGAAGTCGGGTGCGGCAAACATCGTCGTGCAAGATGTCGATGTGGCGGCAACGAACCCTGCGGTCGGTGCTGCGAAGCCACTGACGAACCATCAAGACGAATTCGTGCGGCGGGCACGCATGAGCGGCAACGGCGAGTGGATCGTGTACGAATGCGGGGCCGATCTGTGGGTGACGAACGCGAAGTCTGGGCAATCCCGTAAGCTCGCAATCGAGGTTCACGCCGACGATAAATCGAACACCGAACGAACGACGACGTACACCCGCGATGCCACCGAGTTCGCACTTTCGCCCGACGAAGCGCACGCAGTGATCGTCATCCACGGCGAACTGTTCCTGACGAAAGTTCCCGCCGGTGGCAAGTCTACACGCCTCACCGACAGCCCTACCTACGATCATTCGCCGTCGTGGTCGCCCGATGGCAAGCGGGTGATGTTCACCTCGGATCGCTCGGGGGTCGAAGAGCTTTACTTGCTCGATGCCGATGACACCGAACATCCGGAAATCGTCAAAGCGCATAAGTTCAAAGTGACGCGATTGACGAACTCGCCCGATGAGCCGACGGATGCGATGTTTTCGCCGAAGGGCGACCTGATCACATTCCTGCGGGCAGGCAAACTCTGGTCGATGAAGCCCGATGGCACCGATGTCAAAGCGATTATTTCCGATTTGCAAGTGATGGATTACGACTGGTCGCCCGATGGCAAGTACATCGTCTACGCGCGGCAAGATGGCTCGTTTGCGAGCGAAATTTACATCGTGCCGAGCGATGGCAGCGCACCCGCGAAGAACGTCTCGCGCTACTCGACCTTCAACGGCGATGTGACGTGGAGCAACACCGGCGGCAAAATCGCGTTCGTCAGCCAGCGACGAGGCACGTACTCGATGCACGTGCTGTCGTTGCAAAAGCCGTCGGCCGATGGCGGCTCGCCGGGCAAGTCGGTCGACATCGACTGGGAAGACATTCACTTGCGGGTCGAACGGGTGGCGGCGATCCCGGCTGATGGCGGTGCGATCTCCACAGACGGCAATTCGGTCGCGTTTCGTTCGTCGTCCAACGGCGACGACCTCTGGGTGGCGAGCAGCGACGGCCGTTCGGTCAATCGCATCACGACGGGCAACCAGTCGCCGCGCGGCATCAAGTGGGCCAAGCGATCCGCGGGCTTGATTTATTTCTTGAATGGGTCGGGCGAACTCCGTGCCGCACGTTCGAGTAGTGGCGGACTAGGTTCGATCTTCCCCGGTGCTTCGTCCGAACCGACGCGGATCCCGTTCAGCGCGAAGTTCACGATCCAGCGCGACGAAGAATACGCCGAGATGTTCGCCCAAAGTTGGCGGGCGCTCAGCAACAACTTCTACGACGAAAAATATCACGGCGCGAACTGGAACCAGGTCCGCGACAAGTACATGCAGATCGTCCCGCACATCGCACAGCGAGAAGATTTATACTCGCTCGTCAGCCTGATGCTCGGCGAACTCAACGCCTCGCACCTCGGCATCTCGGGCAAGCTCTCGGTGCCCGAAGAACCGACCGCCGACCTCGGCGTAATCTTCGATGAAACCTACAAGGGCACCGGCCTCAAGATCGCCGAAGTATTGAAGCGCGGACCTGCCGACAAACGCGGGATCAACCTCAAGGCGGGCGACATCGTACTCGCCATTGACCGCACGGAAATCACCGACAAAGTGAACGTCAGCCAGCTTCTGAACAACAAAACCAACGAGACGGTACTACTCGATGTGACCTCAAACCCCGCCGACCCGAAAGCGAAACGGCGCGTCGAAGTGCAAGCGACGGATCGCCGCCGCATTTCGCAACTGATGTACGATCGCTGGGTCGATCGCAACGCGGCACAAGTGTCGAAAGACAGCGGCGGCAAGGTCGGCTACATCCACATTCCGGGCATGGACGATGCGGGCCTCGAAACCTTCGTGCGGGCCCTCTACTCGGACAACTTCGACAAAGACGCCATCGTCCTCGACGTACGTTACAACGGTGGCGGCTTCACGCACGATCAGGTGCTCAATTACCTAACGGGCAAGGAACATACGCGATTCGTGCAGCGGCACGGCGGCGAGGGGATGGTCCTCCGCAGCTTCGACCGCAAGTGGGCGAAACCGCTGACGGTGCTCATTAATAATCGCTCGTACAGCGACGCGGAAATCTTCCCCCACGCCTTCCGTACGCTCGGCCTCGGCAAGGTCGTCGGGCAGGCGACCGGCGGCCACGTGATCGGCACGACCTCGATCCGCCTCATCGATGGCACAGACTTCCGCATCCCGCGAACGGGGGTCTGGACCATCGGCAAAAACATCAACATGGAACGCGAAGGCGTACGCCCCGACGTGCCCGTGGAAATTCACCCCAACGACTGGGCCAAGGGCATCGACACGCAAATTACCGAAGCGGTGAAAGTGGTCCAAACCGACGTGGTCGCCTGGAAGAAAGCCCGCACCCCCACGACCGTCGCCGCCGAACCGTCGAAGGCCGTCCCCGTGCCAATCGTACCCGCCGTACCCACGCCAACGGCAAAAGTCCCCACGCCAATGGCCAGCCCCTCGCCGATCAAGCCCGGCGGGAATTAGAGGCAACGGGTTTGCCCCGCGAAGCGGGGCGTGAACACGCGAGAAATCGCGTTATTATGCGATACGCCGTGCCTCACTGTTTCCCAATGGTCGGTTGCATGATGCCCTGAATCCGCGCGCGGGGTTTGACCAAATCGACGAGCACCGGCGCTGGCGTCGAGACTTCGCTCTTGTTCCCGGCAGCATCCCACGCGGTCATTTTCAGATACACTTTCGCGCTCGGTAAGTTTGCTGGCAACTTCCAGGCGTAACTGCCGGTGTTCGGGACTCGCAACGAGACATCGCTACCGAGGCCGGCCGCCACGGGCACGATGCTCTCGTTGCCGCCGATCACTTTCCACGGCCCCGTTGCGCCTTCGCTCCATTCCACGAGCACGACCGCATCCTTCGCCAAATTTTTGTCGGTAACCGACCATTTCAGCAACAGCGTGTCGCGCTGGTTCGGTTCCGCTTCGGGTTGAAAGATCTTAATCATCGGTGGCGTCACATCGACTTGTACGCGAAAATCAGGCACCGAACCCTCGATCGGCAGGCTTTCGCTCAGGCCCGCCCCGCTGATGGGCACCATGCGGAAGCCGTAGGTTCCTTCGGGTTGCGGGTTCACGCGGGTATCGAGTGCCACGCGAAGCGGCGATTCTTTGCCGTCGTGTTGGCTCCACTTCGACCACGATTTCCCATCGTCGCGCGTCAGATACAGATCGATTCGCGACACGCCCGATGGCCCCGCATCGAGTTGGTACGGCAACTCGAATCGCAGGAAATTCACGATCTGTGCCTTCGGCAGTTCGGGTTTCACCGCCTCGAATGCCATCGTTGGTACGGCAGGGGTCGCGGCCGCCGGCTGCACGATTCCGGCACCGCTCGCGATGGGCACCATCGGTGCGGGCGGCGGCGTAATCGTCGGTGTCGCGATCGGCTTCGTGCCACTCGTGAGGTCGATCACCGGCGCACTCGGCCCCATTGGGAAACTCAGCGGCGCGACTTGCGGCAAAATTTGGGGCGTGAGGATGCCGCCCGTGTCGAGACTCGTGTTTGGAAGTGGCTGGGTTAATGCCGGTACGGTCGGCGGCGTGAAACTGCTCGTGCTGATGCCGGCAATCTCTTTCGTTTGCGCTGCGACATTTCCCGCGAGATCTTCGACCGAAATGCGAACGACAATCGCATCGTTGGCATTCGGGTTAAACCGTGCGGATCGCTTGTCGGCACTGGAAACTATCACCGCTTTCCACGCCGAATCCGCTGCTGTGGTGGGCTTCCACTCGACTTTTGTTTTCGCATCGTTCGGGTTGCGATCTTCGACGCTCCAATCGAGCGTGACATCGTCGCCCGCACGCTGTGCGGTGCGGATTTTCAGAACGGGCAGTGTCGTATCGATGAGGAGTTTCTGAATCTGCGTGCGGTCGATCTTCGTGGGGTCTTCGGGATCGCGCGAGCCATTTTTGAAGACCGTCATATTCGTCACCCAATACGCACCGTCTTCTTTGGTGACAAACGGCAAGAATAGCTGATCGGGTTTGACGCTCTCCCAGACCGTCCACGTTTGGCCCATGTCGCTCGAAACGAGCAGTTCGATACGTGCGATTTTCGCCTGATCGGCCGGTTCGATGCCCGCGAGATCGAGCTTCATCGATCGCGTCCGCATCGCCTGATAATCGTTCGTGGGAACGGGCGCTTGACCGACCGCAAGTCCAGTTCCGAGCAATAGTAGTGCGGCGAGGTTCATATCCCATCCCCATGACCGACCGCAAGAGACCCACTCGAGCGAGTAGCGGTTGTGTCGGTAATATCGACCGTCCGGCCCCCAGACTTTGCTCCAATTGAGAAAATAGGGAAAGTGGTTCAAGTCCGATTCGGCCCCAGACGACGCACGCTTACGATCCACTGAGTTCATCCGGTTCCTCCCGGTAGTACCATGGGCGGACCGCACCCCAATCATGGCTGCGGCGGGTAACAGGGCGTTGCCGGGTTATTCCCTCAGCAATTCCAGTCGCAGGCGATTGAGTGCGAGCTTCGCCGTGCGGCTCTGGATTTCGAGCCGCGTGCCACCCCACGTGAATTCCTGCGCGACGGTGCCGTTCTCGCTCGCCACCGCGACGAACACTTTGCCTACGGGGTCGCCGTCCGGCCCGGCGTAGCCGGTGGTGGCGATGCCGTAATCGCTGCCGAACTTCGCCCGCACGCCTTCGGCCATCGCTTTCACCACCGGTTCGCTCACGGCGGTGTGTTCGGCAATGGTCGCAGCCGGTACGCCCAGTTCGCGAATCTTCACCGCGTTCGTGTAGGCGATCACGCCGCCGAGCAGGCACTGGCTCGCGCCGGGAACCTGTGCCAGGCGGTTCGCCACCAGCCCCGCCGTCAGGCTCTCCGCCGTCGCCACGGTTTGCCCGCGTGCCTTCAACATCGAAATCACCACATCCTGAATTTCCTCGTTCTCGACACCGAAGATCATATCGCCCAATCGCTCGCGGATCGTCGCTTCGACGGGTGCGATTTGTGCCTGCACCGCAGCCATACTTTCGCCGTGCGCGAGAATCCGCAACGAGATGACGGCATCGCTGACCGTGATGCCGACCTCGGGAACGTGCCCACGCCGCGTGAGGTCCATTAGCTTTTCCTCGACGGTCGATTCGCCTGCGCCGAAGCTGTTGATCTTCCGTTGCACGAACACGCGATCCCCTCTAAAGCCATTTAGTAGGAGTTTCGGTTTCACTCGTTCGTCGAACATGCGAAGCATTTCCGAAGGCACGCCGGGCATTGCGACGATCACCTTGGTGCCGAGTTTCAGCCAAACGCCGGGTGCCGTCCCGCAGGCGTTGAAGATCGGTTCCGCGCCCAACGGGAAGAGCGCCTGTACGCGATTGCGTTCGGGCATCACGCGACCGCGTTTCTCGAACATCTCGCGAATCTGGAGTAGCGAAGTCGCATCTTCGACGAGTGCGACGCCCGCCATCGCCGCGAGCGCTTCGCGCGTGAGATCGTCTTGCGTCGGCCCCAACCCGCCGGTGATGAGTACGAGATCCGCACGTGCCAGTGCGAAGCGAAAGCCCGCGATGTTGTCCGCGAGATCGTCGGAGAGCGTCGTGTGGAAGCCAACCGGAATGCCCATGCCCGCAAGCTGCAAACTGAGCCACTGCCCGTTCGTGTCGAGGTTTTGCCCGCTCGTCATCTCGCTGCCGATCGACACCACTTCCGCTTTCATGCCTCGCTCCTATTGTGTCACGTTCAACGCCGTATATCCCGCGCAAATGGAATATCGCGGTTGATTTTTCCTATCATTCGGGTATCGACGCGCATACGATTCTGTTGAAGGCGGTAAATCGCCTACGCTTTTGAGGTATGATACTGTGCGAATACCTCTCCCTCTATTCCCCTAACCAGCGAGGTCGCCATGAGCGACGCTCAGCTGAATAGCATCCATCTCGGCGATATGCCTCGCCGAGAAGCCTACCGGCGAGCGCGGCTCCAACTCGAAGGGGCGTGTGGCGGTCGTACGCTGATGGGCGCGTTGCCGCCGCAAGACGTCGATCTTGCGGGCGTGACACGCGATGCCCCGCCGTTGATGCCGGGTGGCGCAGCGCACCTTTGGCTCAAGGACGGCGATCAGTTTTTCCCGCTCCTCGTAGGCGTCAACAGCATTGGTCGGCTCCCCGATAATAGCGTCGTCATCAAAGACGAACACGTCTCGCGCCGCCATTGCGCGCTCATCATTCACACGAATGGCAACATCGAAGTTCACGACATCGCTTCCAAAAACGGCACGATTTTGAATGGCAAGAAGATCGCCGGACCGACCCGCGTCCGCCCCGGAGATACGCTCGTGCTTTGCAATCACCCACTTCTCTTGGTCGCAGAGGACAATCCGAATGTGGTCAACGCCACGGCTGGCGTCTGACGTCGTCAGACGCGGTTGCGTGTGCTCAACGATTTGTCTTTGGATAATCGGGCATCGTTCAAATCCCGGTCGCAGTTTGCCGAAAAAGACCACTGAATTTCGTATCCTTAGCCTTTGGGAGAGGTCGGATTCGTAACAGCGTACATGGGTATCACGGAGTTATGGGAGTCGCGATACACGTCTAAGATACCGCATTCGCCAGTCCGAATCGACGTAAGTCACAATTGCGGAAGCTCCAAAACCGTGTTTTTGGCATTTTCGCGTCCCAAAAAGCCACTTTTCGATCGCAAATCGCCGATCGGTTTCGAGGGTTTTTGCGGTATCCTGTCATCCTGTCGTGATTTGTGTCGAGGCTCTCGATTACACATCAGCCGAAACTACCGGTCGTTTCGCGACCGAATGCGACCCTTTTGCGACCGAATGCGCCTTTTCTATGTCATTTCGCGACACTTTTGCGTCATTTCGCGACACTTTTGCGTCACTCTGCGCACGTCGCAAAAGTCGACTTACGTCGGATCGTCTGCGATTTTTTGACTTTGCGCATTCGTGTGGGTGAAACTCGAAACCAACATCTTCTTGAACATCGACGTACATCCGCGTATCGTGATCGCATGTGGTGCCCATTTCTTGCCTCTCCCATCGACGAGGTTCACCATGCGTTACTCTCTTCCGCAGACTCGGCAATCGAAACGCAAACTGTTTCTTGGCGTCGAACTCCTGGAAAGCCGCGACGTGCCGGCGACGTTCACGGTCAATAGCCTCGCCGATGCCGGGATCGGTAGCCTGCGGGATGCGATCAACTTGGCCGACGCCGTCACAGACGCTGACACCATCGTGTTCGCCGGTGCCGCGGTCGGAGGCACGATCAACCTCTCGACGTTCATCAACCTGCCGGCCAGCACCACGGCCGTGCCCCAGCCCGCCGGGCCGTCGGCGTTCCTCATCACCAGTCCGATCACCATCCAGGGGACGGGCGAGACGATCACCCGGACCGGGGCGATGGCCTTCCGGCTGTTTCAGGTAACGACCGCCGGGAACCTGTCGCTGCGGAACCTGACGTTGAGCAACGGGCTGGCTCAGGGCGGGGCCGGCGCGGGCGGAGGCGGGGCTGCCGGGCTGGGCGGGGCCGTCTACAACCAGGGATCGCTCACCATCCTCAACAGCACCTTGACCGGGAACCAGGCGGTCGGCGGGGCGAACACCGGCGGCACCATCGGCGGCGGCGGCCTCGGCGGACCGGGGGTCGGTTTCAATGGCGGCATGCCGAACGGCGGCACTGGCTATAGCGGCAACGCCCCCGGCGGTGACGGCAGCCCTGGCGGCTTCGGCGGCGGCGGGGGCGGCAGCCTCGGCGGCGACGGCAGTAATGGCGATGGCGGCAACGGCGGCTTCGGCGGCGGCGGCGGCTACGGCACTGGGGCCGGCATTGCCGGCGATGGCGGCTTCGGCGGCGGCGGCGGCTTCCGCTACGGCTCCGTCGGGGGCGGCGGCGGACCCGGCGGACCCGGCGGCTTCGGCGGTGCGGGTGGAAACGGCAATGGCGTAGGCACCGGCGGCGGCGGGTCGGGGCTGGGCGGGGCGGTGTTTAACCAGGGCGGGACCGTCACCCTCACCAACAGCACCCTCACCGCGAACATCGCCCGGGGCGGGAACGCCTCGGGCAACGCCCAGAACGGGAGCGGGTACGGGGGCGGGGTGTTCAACCTGAACGGCGACCTGAACCTGACCAACGTCACCATCGCCGGCAACACCGTCGCGGCCGGGACCGGGGGGGCCACCACCACGCCCAACGGCGCGGCGCTGTTCAGCGCTTCCGTCGACGTCGGGACCGCCACCGCCACCCAGACCGCCATTGTCACGATTGCCAATAGCATCTTCTCTAACACCGGCACCGGATCGGTCGTAGTCAACTACCAATTTAACGGAACCGCGACCCTGAACGCCTCGGGGCCGAACATCGTGTCGGTCGCGGTGCTGAACGCCTTTGGGACCGTCTCGGGCACCCCGTTCACGGTCGCCAACCCGAACCTCGGCTCTCTGCTAAACAACGGCGGGTTCACGCAGACGATGGCCCCGAACCCGGGCAGCCCCGCGATCGATCAGGGGAGCAACGCCGCGGCCGCCGGCCTGGCGACCGATCAGCGGGGGGCCGGGTTCGCACGGATCTCGGCGGGAACGGTGGACATCGGGGCGGTCGAGGTGCAACCCGCCCCGGCCCCGGTGGTCGTGGCCCCGGCCTCGCTCCCGAACGGTCGGGTCGGGACGACGTACAGCCAGACGATCACCGCGTCCGGTCCGGCCGGCCCGTTCACCTTCGCCGTCACCGCCGGGAGCCTGCCCGCCGGGCTGTCACTGAGCAGTGCAGGGGCACTGACCGGCACTCCAACGGCGGCCTTGACCGCGAGTTTCACCGTGACCGCGACCAGCCCCGCTCTCGGGACTGGCAGCCAAGCGTACAACCTCACGATCGACCCGATTCTGCCGCCACCGCCACCACCACCACCACCGCCGCCACCGCCACCGCCACCACCACCGCCTCCACCACCGCCACCACCGCCGCCACCGCCGCCACCGAATACGCCGCCCACCATCTCGGATGTGACCAATCAAACCACAAACGGAGCCACGGTCGGGCCGCTGGCGTTCACCGTCGGCGATGCGGAAACCACACCCGCATTGCTGGCCGTCACCGCGACGTCGTCGAACGCCGCCGTCGTGGCGAATGGCAGCATCACGATCAACGGCAACGGGGCGAATCGGAGCGTGACGGTCAACGCGCTGTCGGTCGGCACGACGACGATCACGCTGTTCGTCACCGATGCCGGCGGGCTGACTGCGACCGATACCTTCACGGTGACGGTCGCAGTCAGC
>JAYWCL010000283.1:0-7445 GCA_043780595.1 Limnoglobus sp.
TTCGGTCGATTTTCGACCAGTCGTTTCGGCTGATGTGTAATCGAGAACCTCGACGCAAACCACGACAGGATGACAGGATACCGCAAAACCCCTCAGAATGGATCGGCGAATTGCGATCAAAAAGTGGCGTTTTGGGGCCTCAAAAACCCGAAAAACCGGTTTTGGAGCTTTCTCAATTGTGAGTTACGTCGATTATTAGTGCCGCGGAAAGGCTGGCGCAGGTTGTGCGAAGTGCTTCGAGCGTGGCGAGGCGACCGGCGGGGGTGTTGGCGGCTTCGAGCTTGCGGACGAGTGCGGTGCCGACGATCACGCCATCGACGAGGTCGCGCAAGTCGCGTACGTGTTCGGGTTTGCTCACGCCGAAGCCGACGCAGAGCGGCAGGTCGGTCAGCGTCCGCAAGCGGGCGACCATGTCTTTCACGGCCACCGGCAACTGGTTCCGCTCGCCGGTGATTCCCACGATGCTGACGACGTAAACGAACCCGCGACAGGCTTTGACGATCGTTTCCATCCGCGTTGGCGTCGTCGTCGGCGTAACGAGCAAAATGAAGCCGAAGTTCGCGGCGGCGGCGAGCTTCGCGAGTTCCTCGGCTTCCTCTACGGGCATGTCGGGCACCACCGCGCCGCTGATGCCCGAAGCCTGCGCCGTCGCGATGAATTTTGCCGCGCCAAGCTTGTAAATGAGCGTGTACGACACCATTGCCACCAACGGCGTGTTCCAGCCGGGCTGCGAAGTCGTGGCTTTCAGCATCGCGAAAATGTCGGCGAGTTTGATCTTGGCGTTCAGCGCGCGAGTGTACGACGCCTGAATGACGGGGCCATCGGCAATCGGGTCCGAGAACGGGAAGCCGATTTCGATGAGCGACGCGCCACTGGCGGCCATCGCCGTCAGTGCCTCTTGCGTGAACGCGAGGTCGGGGTCGCCCGCCGTCAGGAACGGCATGAACGCCTTCCGGTTCGTGGCTCGCAACGTCTGGAACAGAGTATCGATCGGATTCATAACGCTACCTGATTGCGGGAACGGCGCACACTCACAGATACTTGATGCAGACCACACCGGCTACCACCAAGACCGCACCGACGATGCGGCCCGGCGTGATCGGCTGTTCTTTCAGGCCTAATAGCGAGAAGTGATCGAGGAGCATCGCGCAGAGGAGTTGCCCGCCGACGACGAGTGCGATGAACGCCGCCGCGCCGAGTTCGCGCGTCAGCGTCGCACCCGCCAGAACGATCAGCGTGCCGAGCGGCCCGCCGATCCAGTTCCACCATTCGGTCTGGCGGATCGCCGCACCGCTCGGCGCAGGGGGCCGAATCGCGAGCATCAGCAAGCTGGCTGTAATGATCGTGCCGCAGATCGAAAAGAACGCGGCATAGGCAGGGCTGTCGAGGTTCTGGCGGAACCGCGCATTCGCAGTCGCCTGAAGTGCAATGCAAGCCCCGGCGAGTGCCGCCAGCGAAGCGTAAACGGATGGCATCATGAGGATTGTTGTACGCCGTCGCGCCGCGAAATCATTTGCTCTCGAAAGGAATCGCTCACTTCGCGGTGTTGCCGCGCAACCGGTGCAACTCCGCCGCGAGTTCCTCGGCGCGCCTTTCGGCCTCGTTGGCGCGATTGCGTTCGGTAACCGCACTCGTTTGCTCAGCATCCGCTCGCGTCCGCTCGGCATCCGCCCGGTTGCGTTCGGTGACCATCAGTTGCTGGAACGCTTCCGATTGTTGCCTGAACGCTTCCGATTTCACTTTCTCTTCGTCGAGACTTTCGACCAGTCCCAACGTGTCGGGGATATCTTGGCCATCTTCGTTGGCCGCAACGAGTGCGTCGTTAGCCCAGCGGAACCACATTTTCAAGCTCGGCACCATGAAGCCGAGTTCCGCGTCGCGTCGCATCGGTTTGTAACGAACGCCATCGAGTCGGTAGCCGCGCACGTTCGGGTTGCCGTTCGGCTCCGCGACATCGACCACGATGTAATACGGGATGCCGACCGCAGCATATTCGACGAACTTCTTGTCGAAGTCGATGTGCCGCGTACTTTCCGATGTCACTTCGAATACTGCCACGACTTCGATTCCCAAATCGGCGACGGGTAGCGTCCCTCGAAGCTCGTCCCATTCGACGGTGAAGCGGTCGAAGACCACGACATCCGGCCCGTGTGGGGCAATATCGGGATGCTGCCAATCGATGCGATGGTCGGAGAACACGCGAATCGATGGCCGCGTACGACAGGCTTGCAGAATCGATTGACGCAGATACCAGACCGCAACGGAGTGCGCGTTCGTGAGCATGAAGCGGTCCTCTTCCTGGGGATGGAGGAAGTCCTCCTCAGACAGAGGCACGAGCGTAACGTCCGGTTTTCCATTCGCGTCAATGCACTTCAGATATCGCGTTCCAATGTGGAACGGATCGACGTCTTGGGACGGTCGTGGGGCTGCTAATAATTCGCTCGACATGGCACTCTCCGTATCAAACCGTTCGCGATCATCATACTTCGATTATCGCCCCCGCGCTTCCATGATGCGGGCGACTTCGGCGCAGTCTTTGTCGCCGCGGCCGCTGAAGCAGAGCACGATCGCTTCGTCGGCGTCGCGGTCGGCGGCCATTCGCATCGTTTCGACGATGGCGTGTGCGGTTTCGAGTGCGGGCAGAATCCCTTCGAGGCGGCTGCACAGGTAGAACGCTTCGATCGCTTCGTCGTCGGTGACGTTGCAGTACCGCACGCGATTGTTGTCTTTCCAGAAACTATGTTCGGGGCCGACGGCGGGGTAATCCAGCCCGGCGGAGACGCTGTGAACGTCGGAGGTTTGGCCGTCGTCGTCTTGCAGAACGTACGTGAACGTGCCGTGCAGGACGCCCGGCTGGCCGTAGTTTAACGTCGCGGCGTGATTGCCGGGCTTCGCGCTGCGGCCACCCGCTTCGACGCCGACGATTTCGACATTTTCATCGTCGACGAACGGGTAAAACATGCCAGCCGCATTCGAGCCACCACCGACGCACGCAACGATTGCATCGGGTAAATGCCCGATCTGTTCGAGGCACTGCTGGCGCGTCTCGCGACCGATCACCGATTGGAAATCGCGAACCATCATCGGAAACGGGTGCGGCCCAATCGCGCTGCCGATGATGTAATGCGTGCTTTCGACCGACGACATCCATTCGCGCATCGCCTCGTTGACGGCATCGCGGAGCGTTCGGCTACCACTTTCGACGGGGAACACTTCCGCGCCCATCGCCTTCATGCGGAAGACGTTCAGTTCCTGACGGCGAATATCCTCGGTGCCCATATAAACGCGGCACGACATCCCGAGCAGCGCCGCCGCCGTTGCCGATGCGACGCCGTGCTGGCCCGCACCGGTCTCGGCGATGATGCGTTTCTTGCCCATTCGCTTCGTTAAAAGTGCCTGCCCGATCGCGTTGTTGATCTTGTGCGCGCCGGTGTGGTTGAGGTCTTCGCGCTTCAGGAAAATGCGAGCGCCGCCCGCTTCTTGCGTCAGTCGTTCGGCGAAGTACAGCCGCGATGGCCGACCCACATATTCGTTCAAAATGCGGTGGAATTCCGTTTCAAACAGCGGATCGCGACGCGCATCGTCGTACGCATCGGTCAGTTGTTCGAGCGCGAACATCAGCGTCTCGGGAACGTACCGCCCGCCATAGTCGCCAAACCGCCCGCGACGGTCGGGAACAGCGGAAACGGGAGTGGCTAACGTTGTCGTGAGTGTCATATCCATGTCGCAAAATAGTGGACGAAATTATAAAGCCGTTCGATTCATCACAGTTCGAATTGGTCGATCGCGCCGATGGCGATCGCCTTCCGAAACGCGGCGCGAAGTCGAGTCATATCTTCGGATTGTTGGACCCGCATTTCCAATTCCGGTGGCACGCTTCCAAACTTCTGTTCGAGGAGCGTGATGATGTTCAGTCGCAGCTCGCAAATCGTACCCCGCGCTTCGCCTTGCGCTACACCTCGCGCTTCGCCATCTTGAAAGATCCCTTGGTACGTCGATGATTCTCGCATGTGCTGGACCCCCACAAATAAAGGCTCGATTTCGCTTCTATCATACCGTAGCCCGAGCAAAATAAAACTCCCAATCAGAAGCTCGTTCTGCTTCTCGACATCGGCGAGTTCGGTTTCCGCGCGGCGGGAGAGTTCCTGCACCAACGCGGGCAAGCGATTCCTCGCATCGTTCGTCAGCAAGCCGAGCGGGGCAGTACCGATTGCACCCGAAATCAACTCGTCGGCGGCCTGCTCCCAGATCCGAACCACGTCGTACGCGAACTGGAGTTTGACCTCGCCATTCCGCCGCATCCGGGTCAGTAGGCCGGTGGCCGTTCGCGCATTCGCTTCCGGTCGAAGGAGGATCGCCACCGATTCGACCGGCTCGCCGTAGTTCGACTCCAACAACACATTGTAGACGAGCATTCGCTCGGAAAGTTCGCCATCCCAACTCGACTGACACTCGATGTGCAACAGGCCCGCGCCGTCTGGCAACCGGAAGACTTTGTCCGCCATCGGTTGAATCGTCGCCAGTTGCGGGTCGATTGCGACGATGGGACCGGGCGGCAAATTCAGTCGCGGCCCGAGCCATTGCACCCAGTCGGCGGCGTAGTTGTCGAGGAGTGGCTTCAGTATCGTGTCGAACGGTTTGGACATGAATCTGCACCTCGCCGTTACTCGCGAACAATTCCGCAGTATATCAGCACTGTTTCCCCATTGATATTCCCGAGTGCCAGGTATGCCCGAACTGCCGGAGGTCGAGACCGTCGTCCGCGATTTGCGGCCCCTCCTTATCGGGCGGACTTTCCAAACCGCGAGCGCGGGGGAATTGTCGCTGCGCCGGAAATGGAATGCCACTTGGGACGCGAAACTGATCGGCCGGACCGTCGCGTCGATCGAGCGGCGCGGCAAGTGGATCACCCTGAATTTCAACGACGGGCCGTGGCTACTCGTACACCTCGGCATGACGGGGCAGTTCACCGTCAACGCTGCGATCGAGCCGTTGCCCGATCACACGCACCTGCGTTTCGGCCTGAGTGGCAAGCCCGATGAACTGCGGTTCCGCGACGTGCGCCGCTTCGGTTCGATCGATCTTTTTATGGTGCGTGCCGAACTCGATACGTTTCTCGATGCACGACTCGGGCCGGAACCGTTCGCCGTCGACCCCAAGTATTTTCAAAAGAAACTGTCCGGCACCGCACGAACGTTGAAGGCGGCGCTACTCGATCAATCGCTCGTCGCGGGTGTGGGTAATATCTATGCCGACGAAGCGCTATTCGCGGCCCGATTGCACCCGAACGCGCGGGCGAACGACCTCACGGCGAAGCAGTGCGAACGGCTGCGCGTCGCCGTCGAAACGGTACTCATCAAAGCGATCGACGGCCGTGGCTCGACGATCCGCGACTACATCGGCGGCTCGGGTTTGAAGGGCACCTTCCAGAACGAATTCGCCGCCTACGGCCGTACCGGCCAACCGTGTCTCCGCTGCGAAACGCCGATCGAAGTCCTCCGCATCGCCGGGCGATCCTCGCACTATTGCCCGAAGTGCCAGGTGATCGGGTAATTCACTGCAAAGCCTATCTTCATTTCGATATTTCAAACGGAGAGGGATTTGACTCGCACGTGACGGTCGACGATGAAACGGTAGTCAATCTAGCTAGACGAATGGTGGCGGCTGTTCACCGGTTCAACAGTAAACTAGTGTTCGTGACAGCATTCCTCACACGCAGAGCGATGGTCAGCTACCTTGACTCGATCGCTTGGGAGACAGAGGCTTGGATAACAAAATCGCCGACGCACATGATTCACTTTAACGTCAAGCGATTCCTGGGGCCGTACTGAGACTGGAAGATAAACATAATGCATTATTTCAGTGTTTTGCCTGTCGGAGCTAAGCCGCCTAAAAATGTGGAGGACTGCGCGTTTTTAATCACTGACAATTGGAATGACTGGGGGAAGTTCAGAACGCAATACTTGCTCATTATTTTTGATAAGCAAGGGACCATGCACCGCGTCGGTGACGTGAAGATTGGTGAGTTCGGGATGACGGAAGCAACTCCAAGGCCGTCAATTCCAACTGGATTTGACGAACTAAGCGAAACGTTTTTTTTCGGTGGGACAGGAGGTGGAGTACTACGAAAAGCTATCGGTGTTGGGCGATAAAACGCGAAGGCGAGTTGTCCAAGGGTTAAGGGACGTTGCAGCAGACGAAGAACTGTTGGACCTCGCGGATAAGGAGTCCGTGACTACAGAATCACTAATGCGGTCTGTTCGTAGAGTCGCACTAGTGGGACAGTATCGGCGTTTGGCGCAGGGTATGGCACGTCTCTCGAAATACAAGTTCAAATACACTTCGCCCAAGCCTCCCGAAGGGGCGGGGCAGGCGTTAGTTTTGGACTTCGAAGTCAAGCCTAAGTCATTTCCTCCATCTAACATCCACGTCTTGATTGGCCGAAACGGGGTGGGGAAAACTCACCTTTTGAATCTGATGACCCGTGCTCTGGTAGAGGAAGGAAGCAAAACGAGATACACCGGGCAGTTTACTTCCGAAGAGGAAGATTCCGCTGGCGGGCCTTTCGTAAATTTGGTGTCGGTGACATTCAGCGCATTCGACCCGTTCGACCCCCTGCCGGACCGTCGTGAAAAATCCGAGGGAATGCGGTACTCTTATGTCGGACTAAAGCGAACTGTGAGCGGCACCACGGGCAAGTCAAAGGGCGGCCCGAAGACGCTGGATATGCTTACGAATGAGTTCGCGTTGAGTGTGAAGGACTGCGTAACTAGCTCTAAGGGTACACGGTGGCGACGAGCACTTGAAGCGCTCGAAGCCGATCCAATATTTAAGGAGGCGGAAGTTGCCGCTCTTGCCGACGCAGACATCGATTGGGATGAGGTGGCGCTCGAAGATGAATTAGGAAAGGTGCTGGTTGGTCAGGCTTCTGAGCTGTTCGCAAAGTTGAGTACAGGACACAAAATTGTCTTGCTGACAATCACGCGGCTTGTTGAGACGGTAGAAGAGAAAACATTGATCCTAATGGATGAGCCGGAGTCGCATCTACACCCACCTCTCCTCTCCGCTTTCGTAAGGTGCCTGTCCGACCTGCTGATGGATAGAAACGGAGTGGCAATCATAGCGACTCACTCGCCTGTAATCCTGCAGGAAGTGCCTGAGCAATGCGTCTGGAAACTTAGGCGGAACGGCGCTGTGCTTAATGCTGATCGGCCCGAAATAAACACGTTTGGGGAAAACGTCGGTGTTTTAACTCGCGAGGCGTTTGGATTGGAGGTTATCCAATCAGGCTTCTATAAGCTGCTACAGGACGCTGTGAACGAGGAAGACGACTACGATGTGCGCATAGGGTGTAACCGCGTTTCCGGCGTGGGTTAGGCTGGGAATCCCTCGTAGCTTCCCACGAGTTGCCGATGCGGATGCACGCGTTCGGCTCCCTCGACTTG
>JAYWCL010000284.1:0-37312 GCA_043780595.1 Limnoglobus sp.
CGACAAAGGTGACAATCCGTTCGAATCTCTAGGTGGCGAATATTATCATAAGCTACTTTTGTTAGAAGAAGCGGAGGAAAAGCTCGCTGCCGAAGAAGCAGCCGCACTGGCAGCGAAAAATCTTCCGGAACCGTATGTCGAACCACCAGAAACATCGCCTTTCGTTCCGACGATCGAGACACCGCCATGCGATGTGCCTGCAATTGTCGAAGCCGAACTTATAGTCGAGGTACCGAGAGTTCCCGAAAAGCCGGTTCGCCCCGATGAGATCGAGATATTTCCAACGTTAAATCCGAGCAGAAGCGGTCTGTTGGCCAACGAACGGAGGCCCCTGTCGCACGACAGGGGCGGCGGCCAGCCGTGGGAACGCAGCGAGACGTTTTGTTTGAACGACGAGCGTTCGCCGCGTTAAGTAACTTGGGCCAGTGCGGGAAAGAATTTTGATTTGCAGCGACTTTTCTGTTGCAACGAACGCTCCGTTACGGCATGATACTTTCAGGTGCCTTCCCGCCGACGGTCGTTTTCACCCTCATACTTTCCGGAGAGCAGCTATGCTCCGGGTTCTCGGCTCGCCGAAACGCCTCTGTAATGGCTTCACTCGTCGCGACATGTTGTGCGCCGGTGGCCTCAGTTTGTTCGGGTTGTCGCTGGCCGACCAGCTTCGTGCCGAACAGAACCGCACGCCATCGAAAGATGCGACGTTCGGAACAGCAAAATCGTGCATTTTGCTGTTCCTTTACGGCTCGCCGAGCCAGATCGAACTCGCCGACCAGAAGCCGAACGCCCCCGTCGAGATTCGCGGCGAACTCGGTTCGATTTCGTCGTCGGTACCCGGCCTGGCAGTGTGCGAACTGCTGCCGAACGTCGCCAAGGTGATGGACAAAGTCACCGTCGTGCGCTCGCTGACGCACAAGCACCCGATCCACGGCGTCGCGTATGCCACATCGTCGGTGATCGACATCGACACGCAGATGGAACTCAGCCCGCACGACCCGAAACACTGGCCGTTCATCGGCTCGGTCGTGTCGTATCTCGAAGAGCAAAAACGCGGCAACAAGCCGCGAAAGTCCGTGCCGGACAACATCGCGCTACCCTGGCCGTTCAGCAGTCAACGCACGGGCGAAGTGCATCGCGCCGGGCCGTATGCCGCGTTCTTGGGGAACGGGCACAACCCGCACTTCACGCAGTTCAACGGCAAGGCGAACCGCCAGATTGCCAAGACGTTGCGCGAAGACACGATAATGTTCGACGAGCCATATGTCGGCATCGCGACCGATGCGCACTTCACGCTCGGCGATGCGACGCAACTTCCCGCAGACATTACCGTCGATCGCCTGAACGGCCGCAAAACGCTGCTCGAACAGTTCGACGATTCGCAGCGTGCCCGCGACCGTTTCAACGCGCCCGACCCGTTCCGCGACACCGCGTATTCGATGATCGGCAACCAGAAAGTCCGGCAGGCGCTCGATGTTCGCAAAGAATCTCCAGCGATCCGCGATTCGTACGGCCACACGCTGTTCGGCCAATCGTGCCTCGCCGCCCGGCGGCTCGTCGAAGCCGGTTCGCGGTTCGCCACCGTGTTCTGGGACGAATTCGGCCTCGCCGGTTCGGGATGGGATACGCACTGGGAACATTACCCGCGCATGAAGAACGAACTGATGCCGGGCTTCGACAAAGGCTACGCGGGGCTGATTCAGGATTTGCACGATCGCGGAATGCTCGACGATACGTTGGTGATCGTGCTCAGCGAACACGGGCGTACGCCGAAGATTTCGAGCGCGAAAGGCGGCGGGCGCGATCACTGGTCGCAAGCCTACTCCGCATTCTTCGCGGGTGGTGGCGTGGCACGCGGTAAGACCGTCGGCAAGACCGATAGCATCGGTGGCACCGTCGTCGATTCGCCGATTTCCCCGAAAGACGTGCTGGCAACGGTCTATCATCTGTTGGGTTACGACCTCAACACGACGCTGACCGACCGAACCGGTCGCCCGCAGATGCTCGTTCCCGACGGGCACGTCATCCGGGAAATCATGGGGTAAGATCATGCGAAGTCGCCGCGAATTTCACCGGGTGGCCATCGCCGCGGCCGTAACGGGATGCCCGACTGAATACCGCGACTCACTTCGCGGTTCGCAGTGCGGCGATGTCCCAGAGTTTGATCGTTTTATCCCAACTGGCGGTGGCTAACGTCTTGCCGTCGGGCGAGAAGTTCACTGCGAAAATGCGGTCGTCGTGGCCGCTGATCCGTGCGATTTCCTTGCGGGTTTTGACGTCCCAGAAGATGATCTCGCCGGGGCCAGGTGCGTAATTGCCGTCGCCCCAACGTCCACTCACCGAAGCGAGCATCGTGCCGTCTGCGGAGAACGCGACGCCCAGAACGGGGACGGTGTGGCCTTCGAGCACGGCGACTTCGGTGCCTTTCTTCGCGTTCCAGATTCGCACGGTTTTGTCCCAGCCGACCGAGGCGATCATCTTTTCTTTCGCTCCGAATGCAATCGAGTGAACGACGCCTTTGTGCCCGGTCAGCGTTGCTGTCTCTTTGCCGGTGGCGGCATCCCAAACCTTGATCGTTCCATCGTTGCAACCGCTAGCCACACGCTTCCCTTTCGGGCTGAATGCGACGGTGTACACTTGCTCGGCGTGCCCATCGAGCGTGCGAATTTCTTCGCCGGTTGCCACATTCCAGAGCTTCGCGGTTTTGTCCCAACTCGAAGTAATCAGCGTCTTGCCATCGGGCGAAAATGCAACGGTATCGATGCCCGAAGTGTGCCCCTTGAAGGCGCGGATCGTCTTGCCGGTTGTGGCGTCGCGCAGGTAGGCGTTGTTGTCGTGCTCGGCGGTGGCGATCGTTTTCCCATCGGGTGAAAAGGCCACCCAGCGTACGGATCGCTCGGTTTCGACGAGAAACAATTCCTTGTGCGTCTTCACGTCCCAAATCTTCAATTCGCCGGGGTTGCCGAGCGTACCGCCCGCACCGGAAGCCACCGTTTTGCCATCGGGCGAGAACGCCACCGACCACGCCTGCGCCTTGTTTTCGGCAAAAGTCGCGAGCAGTTTGGGCTTCGCGGCCGGCTTCGGCGCGGCTTCGACACCGGCGACCGGCACGGGAATCGGGGGTTGCGCCGGCGGCACTTTTACCGGTGGCAGTTTAGGTGGGTCTTGTGCGATGGCTTGCGGTTCGGACGATGGCACGAGGCCGAAACCGAGGCCGATGGTCGTGCCGGCGAATGCGAGTATGCCGCAGGCCAGCCATTTCATTGTGGGGAACATTCGCAAAACTCCGTTGGTGGTGGTGAGGATGATCGGCGCGATGCCGACGACCTCCGGGAAGCGAATCGCCATCTGTACGGTGGCAGCCATGAGCGTGGCGGGCGGTAGTGTCAGACCGCTGAAAACGAGTGCGGGCGCAGCCTTGCCCGCCATGCGCTGGCGCAGTTTTTCGAGGCCACGATGCAACAGCGACGACAGCGTGCCTTCGGGGCAACCGAGCATCGTGGCAGCTTCGCTGCGCGACCAACCTTGCATCAGGCACAGCACAATCGGCGTGCGGTACTTCTCGGGAAGGTCGGCGAGTGCATCGTCGACATCGAACGCACGTTGCGGTATCGGCGGCGCGAAGGTTTCAAATAATTCGACGCGGCGAAGTTGCTGCCGATGATTCTTGCGGCTCAGATTTCGCACCGTCCAAACCGTCACGCGATAGAGCCACGGGCCAATGGTTTCTCGATCTCGCAGACGTTGGCTGCGCCGCAACAGCACCATAAACACCGTCTGGAAGGCATCCTCGGCATCGGACACATTCCGCAAACCCGCACGGCAAACCGACCAAACTAGCGGGCCGTGCCGACGCACCAACTCCGCGAACGCTCCCTCGTCGGTCCCATCGAGGAACCGGTTGAGAAGCGCGGAGTCCGACCCCGTTTCGTTCGAGGGGATCGATCGCAAAAACGCGAGCAAGCTCTTCATACCAATAGATTGTCGCCACCCCGCCCGGCGCGTGCAAACGGCAAAAATAGAATGAGAACCGCGACGTCCCAATTAGAGATGATGCGTTGCACCTGGCGGAACGGGCCATCGTTCCCCAAACACGATCCGGTGACCGTCGGGAGTGACGATGGCAAATTCGCGCATTCCCCACGGCTTGTCCGCGAGTTCGTGCCAAATTTCCACACCGCGTTCGACGGTTTCTTCGTAAAGGCCGGCCGCATCCTCGACGTGAAGGTATGCGAACCACGAGTGATCCTGCGCCTTCGACATCGGCACCGCATCCGGGCAATGGCCGAGTCGCAGTTTGCAAGCGCCGCGACTTAGGAATGCCCACCCGTCAACGCAGAAATCTTCCGCGAAGCCGAGCTTTTCCAGATAGAACGCCTTGGAAGCGTCGAGATCATTCACAGCCAGCACAAAGGTCGACGCAAGAATTTCGGGCATATGCAGATCGCTCCTGGTTTTGCTACGCGGCGCAGCTAGACGAGACCGAAATCAGCCAGATTTCGGCGAATGGCTCGGCCTGTTCGAGTTCGAGTTCGCGGCGTTTGATCAGTTCGAGGACGGCCAGAAACAGGCCGATGAGCTTTGCGCGGAAGTATGGCGGCGTGAAGAGGTCGGCGAACGCGATTCGACCTGCGGCGCGGACTTTGTCGAGGATTTGCCGCTCGTAAACCTCTTGTGGCGTGTCGTCGATGGTAATCGTTTTCTCGTCGGCAGCCTTGGTTTCGCGCATTAGGCGTGCGAAGGCGCTGACTAAGTCCCAGAGTTCGACGGGCCGCAACGGCGTCGGGCCGACGGGGGCCGGTTCATCGGTCGTGAGCGGGTGGCGCGGCAACCGCGTGCTGTGCGTTTCGGCCTGCAATTCCAGCGCAGCGGCCGCATCCTTATACTTGCGATACTCGAGCAGTTGCTTCACCAACTGTCGCCGCGGATCGGGGCCGTCAGCGGCCTCGGCCACTCGTTCGACGGGCAATAGCGATTGACTCTTCCACTCCATCAGCGTGGCAGCCAGCACGAGGAAGTCGCCCGCCAGTTCGACGTCGAGCGTTTGAATGACACTGAGGTATTCGAGGAATTGATCGGCCAGCCGCGCGAGCGACAGGTTGTGAATGTCCACCTCGTTGCGCTTGACGAGGTACAAGAGCAAGTCGAGCGGACCGTGGAACGTATCGAGTGCGACCTGGTAGTTCATCGGTCACGCTTTCAGCAGTCAGCGATCAGCTTTCAGCCAGGCAAAAACAGTTTATGGCAAACTTCTGTTGGTTGGAAGCCAAGCCGCAACACTCCAACGCGAAAACGGAGGTTATCACAAGAATTATCGTTCTTAGGTTGACAAATGTGATATTTCGGGTATAAACTGACTGTCGAGTTCTAGAAGTATCACATAGTTCTGTTTGTCATCTGCGTCAGGAATTATTATGGCACTTATCGGTTGTAATTTCGTCCGGTTTTCCAGACACGGTTTGCAATCGATACGGTCGTATTGGCCGAAAACGGGCGATCGGTTCGAAATACGTCGGCAGGGTCTCAAATTGAGATTTTGGGACGATCGCCATTTGCATGGATCGGGAATGCTTTTCGATCATAGCTACGAGAAGATCAAGGCTCTGGCCTCCGAAGGTGTGTATGAATTGCGTTTAGACGATGAGATTGGCGGTCAATCGAACATTCGCGTTATCCTGTTCGACCCGCCGAGTAGTTGGAAATGTCATGCGGATAATATCCGACCGTTGCGAGTGATCTGGATACTGGAAGCGTTGCCCAAGAAGCGAAACGATTGGACGAAAAACGACATCACGAGGTTCAAAGGACAAAGGTTGCTATTGAAGCAGCGTTTCTACGACGCCGCTTAACCATTACCACCCCACGAGCAATTCCGTCGTGGCTGAATGAGATTCTGACATGACCACAACACAAATGACGTCTCCCCGCGCGCAGGAGTTTCAGGCGCAGTCGTTCAAGCTGGCCTCGCCGCTCGTACTGGCCCTTATGGAGTGCGATAACGAACTGCGTTCGGTGGCGTTGGAACTGTTCGAACAACTGGCGTCCGACGAATTGGACAAACACGAAGAACAGTCGACGTGTGCGCTTCTGGCGGAGATTCTGTTTCCGAATGCGGATGCCACCGGTTTGCCCGGTCTCGATCTCGTCGAAGCCGAGGAAATCGCGGTGGTGCAAGACGCCGAAGCGGGGCCGATTGTTGCGGAAATGGATCGCCAGGAACGCACGTTCGCGGAACGACTTCGCACACTCATGGCCGCGAAAGGGCTGACCCAATCCGAGTTGGCCGAGAAGGTCGGTATCGGCCAGCCTGCGATCTCGATGATGCTCAACCGCACGTGTCGCCCGCAAAAGAACACGGTGCTCAAACTCGCTTCGGCGCTCGGTGTGGCCCCCGCCGACCTTTGGGCGTGAGAAATAGACTGCTGACTGCTCAATCGGCGTCCACAGCGGCCCACTCGGTGATGTCGGTGCGGATGTGGGGCGTACACTGGGTGGTTTCCCAGGCGGTGCGGTAGGCGGCGGCCCAAGTGTGACCGAACTGCGGGAGCGTATTCAGCGGGACGTACGGATATTCGCGGTAGATTGCGACTTCATCGGCGGTGTCGGCGAAGGCGGTGCGGTCGTTGATGGGGAACGCTTCGTCGGCACATTGGCGGAACGATTCGCCCGCTTCGCCCGCTGGGGTGCCGAGCACGGTGAGGCTCGGTTTGGCCCAGGGGCCGTTGCCGACGACGCCGGGCGCGGCATCGCGATAGGCGTCGGCAAACGCGCGCACGACACTCGCGTGCGTCCCGAACTTGGCGGCAAACATCGCCGTTAGGTCGGTCTCGCCAAGGCGGGCGTTCAGGAATAAGCGACACTGTTCGCGGAGCACGCGCATGATTTCGGTCGGTCCGTCGCCGGAATTTAAGCAGGCCTGATAGAGGCCGCCGAAATCGCGTTCGATGCCGTTCTGAATCCAAAGCTCCGCTTCGTGCAAATCGTCGTCGTTGAGGATTTTTAAGAACTGCTGCGAAGCCTCATCGACGGTCGCGCAACCGACGGGCGTGACTTGCCGCGGCCCGATGGGGGGCGTCGGCTGATCCATATCGGCCACGAAGGCGACTTGCAGCGATTGAATGCGTTGGCGGCACGCGGCGATCTCTGCCCCGAGTTCGCCGAACACCGTTCGCAGGTGATCGAACACGCGATGGATTCGCCGACTGAGGATCGCGCGGTAGTGGGCAATCGGGTACGTGTGGAGCGCGTCGCCGAGTTCGGCCGCACTCGCTTTCTTCGACCCACGTTGTGGGTGAACGTACGCCATCAGGAGATCGTACCCCACCCGTGCCGTCCGTTCGGATTCGTGAATGCTCTGCTCGCTGCGCGTCTTCTGATCGACGAAGTAGGCGTTAATCTGCTGGATCGCTTCTTCCGCGCCCGCCAGTCGGAACTTCGGATCGTCGACCAGTGCGTGAACGGCGTCGTGCAGTATCGGCAAGACATTGGCAACGATTTCGCTCGCACGGTTGCGGATCGTATCTTCGATGTGCACCAGAGTGCGGTTCGTGCCCGGCGTCCCGATCAGTCGAGTGACTTCGTCGACGGCATGAAGGATCCGGTTCGCATCGGGCGTGCGGGCCAGCCAGCCTTTCGGCTGAAGCAATTCCGTGGCACGGTTCAACGCGGTCTCCATCGGTTCCGCCGAGGCTTCGATGATGGCGGCGTTGAGGTCGGCCATCAGGGCATCGCCCGTGAGCCGTGCGCTCGCCATCGTCTCTAGCACCCAGACGGGAATCTGTTCGCGAGACCGGCTGAAATCGTGGGAAATCCAGTGATCGACGACGACGACGCCGAGTACGCGGGCGGTGCGATCGACGATCTCCCATCGCGGCCAATCGTAGCGGGAAAGCCCGATCGCGCGCACGGCCACGCCAGCCGTGACGACGGTCGCCACGGGCCGCGATGCATCGGACACACGCCCGAACGGGCTGAGCATTTTCAAACGTAGCCAACCGGCGGCGGTGTCGAACGCATCGAGGTTTACCGCCATTTCGGGGCGATTTTGGTTCGGCATCGTTCGCGATCCGGGCTTCAGTTTACTGCCGCTATCGCGGGCTAACCGCGTCTGGTAGGTCGCGCCCGTCGGCGTGCCACGGCGGGTATTTAACGGGGTACTCGGCGTGTGCGAACCGGCCGGTGTGTTCGTCGAAACCGATGGCGGCGGGGCGGGTAGCATCACGATGTCGGTGAACGGCGGTTCCGTTTCGTACACGCTGGCCCCGTCGTCGTAGACCGCCTGGAACGTCGCACCCATCCGCGAGTAGTGGTTCAACTCCGTCAGCGAAGCGTACGTATTTGCACGGCACTGCGGGTCGAGCGCGTCGGTGTTATCGTCCGGCGGCACGAGAAACACGCCGGTGATTTCTGGCGGCGTATAGCCGAGCAGCTTGAGCCGCGCCCTGACGGCGTAGGCCAAATCGAGGAACATCCCGCCGCCCGTGCCACCGGCTAAACCGGCGACGAGATAGACGTGGGGGCGGTTCGTGTGCAGTTCGAGGCTGGTATTCGCGAGCGTCTCGGCCAGCGCATCGTCGCTCGTTGCCAGTTCAAGTTCCTCGGTAATCCGATGTAAGAGTGCGCGTTGATGATCGCAGAACGCGAGGCGGCCCAGGGTACGCAATCCCATCGTCACCGGTGTGCGCGGCAGACGGTGGAGCAGTTGCGAATCGAACCAGCCTTCGACGAGGGAACGCCCGTTGGCGCGGGCCTTCATGTAATACGCGGGTCGATTTAACTTGGCAGCGAATACTTCCTCGGGGCGTAACGCGGACAATACGCCTTGGCGTTCGGTGGTCGCCGCTTCGAGCGTATCCGGATCGGTGTCGATGAACAGCGTGCGGAGGCACGGCGTGTGCTGTGCGGAACCGTAGCGTTGGGCGGTTTCTTTTCGCACCCGTTGCAGCACTTCCAAGCCCGTCTGCCCCAAACCGATAATCAGCGTCGGGCGAATCGGCCCGTCACCCGTTTGTTCGGGCGGGGCGATGCGTGCCGATTCCGCAACGGGAATGGCCCGAGGCATCGGCGTGTCGGTTCGCATGAAGTCCGACCCAGACATCGCTTTCGAGCCGGGCGTGGTCGCGTAGGCGTTCGAGTCGCTCGTTCGCGCAGGATGGAGCGACGAGCCGCCGAGGAGCAATTCGGATAGCCGATCCGCGCTGGACGCGGTCACGACCTCCGATTCGGCGACGACGATCGACGCGCTATCGGGCGGATTCCGCAGGGCTTTCACGAACTCGAAGCAGTTCGGGAAGCGTTCTTCGGACTTTTTGGCGAGGGCTTTCCGGAGTGCGATGCGGTCGCCGGGGGGCGAAGGCGCGAGGTTCGGCGGTGCGGTCAGGTGCTGCATGAGCAACTGCTGCATACTCGATCCGTCGAACGGCCTTTGGCCCGTGAGCAGTTCCTGATAGACGCAGGCGAGGCTGTATTGATCGCAATACCGGCTTGCGACGCCGTCGAAGGTTTCGGGGGCCGCGTACACGGGCGTGATGCCGCCGGTGACTTCCGCGAACATGCCTTCGAGGTCTTTGACTTGGCCGAAGTCGCCGACTTTGACGTGGTTGTACTGGAGGAAGATATTTTGCGGCTTGATGTCCAGGTGCATGAGGCCGTGCTCGACGTTCATGAGGTCGAGCACTTCCGCCGTCTCGGACATGTACGTGAGCAGTTCTTCGCGCGGGATGCCGAGTTGCCCTTTCAGACGATACTCGCGGAAACGCTCCCAGAGGTTGCAATCGGCGAGTTCCATCACGATCAAGAGCCGACCTTCGATGATGTCGTAGCGATCTAGCGCCAGCAAGAACGGATGGCGGACGGACTTGACGCGCTTCAGCGATTTGAGTTCCTGTTCGGCGTAGCGTACGAGGTCGTTGTCCTTGCTGCGCAAGTCGCCGTGGATGATCTTGACGGCTTTGAAGATGCCGCCGGGCGCTTCGCACTTCCAGACTTCGCCGAAGCCGCCGCTACCGATTCGGCCGATGAGCCGATAGCCGGGCACCGGCTCGCAATCGGCATCGAATCGAACGGCCATGATCTGCCTCTAACACGAACAGGGGGACAACGGAAGGATACGGAACTACGGGGTACCGACGCTCGGCCAGGTAATATCGGTTCGGGTATGCGGCGAGTTCTCTGTCGCCAGTTGCGCCGCGTACGCTTCGCGGGCATGTCCGGCGAGTTGCGGCACTTCATTCAGCGGCAACAGCGGATACTCGCGGATGAATGCGATATCATCGGAGAGTACGGCAGGAATGAACCCGATGCCCGGCAACGTCGCTTCGACTAAATCGCGGAAGCGGTCGCCGTCCGGGCCGAGCGGGCAGGCGAGGATCGTCGCCTCCATCTGCGGCTTTCCCGATACGCTCGTCAGGTCCGGTGCGGCACCTTCAAACGCTTGAATCAGCATTTTGTCGGTGCCTGGCCCCACGTCGCGGCTGCGGAACAGCACGGCAGCGGGGTCGGATCGTTCGAGTCGCATATCGAGGAAGGCATGCGATTGCGTCATGAGCAACGTCGCGAATGACGGCGCGTACTCCGGTTTCACGCACACGTTGACGAGGCTGCGAAACCGCTTCGCAATTTCTTGCTGCAACCCGCTATCGAAGTCGAGAATCTCCTTCGATGACAACGACGCGAGGAATTGATCGGCGGCCCCATCGACGCCTTCGACGCCTTGCGGAAGGATCATCCGACCGGGGCCGGAGTGGAACGGGATCGGCTTTTCGGTAGGGGTGAACGACTGCGAGATTTCCACGAGGCGTGCGCGACACATCCCGACTTCGCGCGTGTACTCTGGGACCGACGATAACAGCGAACGATAAATCGCGAGCGTGGCATCGAGAACTAGCAACTTCAGACGTTTGTCCGGGTACGTCTGAAACAAGTCAAATAATTCACTGGTGACGGTCGCTTTCCGCGTACCGATCATGCCCAGGCCACCTGACAAGTTACCGATCACGGGGAAGATTCGCGAGTACGTGTCCCAGACTTCGCGAACGAGACCGGTCCGCACGCCCGTCAAGCCGTCGATGGTTCGCTTCAGACGTTCGGTAATCTGCGAAAGCACTTCTTCGGTACCGGGTAGGCGATACTGCGGTTGCTCGATGAACGAAACCGCCATCGCCGAAAGATGTCCCTCCGTCTCGGCCACGAGTGTCTTGCCGCGTCGGTCGAGCACGGCCTTCAGCGTGCCGACCTTGTCGCTTTCGTGTTCGGGCTTGCCGACGACGTTAAGAATTTGTTCGAGCACGGCAATGGCGGCCTCGGCATCGAACCGCCCCGCACCCGGCGTCCGCTGCCGAAGTGGGTCGACGAACGCCTGAAACACGCGCTCCGGTTCTTCGCGCAGCGCGTCCTTGATCGCTTTCTCGAATCCACCGACCACCACTTCGAGTTCGAGGTTCCGCTTCTGCCACTGGTCGTCGAGCCACGTTTGAATCGGTTCGCGCAAGTGGGAGGCATCTTTCGCCGTCCAACGCTGAATCAGACGCTGTGCGAAACTCCGCGTCGAGGTCGACAGTAGTTCGGTTCGCGGCCAGTTGATGCGGTAAACGCCCGTCGATTGCACGACGGAGACGCCTTCGCGGTTCAGGTCGAACGCTTCCTTGCGAATCGAATCGATCGTGCGGCCCGTGGTCGTGAACAAATCGAGGTACAGCGTGCGAGCGATCAGCCCGGCCGTCTTCGATTGCTCGGTCGGCGTGTTTCGATTTCCGCTCTGGACGAGGCCGCAACGGCTGAACGGGCCGTCGCCATCGGTAATCGAAGGCTCGGCGTTATCGAAGCGAACGGTGTACCGCGAACGCCCCTGATGGAAGTGATGCAGTTCCGTCAGCGCACCGAACGTGTTCGCGAGGGCCTGCCCCTTGGCTACGGTGCGATCCGCTGGCGGCACGATCAGCACGCCGACCGTTTCCGGCCGCACGTAGCCGATCTGTCGGAATTCGTTTTTGATGATGTACGCCAGGTCGAGGAACATCCCGCCACCGGTGCCCCCTGCCGTCCCCGCAATCACGTAAGCCCGCGCCCGATTGCTCGCCATGCCGAGGCCCGTGCGCGACGTAGCTTTGTCGATTGGCTCGTCGGAAAGGAACGTTTCGATCTCGCTGCGGATGCGCTGCGAGATCATCCGGTAATTATCGACGAGTGCGAGACGGCCATACGCGCGTACGCCAGAAGCCGCGGCGGGATCGCGCGGCAGCTTGTACAAGATGCCCGGTGGCAGCCATTGTTCGACCGGCGGGATGCCATCGCGTTGAAGGTAATGAGTGGAGCGGTTCAAACGTGCGGTGACGATTTCCGTCACGCTCAGCGGGTCGCCGGCAAACTTCCCCGAGACGGCCAGGCTCGCCGATTCGGGATCGGTATCGATCGCGAGAAATCGAATGTGAGGCAACGGTTCGGGGCCGAATCGCTCGCGGATCATCCGCTTCATCACGCGAATCGCGAGCATCCCGGAGTGGCCGAGACCGACGATCAGTGCGGGCAAAATCACGCCGTTTTCTTCGCGCGCCGGAGGAGCCAGCCCGAGGCTGTTCATCTTCGCCGTCTGCACGACGATCGGTCGTTGCAGCGTGATCGTCAGATTCTGCGGTGGTCCGTTCTGGAACGTGTTGGCGTTGGCGGCCTGCGGCGTCACCAGTTGCGTCGAACCGAGGCGGCCCGTTGTATTGTGCGGATGCGGCGTGCGGCTCGCAGGGCCACGGCTCGGCGTGACCTGCGACAACGCCGGTCGCGGACGCGGATTGCCGAGTTCCGCGAGGTTCCGCGTCGCCCCGAGTTCCGCGACCGTCGGTCGCGGTGCGGCGGGCATCGGCGTACGCGGCGGAGTCGGCGCTTTGTCGATCGCCGTCGAATGACGCAATGCGCGAATCAGTTCCGTACAACTCGGCCAACGCTCGTCGGGCTTCTTCGCCAACGATCGCGCGATGTGCGGACGATCCGCCGCAGGTAACGCATCGAGGTCCGGCACACCGTTTAGATGCTGCATCACCAACTGTTTCGTGTTGCTGCCGTTAAACGGCCGCGTGCCCGTTAGCAGTTCCTGAAACACGATCGCGAGGCTGTACTGGTCGGTAAACCGGCTGACGTAGCCTTCGAATGTCTCCGGGCCTGCGTAGACCGGCGTCACGCCGCCGGTGATCGTTCCGCGGCAACCTTCAAACATTTTGGCCAACCCGAAGTCGGCGACTTTGATGTGCTTGCTAACGAGGAACAGGTTCTGCGGTTTCACATCGAGGTGCTGGATGTGATACTTGTCGTTCATCAAATCGAGCGCTTCGGCAGCTTCTTCCATGTAGCGCAGAAGTTCCTCGCGCGGCACGCCGACCATCCCCAGTCCACGGCACTCGCGGAAGCGATCCCACAAGTTGCAGTCCGCGAGTTCCATCACGATCATCAACTGACCGTCGATGATGTCGTAGCGTTCCAGCGAAAGAATGTACGGGTGGCGAATCGTCTTCACCCGCTCCATCGCCTTTTTTTCTTGCTCTGCCGCGCGAATGTTCTCGTCGTCGGAATCGTTCAAGTCGCCGAAGACGAACTTGATCGCCTTCATCAACCCGCCCGGCGCTTCGACCTTCCACACTTCGCCGAACCCGCCACGGCCGAGCCGCTCGATGAGCCGGTAACCCGGTATCGGTTCTTGGTGGGTGGCTAAGGGAGCAGGCATCAGGCGCGTCCGAATTTAATACGCTGCAAGAAACACCGTTGGCGAATCGTCGCCCGTCACAATCGTTACGGGTATCTAGTTCGACAACCGATGTTTTGCAAAGCGCACACGTTCCGCTCATCCGATAATTTCGCCGCGCGAGCGGAAAACGCACCCGTCGTTCGTTATGGGAATAAAATTCCCCGCAGACGAGAACTGGAAGGATGCACAAACTATGGCGGATGTCGCATACGCGCTATCGATTCGGCAACCGTGGGCGGCGCTGATCGTGGCGGGCCGCAAGACGATCGAAGTCCGCACGTGGAGCACGCAGCGGCGCGGCCCGATCTGGATTCACGCCAGCAAGCTGCCCGACCCGCGTCCGGAAGCATGGGCGCACGTCGACACCCCAGACCTCATGGTTACCGCCAGCCGGATCGGGGGGCTGATAGGGGTGGCCAACCTGATAGACTGCATAGTGTACCCAGCGATGGAACCGTTCGCGCGCGACTGCGAGTTGCACTTAAACGCACGCGAATGGTTCCAACCGCCGCAGATGTACGGCTTCCGGTTCGACGCCGCACGACCGGTGCCCTTTCAACCTTACGCGGGGAAAACGCTCTTTTTCCCGCTCTCGATTGTCCCGATCGCGGCCGTCGAACGACCCGTGCCCACGCCGCAAACACGGATCGTCGTTCGACCTCCCGAATACGAAGAACCCTTGCCATGAAGCACGGAAGCAACCAGTTACTCATCAGCGTTCGGAACGCCGAGGAAGCGCTCGTCGCCATCGCGGCCGGTGCGGATCTCATCGATATTAAAGAACCCTCGAAGGGCGCGCTCGGCATGGCCGAAGCCGAAGTCGTGGCCGCCGTCGTCGATGCCGTGGCCGGTCAGGTGCCCGTCAGTGCCGCGTTCGGCGAATGGCATCCTGCGATCCTCACCGAAGCGCACTGGCACCTCCAACTCAAGCTCGATTACATCAAGTGGGGGCTTGCCGGGTACACGCACACGCCGGGTTGGGGCGAAGATTTGCTCGATGTGCGTCGCCAAGTGCGCCGCGGTCCGGAAGTGGTCGCAGTCGCTTACGCCGACTGGCAACGCGCCAAATCGGTGCCGCCCGATGAAGTCGCGAAGTTCGCGAAACGGTTCCGTTTCAAAGCGTTTTTGCTCGACACCTACGTGAAAGACAGCAAGAACCTGCTCAACTTTCTCGATGTGGACGAGATCACCGAACTCGTGACGACGCTACAAGCGAGCGGCGTCCCCGTGGCCATCGGCGGCTCGTTGAAGTTCGAGAATCTGAAGGCGTTAAAGGCCGTGAAACCGACGTGGTACGCCGTCCGCGGAGCCGTCTGCATGGCGGGCCTGCGCGACGGCGAAATCGACCCCCTGCGCGTCAAGAAATGGAAAGACGCCATCGCGTGATTCGCCGCAATGCGGAGGCTTTGGGTCGCAGGAAAGTGGTTTCGCCATTTACCACCCACCCCTCCGCGAACTCACTCTCGAATTTCGGAATCAACCTAACACACCAACGACTTACGTCCGATTTCGATCGAATACAATCACGCCGAAACCACTTTTCGGCGGTCCTTTAACGGAAACTGCGCGTCGCGGTAAACGGAGATTGCCGACTCCTTGTGAAAATTTTCACAACCTGCCGTTGACGTTCTTTCATGCCCTCGCACAATACTCATCATCGAATGAAATATGAGTGAAACACCGCCACCACGACCGCTCTCCCCGCAGATGGGCTTGCTCGTTTTCGGGTCGGAGATTTCCGGGTTTGCGATGGTGGGCGTTGCGATTGACTTTGCCCTCGGTACGATCCACTCGATCCCTTGGGCGACGCTGATCCTGGCACCGTTGGGCGTAGTTGCGGCGTTTTGGCACCTGATGAAATTTGTGGCGAAGAAGCCGTGAGAGCCAATACGACCCGCAAAGAATGGGTGTGGCTGGCGACTCCGAGCCTGATTTTGCTCGCGATCGCCGGGTGTGTGTCGGTGGCAACCGACGACGCGAAACACTTGCGAAATGCCTCGATTGCCGTGATGTTGTGTCTGCCGGTCGCGGCGTTATCGCTGTGGCTGATTCGCCGAATGGCGAAGGATCATCCGAAGCGGGCGGCGATTGGAATGTTGGCCGGGATGCTCATGCGGTTCACCGTGGCGATTGCGGGCGGTTGTGCGGTGTATCTCGGTTTCGATACGATTCATGCAGATGGCGTGATTTTCTGGTTCTGGGTTCTAGCGGCCTACCTCTCCACACTGACTGCCGAGGTCTTCGTTTTAGCGAAGCCCGGTTGGGTTGGTGCGGCGTCGGCGGTCGGGAAAGGGTGACGCGAAGTATGTCCGCACCTGCCGCTGCTGGCAAGCCGTTGGATATCGATCCGTTTCATCACGTGATCGATGGCTCGGGCATCGAGATTTTTGAATCGCTGAACCTCGGCATACACCTGCCCGCAATCGCGGGCTATCAAATCACGAAGTTTCACGTGTTCCTGGCGCTCGCGGCCACGATTGTCGCCGTCGCGATGATCTGGATCGGCCGCAAGATGGCGACCGGCGAGAACCCGCGCGGCAAGATGTGGAACCTGCTGGAATCGCTACTGTACTTCGTTCGCGAAAAGATCGCGAAGCCGGGCCTCGGCGACGAAGCCGACAAGTACGTGCCGTTCCTGACGACGATCTTCCTGTTCATTTTCCTGACGAACCTGCTCGGAATGATCCCGTTTCTCGGTTCGGCGACGGCGAGTATTGCCGTCACGTTCGCCTTGGCGTTGTGTAGTTTCGTGGTGATTCACGTCTCGGGTATTCAGGAGATGGGGTTCAAGAAGTACATGCTCTCGTTCATCCCGCAACTGCACCTCGAAGGTGGCCCGGCGATTAAGTTTATGGGCTTGCTGATTACGATCGGCATGGCGATGCTCGAATACGCGACGGCGTTCATTCGCCTCGCGGTGTTGGCCATTCGTTTGTTCGCGAATATGTTGGCGGGGCACACGGCCCTGTTCATGATCCTGTTCTTCATCCAGTATGTGTCGCGGCCGATTGCCGACCCGATGGGCGGTTATCTGCACGATTCACCAGCCTGGTTGTACTACGTGGTCGCACCGGTGAGCGTCCTGCTCGCGGTGGCGCTGAGTTGCCTCGAACTGTTCGTTGCTGGGTTGCAAGCGTTCGTGTTTACGCTGCTGACCTCGATCTTCATCGGGTTGGCGAAACACCCGGCCCACTAACTTTTAAGACCCCAACCGTTTCCCCGAAAGGACGTACGAGTCATGCAACGTCGCATTCTGCCTCTCGTCGGTGCTCTGCTTCTGGTTCTCTGTTCGTCGAACTTCGCGTTCGCAGCCGGCGCGGGTGGCGCAGCCGCTATCGGCATGGGCCTGAGCGTCGTCGGTATCGGTATCGGCCTCGGCCTCATCGGCAACGCCGCCATGAGCGGGATCGCCCGTCAGCCCGAGCAAGCGGGTACGATCCAAACCGCCATGTTGATCGTCGGTGGTCTGGTCGAAGGAGCCGGGATTCTCTCGCTGATCCTTTGCCTCGTCACCATCTTCGTCGACACGAAGTAATTGGGGCTGGTTACCCGTTCCCCGAGGTGCGACACATGTTGACTCGATGCCTACTTGTGCTACTCGCGGTGAGCGTGGGCACGCTGTTCGTTGCCGCACCTTTGGCGAAAGCCGAAGCGAAGGCCGCGACCGGTGAAGTCGCGAAGACGGCCGACGCGAGCCACGAGAAAGACCCGACCGCGTTCATCGACTTCCCGAAACGCTGGGATCTCACCATTTACACGCTCGTCGTGTTCTTGTTGCTGTTCCTGATCCTTTACAAGTTCGCATGGCCGAACATCTCCGCGGGCTTGCAGAAGCGCGAAGAGATGCTGTCTGCGGTGAAGGATGCTGCCGAGAAGGCGAAACGCGAAGCCGAAGAAATGCACGCCAAGCTGCAAGCCGAGTTTGCGACCGCGAACGACAAGGTTCGGGCGATGCTCGAAGAAGCCCGCCGCGATGCGGATGCTCTTCGCGTGAAGGAACGGGAAATCGGTCAGAAGGAAGCCCAAGCCGAACGCGAAAAAGCGAAGCGGGAAATCGAAACCGCGAAGGAAGTCGCGTTGCAAGAGATTTACATTAAGTCGGTCGATCTTGCGGCGTTAATGTCCAGCAAAGCCGTGCGGCGCAGCATGACGGCCGACGATCACCGTCGGCTCGTCGATGAATCGCTCGCGGAACTCAAAACCGCCTCGCGGAACTAACTACCGGGGGCGCGTGCGATGGCCGATACGAACGATGCGGTTCTCGATGCCGGTGCCGGCAAGGACCGACTCTCCCGCGTCTACGCGGAAGCGTTGATGCAGGAGGCCACGAAGGCGAACGAGGTCGATCTCGTCGGTACGGAACTCGATGCGGTGGTTCGCGATGTTCTCAACGCGCACCCGAACATCGATGCCTACCTTCGCAGCCCGGTCATCAGTCGCCGCCAGAAAGAACCGGTCCTGGAGCGTGCCTTCGCGGGCCGTTCCTCGAACTTGGTTCGCGCCCTCATCGGCGTGCTGAACAAGAACGGCCGGCTCGGGCAGATTCGCTCGGTCCGCGCCGCCTACCAACGGTTGCGCGAACAGCAATCGGGCCTGATCCGCGTACTGGTGAAGTCCGCTTCGCCACTCGACGACGGCCAACGCGAACATTTGAAATCTACCCTGGCGGCGCAGCTCAAAGGGGAGCCGGTACTCGACGTCCAAGTCGATCCCGAACTCCTCGGCGGGCTCGTCATCCAGATCGGCGACCGGGTGTACGATATGTCCGTTCGGACCCGACTCCAATCGATCCGCGCACAACTGATGGACGGGGGCACGAGTTATGTCCTTAAAAATTAAAGCCGACGAAATCGTCAGCGTTCTGGCCGACCAAATCGGAAGCTACGACCGCAAGGTCGAGTCTCGCGAAGTCGGCCAAGTTCTCGAGATCGGCGACGGCATTGCCCGTTGCTACGGTCTCGCCGGCGTTATGACCGGCGAGATGATCGACTTCCCGGAAGCCGGGGTAAAAGGCCTCGCCTTCAACCTCGAAGAAAATTCCGTGTCGGTCATCATCCTCGGGAACTACCTCAAGGTTCGCGAAGGGATGGAGGTCCGCACCACGGGGCAACTCCTTTCGGTGCCCGTCGGCCCCGCCATGATCGGTCGAGTCGTCGACCCGCTCGGCAACCCGATCGACGGCAAAGGCCCGATCATTACCGACAAGCGTCGGCCCGTCGAATCGGTGGCCCCCGGCATCGTCGACCGCCAACCGGTGAAGACGCCGTTGCAGACCGGTATCAAGGCGATCGACGCCATGACGCCGATCGGTCGCGGCCAACGCGAACTCATCATCGGCGACCGCAAGACCGGCAAAACGCAGATCGCCATCGATGCCATTTTGGCGCAAAAAGGCGAAGGCGTGATCTGCGTCTACGTCGCCTGCGGCCAGATGGAATCGAAGGTCGCCGGTGTCGTCGAGAAGCTCCGCGAACTCGGCGCACTCGAATACACCATCGTCGTCGTCGCATCGTCCGCCGATGCCGCCCCGCTCCAGTACATCGCACCGTACTCCGGCACCGCGATGGCCGAATACTTCATGTACGAAGAAGGCAAAGACACACTTTGCGTGTACGACGACTTGTCGAAACAAGCCGCGTCGTACCGCCAGTTGTCGTTGTTGGTTCGTCGCCCCCCCGGCCGCGAAGCCTACCCCGGCGACGTGTTCTATTGCCACAGCCGTTTGCTCGAACGTTCGGCCAAGCTCGCCGAACGCTACGTGATTCTGAAGGCCGACGCGCCAACCGCAGGCGTGACCGACGACTGGGGCATCAACTCCGCCAGCAACACGCACGAGAACCGCAAGCCCGGTTCGCCCGGTGCTGTGTACCTCGGGCCGACCGGCAAAGAGGCCGCCGAGCACGACATCAAGAGCCACTTCGCGGGCTGCAAACTCGGTCGCGTCGCAACCTCCGGTGGTTCGCTGACTGCGTTGCCGATCATTGAAACGCTCGACGGCGAAGTCTCCGCGTACATTCCGACCAACGTGATTTCGATCACCGATGGCCAGATCTACCTGCAACCCGACCTGAAGAACGCAGGCGTGATGCCCGCCGTGGACGTCGGGATTTCCGTCTCCCGCGTCGGTGGTAACGCACAGATCAGCGCGATGAAGGACAAGCGAGTCGCCGGGGGCCTCAAGCTCACGCTCGCCGCGTTCCGCGAACTCGAAGCGTTCGCCCAACTCGGTACGGAACTCGACAAGGTGACGCAGCAGCAACTCGACCGCGGCTACCGCATGGTCGAGATTCTGAAGCAGAAAGCCTACCGCCCGCTGACGGTCACCGAGCAGATCCTGATCATCTACGCGGGCAACAGCGGTGCCTTGGACAAGGTCGATCGCCGCAAGGTCAGCGCGTGGGAAGAGCAGTTCCTGACGTTCATGAGGGAACAAATGCCCGAAGTGCGCGACCTGCTCGCCAAGGAAAAGAAGCTCACCGACGAGGTGATCAAGAAACTCGACGGCGCGATCGCGGCCTTCCAACCGCAGTTTAAGGCTTAGTGGTCAGCGGTCAGCTATCAGCTATCAGCGGTCAGCGAAACCGCCGTTCGCCCAAAAGCACGCTTCGGTTTTTTCTAGCTGACAGCTGATTACTGATAGCTGACAGCGGTTTTTTTCCTGGCTGACAGCTGATCGCTGACAGCAAAGCCGAAGGCGACGCCCCTATGGCCAATCTCCGTGCCCTTGTGAAACGCCGTAAGGCGGTGCGGAACATCCGCAAAATCACCAAGACGATGGAGCTGATCGCGACCGCGCGATTCAAGAAGGCGCTCGATCGCGCGACCGAAGCGGAAGCGTACACGAAGAAGATCGCCGAGTTGGCGTCCGACCTAAGCCAGAATGCGGGGGAAGTCTCGCACCCGCTGTTGGCCGTGCGGCCGACCGTGAAGAAGGTGCTGTTCCTCGTTTGCACCTCGAACCGCGGCCTGTGCGGTGGCTACAACGGCGGCGTCCTCCGTGAGGCGATGATCAAGATTCGCCAACTGAAAGCCGATGGCATCCCGCTCGAACTCGACATCTCCGGGCGTCGCGGCATCACCTTCTTCAAGTTCCAGGGCATCCCCGCCACCAACACCTACCAGCACTTCGAAGACAAGCCCGCCTTCGAGCAAGTCGACGAACTCGCGACGCGCTACATCGACCAGTTCGTCTCCGGGCAGGTCGACGAAATCTACGTTTGCTACCAGAAGTTCTTGACCATCTCGCGCCAGACGCCGGTCGTCGAGAAGCTGCTGCCATTGAGTAGCGTCGGTGCGAAGGAAACGACTGGCCCGAAAGCCGATTACGAGTTCCTACCGAACGCCGGCGACATCCTCAGCGAGTTGGTACCCGTCGCGTTCAAGGTGCGATTGTTCAAGTGCTTCCTCGATGCCGCCGTCAGCGAGCAGATCGCCCGCCGCGTCGCCATGAAGGCCGCCACCGAAAACGCCGGCGACCTCATCAAGGATATTTCGCGAGTCTACAACCGCACGCGACAGGCGAACATCACGAAGGAAATCAGCGAGCTAATCGCCGGCAGCGAGGCGCTGAAGTAACGGAGACGTACTGACGCGGAGTGCGAGCGATGATTGGTCGCCGACTGTGGATTTTGGTCGGTGCTTTACTCGTCGCTCAGGCGTTTTATGTCAGTTACGCGAACAAGACGGATGACTGGTTTTCAGCGAACGAACGCTGGACGATCGGTTTGCCTTGGTCTCCGTGGTACGAACGAACGTGGTGGTCGAACGAGTGGGAAGGTGGCGGGAATTCTCGCCTTCGATTTGTCTCGCTGTCGTCTGGAATGTTTTGGATTGGCGCAGTGATGTTGTGGGGTGCGTGGTACACGAAGGATTTCGCTGCCGAGATGGAAGCGGAGAAGCGTGCCAGGATGTTGCACGACTCCGAGCCGCCGCGGACGGCAGATGAGTGAGAACTGAATCGAACAACTACAACGCCGTGTGAACGCACTTGGCGAATCGATACCGGAACCCGCGATGGCAGCGGTAACGAACTAAACGAGACTCAAACTTTCCGTGGAGTAATGTTTCATGGTTGCCACCGCAACGAAGTCGGGGAAAATTGTGCAGATCATCGGGTCGACGTTCGACGTCGAATTCGAAGATGGGCACCTGCCCGAAATTTATAACGCACTCAAAATCGAAACGTCCGCGAAGGGTGGCTCCGCCATCGAACTGACCGGCGAAGTGCAACAGCACCTCGGCGGCAATCGCGTGCGGTGCGTCGCTCTCGGCAGCACCGATGGCCTCATTCGCGGCATGGCTGCCAACGACACCGGCTCGCCGGTTTCGGTGCCCGTCGGCCTCGGTACGCTCGGCCGCGTCTTCAACTTGCTCGGCCAGCCGATCGACGCACGCGGACCGGTGCAAACCACCGAAACGCGACCGATCCACCGCGAGCCACCGCACTTCAACGAGCTTTCGCCGAAGTCCGAAATCCTCGAAACGGGCATCAAGGTGATCGACCTGCTGACGCCGCTCGCACGCGGTGGCAAGGGTGGCTTGTTCGGCGGGGCGGGCCTCGGCAAGACGGTCATTCTCACCGAACTGATCGCCCGTATTGCCAAGGTGTACAAGGGCTATTCGGTGTTCGCGGGGGTCGGCGAACGAACCCGCGAAGGGAACGACCTTTGGCTCGAAATGCAAGAAACCAAGACCGGTGCCGGTGCCGATGCGAAGTCGGTCATCGACAGTACCGCGATGGTCTTCGGGCAGATGAACGAACCGCCAGGTGCCCGTATGCGGGTGGCACTGTCGGCGCTGACGATGGCCGAATGGTTCCGCGACACGACGGGTGCCGAGACGCTGTTGTTCGTGGATAACATTTTCCGCTTCAGCCAGGCCGGTTCGGAAGTGTCGGCACTGTTGGGCCGGATGCCGAGCGCCGTGGGTTACCAGCCAACGCTGGCCACCGAGATGGGCGAACTGCAAGAGCGGATCACGAGTACGACGAAGGGTGCGATCACCTCGGTGCAAGCGGTGTACGTCCCGGCCGACGACCCCACCGACCCCGCCCCCGCGAACACGTTCCAGCACCTCGATGCGTTCATCTACCTCGAACGGTCGATCTCCGAAAAGGGGATTTACCCCGCCATCGACCCGCTGACGAGCAACAGCCGTCTGCTCGATCCGCTGTACGTGGGCGAAGAACACTACGCCGTTGCGGATCGCGTGAAGCGGATCTTGCAGCGTTACCGCGAACTGCAAGACATCATCGCGATCCTCGGCGTCGACGAGCTTTCCGAAGAAGACAAGCAAGTCGTGGCCCGCGCCCGTCGCATCGAGCGATTCCTCAGCCAGCCGTTCCTCGTGGCCGAGCCGTTCACCGGCAAGCCCGGCAACGTGACGAGCCTGAAGGACACGATCCGCAGCTTCAAGGAACTTTGCGACGGCAAATGGGACCACCTGCCGGAGTCCGCATTCATGTACGTCGGCACGATCGAAGAAGCCGCCGCCCAAGCCGAAGAACAAGCCCGCAAAGCGGGGTGATTCTGGGTACGACGGAGAACCCAGGGGTACGACGAAACGTCTAACCCTGGGCTATGAGATGCAACCCCTTTGGGGTAAGAATCGGAATGGATTTACCCCTACGGGGTTCTATCACCAAAGCCCAGGGTCGCGTCCGCGCACCCTGGGTAGGCTGGGAACGACTATGTCCGACATCGCTGCGAAAACCTTGAAGATCGTCGTCGTCACGCCCGAACGGGCGCTGCTGGACGAAGCCGCCGAGATGGTGATTTTGCCATTGTTCGATGGCGAGTTCGGCGTGCTGGCGGGTCACTCGCCGTTCGTCGGCCAACTCGGGCCGGGCGAATTGCGCGTGAAACAAGGCGGCGAAACGAAGCACTTCTTCATCGACGGCGGCTTCGCGCAAGTCAGCAAGAATGTGGTGAACATCCTGACGCAATACGCCCGCAAGAAAGAAGATCTCAGCGAAGCGCTCATCAATGCCGAGAAGACAAAAGCCGAGGCACTTCCCGCGACCAACGCCGCCGAGAAGACGACCAAAGCGAAGATGAACGCGCGAGTCGCCGCCATGTCCCGCATCGCCAAGAAGTGATTTGCGTTCGAGAACAACAAAGCCCAGGGACGTGCGTCCCTGGGCTTTTTCGTTTCAGCCTCTCACTTCGCGGCGGTGAATGCATACAAATGTGTTTGACTGCGTGCGAGGCAAGGGATAGGTTATGATTGTTTCGTTGCCTTTTCGTCCTATATGGTATGCAACGGATTTCTGAGGAGTAGCACAGAATGTCATTTCGATCGTATGAACGCGGTTACAATACTGACAATACATCGGTTCGCAACTCCGAAGAAGCCGAGGATCGAATCGATGATCTTGTGTCAGACAAGCGTGAGACTGTCAAGGATATGTTCTTGCATGTTTGTTTGCTCCCGATTGTTTGTATCCGTTATTTGACCACGGTATTTACAACCAAATACGATTTGGCCGATTCTGTATTCCTGAGTATGCCTATTGTATTCCCGATAAGCTTGTTGCTTTCGACGCGAATACGTTCAGCGGCCGCATCGCTTCATTTCAACACAACACTGTTTTCAATTTTCTGTATTACATTTGCATTCATCTGTATCACATCATTGTTTATGCTAATTCTCAAAGATCGACATTGTGAACGAGTGTCGGGTCGGTCGATTAGGCGAGATGAATTTTGGTCGTTTATCCCTACACTGATTTCGTATTGGCGTGAGTATCACCAACTCCGATCAGAGATACGAAGATTCAAAGGTATTCAAAATGCATACATCCGGGAAGAGACTCGACAAGATGAAATCGACGAATTGCTCGACACCGATTTGCGGTTACTCGGTGGGAATGGCATCGCATTCGAGCGGTTTTTGGAAGAGGTGTTTGAAGTTCTCGGTTACGATGATGTGGAACGAACGAAAGCCACTGGCGATCAAGGGGTTGATCTGATAGTTACGGACGGATCTCAACGTATCGCTATTCAGGCAAAATTGTACAGTAGTAATGTCAGCAACGATGCGGTACAACAAGCCGTTGCTGGAATGGCAATTTACAACTGCGACCGTTGTGCAGTAATCACGAATTCGGAATTTACAAATTCCGCTAGAGAGTTAGCAAGAGCGAATGGTTGCAAACTGATTAATGGTCGTCGGTTAAGACGTATCATTCGAGGAGAAGAGGATCTATAAGCAATGTTGTCGCGCACGCATTTTTTGTGTCGGTTGTTAATTCGGCCATGATTGCTCTGAAAAATCGCGAACTTCCAACTTGCGAGTCGCGCTAAAACGCAGGCGTTTCCAAAGCCCAGTTTTAGGGCTGAAAAGGCTAGTTCACCCTAAACGAAACAGCTTCTTCACCGCTTCGAGCAACGAACCGCTACCGCCTTCGCGGCTGGCTTCCTGAAGTGCGGCAATCGGGCCGTGAAGCAACTTGTTCTGGAAGAGCTTGAATGCGCCTTCAATGTACTCTTTCTCGGCGGGCGTCAGTTTGCCATCGAGTTTCATGAGTAGCGGTAGCACCACATCGGCGCGAACTTTATCGACTTCGGTACGCAACTGCTGAATCACGGGGCCGTTCTTGCGGCGCTGCCAGTCGTCGACGAACGCCTTCACTTCGGCGACGACAATCGCTTCGGCGGGCGCGATATGTTTGCGGCGTTGCGCCAGCGTTTGTTCCCGAACTCGCGTCAAGTCGTCGATGTTGAACACGCAAACGCGGTCGCCATCGTGAATCGCCGGGTCGAAGTCGCGCGGCACGGCAATATCCAGCACGACGAGCGTACCGCCGGTGCGGCGCGGCTGGATCATCTCGTGGTACCGCTTTCGCGAGACGATCGGTTCGGCGGCCCCGGTGGTGCTGAGCGCGATGTCGGCTTCGGCTAACGCATCGTCGAGTTTCTCCCACGGCACGGCTTTCCCACCGCAGTAACTCGCGAGTTCGATCGCCTTCTGCGGGCTGCGGTTCGTCACCAGAATGCGGCCCGGTTTCAGTTCTTGGAGGTGTTTCAGCGTGAGTTTGCCCATCTTCCCCGCGCCGATTACCAACACGGTTTTATCTTCAAAATAATCGAACACCTGGCGGACATAATCCACGGCGACGCTCGAAACGGAGACGTGGCCACTGGAGATGCCGGTCTCGGTGCGGATGCGTTTGGCGGTGCGGAGCGCGTGCGGGAACAGCGCGTTCATTAGCGGGCCGGTGGTGCCCTGTTTGCGTGCGGACTCGAAGGTTTGTTTCACCTGCCCGGCAATTTGTCCTTCGCCGACGATGAGCGAATCGAGGCTGGCGGCGACGCGACACAGGTGCGCCACGGCAGTGGCGTCCGAGTGCCCGTAAAGTAGCGGGCGAACGCGCTCGCCGGGCAGGCCGTGCGTTTCGCCGAGGAATTCCGCAGCGAGGTCGAGGTCGAACGGCGTGCCGCCCTGCGCGCGACCGACGTAGAGTTCGACGCGGTTACACGTACTGAGAATCACCGTCTCGCAGCCGAAGCGTGCCGAGAGTTCGGCTGCGGCGAACGCCTGACGTTCGGGAGTGAAGGCGAGTTTCTCGCGGAGTTCGACATTCGCAGTCTGAAAATTACAGCCGATGGCCCGGAGGTTCACTTCGCGACCTCCGCAAACGGGTGTGCGGTGGCCAGCACGGCCACGAGAAGCACGAACGCGAGGATCGACAGAATCGCGAGCCGACGCCCCGCGACATTCGCCGCATACCGCATGTATAGCAAGAGCGCCGAAACGCTCCAGAGGCCGACGGTACCGAGGACTTTCAACGACCACCAATTCTCGATCGTGTCGTGTTCGCGCTTCAGCAAAATGCCGCCGAGAATCAGCCCCGCGGTGAGCAGCGGAAACGCAAGATTCACGCTGCGGCGGTTCATCGCTTCGAGCCGTTCGAGGCTGAGGATTTTAATGCCACCGAGCGGATTGAGCTTGTTTCGTAGGCGTCGCGCTTGCACCAGATACATGACGCTGCCGAGGAACGCGATGCTGACGCCGACGGCGGCGAAGAGCAACAGGAAGCCGTGGATCGCCCCCCAAAGCGTGTCGCCGAACAACCACGGCGGCACGTGAATGTCGTTCGCATTGTCGCCGGTAATCAACAACAAGGACAGCCCGACGAGGCCGATAACGACGGGCAACACAAACACCGCCCACGCCTGCCGCGCATGGTGGATCGTGCCGTAAAAGTAGAACACCGCGAGCACCCAGGCGAGCAACAACAGCGACCCGTACGGCGCAGCCGGGCTGGGATGGTGCAACCCCAGATATGCAGTATGCGTGAGCAGGCCGATCGCACCGAGGATCAGCCCGAGCGAGCGCAGACCCGCACGCGGCCAGCGCAATCGCGCAATCTCGAAACCGAGCGCGAGAATGTAGCTCAGGCCGAAGCAGGTGTAGGTGATGCCTTGCAGGGGTGTGACCGTCATGCGGGCATTATACTTTGAGCGGGGAGATTCGATACGTTTTGTTAGCCCGACGCGCAAGCGAGGGAAACCCGCTTGAAGGCACGACATCGCAGAAACGATAGTAATCCCTCGCTAGCGAGTCGGGCTAACGGGAATAGATTGTCTGACTGGTAACGTCTCATTTCCGACCGCGAGAAGTATATATTCCGAACGCGGTCGAACTCTGTGCGGACCTTACGCGGCGGCGTACTTCGCGCGCATCTTGTCCAGGAACTTCTTGCTGTCTGCGGTCACTTCCCAGGCGTTCGGCCAGAAGCACAAATCGACGCACCACCAGTCGTTTGGCACGCCGGCCGCCTGAATCGCGGGGAAGAGTTCGTCGAAGTTCAGGTGGCCCGTGCCGAACGGATTGTGCGTCGAGGTATTGTGCTCGTTCAGGCTGCCATCGCTGTCGATGACGTGAACGTGCGTAATTTTGCCCTTCAGCATCGTCAGCAGTTCGAGCGCACCACCGGCGAGGATTTCCTTTTCGCCCTGATGGTTCGCACCGATCTTCGCGGCCATGTGGGCATGGCACGTATCGTACAGCACGCCGAAGTTCTCGTTGCCCCGGCTGCGGACGGCATCGACGAGCGAGACGATTTCCGATGGTTTGTTGAACAGGAAGCCGGGTTCGAACTCCCAGCAGATTCGCATCCCGTAGTCGGCGGCCATCTTGCTGCACTTGTCCCAGACGTTGACGATGCGATCCATCCCCGCCTGATAGCCGATCTTCTTGCCTTCTTCAGACTCGAAGTAATTTGGCGCGAGCACGGAATCGACGCGAATTGTCTTCACATCGAGGTCGGCGGCGAAGGCGCACCAGCCGAGGAAGGCCGTGGTGTAGGCGGAGGGGATTTCGTCCATGATGCTCGTGCCAGGCGTCTTGAACGCCCAAAGGTCCACGGCGATACCGGAGAGCGCGAGGCCGTGGTCGGCGATTTCCTTGCGGAGTTTCTGGCGGCTGGCCTTCGTGGAATGCGTCGCGGGGCTAGGGTGCGGGCCGAAGCTGCCGAGTTCGACGCCGTCGTAGCCGAGGTCTTGCAGCTTGTGCAGGATCGTATGGAAATTGTTTGTGGGGACTTCTTGATTGAACAGGTACGCCCAGGTGCCGATGGAAATCCGTGCCTTCGCCATGAGAAACAACTCCGTGGAAGAGTGGGTAAGCGAAAGGGGTTACGCCCGTTTCGCAGTGTGGCAGACCGGCAGCGGTGTGCCAACTGGGGTGGCAAACGAAATACTATTACGTACATTAACAAATTGTGGCCGAATGTGGTACCACTTGGAAGAATGTTGTGTCGGCTGGCTCCGGAAACCGTGTTGCGACTTGAACTTCGGGCGATTGCCAGCTCGAATTTCAGCTGCGGAATGTATCTGGAATCGCACGGGAACGGCAACAATCCGAATGAGTTTTCCATGTGAGGCGCAAGTTTCGTTGCCGACGAACGAACTTAGGGGAAAGAAGTCCTGTCCCTGACGGTAACGAAGAGTACGAGTGAACGCCAGACTTGAAGGATTTTGCGAATGTTCGACGAATGGAAGTCACACGCGGGAAAAGTCTGGAACAGCACGGAGAAACCGATTAAGAAATTGACGCGAATGACGATTGGACTCGGGCCGACCTTGTTTGCCGCGAACGCCGCCGATCAGTTCCGACGCCTCGGCTGGGATGTCGCGATGACGGCCAACGGCGAAGATGCACGCAAACACGCGATCCGCAATCATGCCCAAACGGTCGTGATTCCGGTCTCCACCGAAGCCGAAGGCGGAATGCTGACGATGGCCAAGACCATCAACGCCATGCCCGCAAACGCCAAAGTGATTCTGGTATCCGTCACCCGCGACCCACGCATCGCTCGGTTCGCGAAGCTGATCGGCGTGCGGTTCGTCTCCGAAACCGATGGCGTACCGTCGCTGTTGCGGGCCGTCAACGGCCACTGCGGCGTATTGGTTTAAACGACATTTCGCGCATCGACACGACCCACTAACAACTGCAATTGTTAGTGGGTCGTTTTTTGTTACAGCGGTCACTTGCCGTCGCCGATTCTTACGTGGCGCGAACGCGGAAATTTTGTGTAAGAGTTCCGATGGCGTTCGCGTATAACAGACAGTCGTTCGGGATGTAAGGATTGGCCTCCTGTCGGCGTCCAATCACAAGCTGGGGTCGTGTGGCCTCTGCCGCTACATTCGCTGCTACTCCGAGGGTTTGATCTGATGCGTAAGCTTCTATTCGTCGCCGTGGCCGTTGCGGGTCTCGTCGTTTCCGGTATCGCCGTTGCCGCCGATCTGAAGTCCGGCCCACAGGCTGGCGAGAAGATCCCAGGACCGTTCCACCCGCTCAACGTCACCGGTGAGAGCGCCGGCAAGAAGGCTTGCCTCGTCTGCAAGCACGGTGCCAACCCCGTTGCAATCGTGTTCGCACGCAGCACCGATTGCCCTGCCACCGCCAAGCTCCTCCAGAAGCTCGACGCCGCCACCGCCGCGAACAGCAAGTGCGAAATGGGTAGCTTCGCCGTCTACCTGACCGACGACGACAAGGCCAGCGCCAAGCTCGAAGAATTGGCCAAGGAAAACAAGATCAAGAACCTGACGCTGTCGATCGACAATCCAGCCGGCCCAGCCAAGTACGAAATCAACAAAGACGCCGACATCACCGTCGTGCTGTACAACGAACACAAGGTCGCCGCGAACTACTCGTTCAAGAAGGGCGAAATCAAGGACGCCGACATCGACGCGATCATCAAGGACGTCGCCAAGATCGTCCCAGCCAAGTAAATTGATGTAAATTAAACGCGACGCGATTTCAAATCGCGTCGCGTTTAATTCATGGCTTCAGCAGTTTCACCGCGTCGTCGGCACCTTGGGTTTTGGCGAGGCTCAATGCGGTGTTGCCGGATTTGTCCACGATGCTCGCATCGGCACCGGCCTTCAACAAATATTCGACCATCTTCGTGCGGCCCGTGAGTGCGGCAAACATGAGTGCCGTCTGCTGGCTGTCATTCTTGGCGTTGACGTCCGCCTTGGCCTTTACGAGTTGCTCGGCAATCTCGACGTGCCCTTTGAATGCGGCGGCCGCGAGTGCCGTCAGGCCCATCTTGTTCTTGGCATCGACTTCGCACTTCGGCTGTTTCAAAATCAACGCAACCGCTTCGGCCCGACCCGCATAGGCCGCCACTGTCAATAGTGTGTCACCGCGCGCGTTCGTGCCGTTCACCGCTTGGCCCACTGCGAAATACTCTTTGAGCGTAACGGTGTCGTTTTCGCGCGCCGCTTGAAACGCAATCGTTTGCAGCTTCACCGCCACTTCGGGCGTGAGTGCCACCGGTTTGGGCGACGGCGCGAGTTGCGCGAGAACGATCAGAAGTGCGAACATGGTTTCGATGTCCTTACGAGCCACCGGGTTTATCCCGGTGGGAGTATCCCATGAAAAATCGCGTACATGACTCGGGATGGTTTTGCCACCGGGACAAGCCCGGTGGCTCGTATCGCGTGTCGTTACTTTTTATCCTTGGCGATCAGTTCTTTCACCGCGTCGAGATCGACTTCGACGGCTTTCGCCAATCGCGTACCGTAGTCGGCATTTGCACGGTAGAAGTGCGAGACGACGGTGAGCTTCACGTTCGCATCTTTGACTTTGCCGAGGTCGCCGGCCAAGTTCGAGATCAGGTTCGACTTCTGCTCGGCGGTGAAGCTCTCGTACAGTTCGCCCGCTTGTTTGAAGTTCAGCGTCTTCTCGATCGGCTGTTGCACGATGCTGGTCGCGTTGCTCAACGGAGCCTTGCTGTACTCTTTCTCGGCGTCGTCGCGGCGGCCACCCGTCGTGATGCTCGGTTCGTAGTTCACGTCGCCGGTCCGGTTACCGTTGTTGAGCGAACCGTCTTGGTTGTTGCTCGCCACTTGCGAGAGCGGTCGATTCACTTTGAGGTCGAGGTAGTTCGCACCGATGCGGTAACGCTGCGTGTCGGCGTAGCTGAACAGGCGGCCTTGCAGCATCTTGTCTTCGCTCGGTTCGATGCCGGGGACGACCATGCCGGGGGCGAACGCGACTTGCTCGGTGAACTGGAAGAAGTTGTCGGGCACTTTGTTGAGCGTCAGTTTGCCGATTTTGACTTCTTCGATGCCGGGCCAAATCTTCGTGTCGTCGAGCGGGTTGAAGTCGTGCTTGTCGAGGTCTTCGGGTTTCATCGTCTGGATGCCGAGTTCCCAGCTCGGGAATTTGCCCGCTTTGATGTTCTCGTACAGGTCTTCGGTCAGGCCGCTATGGTTGCGGGCCGAGTCTTCCGAGGCTTCTTTCGCGCTGAAGGTCTTGTGACCCTGCATACTGCGCCAGTTGAACTTCACGTACGTCACTTCGCCTTTCGCGTTGACCATCTTGAAGGCGTGGACGCCGAAGCCGTCCATCTGCCGCAGGTTCGCCGGCGTGCCTTGATCGCTGTAGACGAACGTCAGCATGTGCGTCGATTCGGGGATGTGGCTGAAGAAGTCGAAGAAGCGATTCGGGTCTTGCTGGTTCGTGATCGGGCTTGGCTTCAAGCTGTGAACCATGTCCGGGAACTTGATCGCATCGCGAATGAAGAACACCGGCAGGTTGTTGCCAACCAAGTCCCAGTTGCCCTCTTCAGTGTAGAACTTGACCGCGAAGCCGCGCGGGTCGCGGAGTTGCTCGGGCGAGCCACCGGGGTGAATGACGGTGCTGAACCGCAGGAACACCGGCGTCTTCTTGTCCTTCGCGGACAAGACTTTCGCCTTGGTGAGCTTCGATTGATCGCCGTAGCTCACGAATTCGCCGTGCGCGCCGACGCCGCGGGCGTGGACGACGCGCTCGGGGATCCGTTCGCGGTCGAAGCGTGCGAGCTTCTGAATCAGGTGGAAGTTATCGAGCGTGACCGGGCCACCGGGGCCAGCGGTTCGGCTGTTTTGGTTGTTACCGACCGGCTGCCCGCCGTCTTCCGTCAGCGGTTTCGGCGGCGTCGGGGCGGCGGGTGCTTGCGAGTAGCCCGCCGTCGCCGTCAGGCCGACCACGGTGGCCGTCAAGAGTGTTTTGAACACGATCGTTCTCCGGAAAAGAATTCGATGCACGGGTATCTACCCAACTCTAGTTATAGTCTGCCGTCAGCTATAGACAGCGTCGCGATATCGGATAGTTGTGATAGTCACCAGCTATCGTTCGTTCGTACCGAGATCGGCAATGGAACTGCAACAGCTTCGCTACTTTACCGCCGTGGCGCGGCTCGGTAACTTCACGCGGGCCGCCGCAGCGTGCCACGTTTCGCAGCCGACGCTCAGCCAGCAAGTCGCGAAACTCGAGATGGAAATCGGGCAGCCGTTGTTCCATCGGGGCAGTCGCGTCGCCGAACTCACCGATGCCGGGCGGGCATTTCAAATGGGCGTCGAACAAGCGCTCACACTGTTGGACGATGCAAAAGAAAGCGTGATCGCGAGCGGGAAAGTGCAACGGTTGACGATCGCCGCGATCCCGACGATCGCGCCGTATTTATTGCCCGAAGTGCTAATCGCGTTTATGAAAGTACACCCCACCGCGCGGCTCGAAGTGAAGGAGTACACGACCGACGAATGCCTTCAGCACCTCACCGATGGCGAACTCGACTTGGCGATTCTCGCACTGCCCGTGCGCGGCGATCACTTGGCAAACGAATCGTTATTCGAGGAGGAGTTGCAACTCGTGATGCCGCGCGAACACCGGTTGGCGACGAAATCGCAGATTCGTTGGAAGGATCTGTCCGACGAGCCGTTCATCTTGTTGCACGAAGCGCATTGCCTATCGGGGCAGGCGCTCGGCTTCTGCGCCCGACATGCTTTGGCCCCGCTCACAACGGCGAAATTGCATCAACTCGGCACCGTGCTCGAACTCGTTCGCCTGGGGCACGGCATCTCGTTAGTCCCCGCGATGGCCGCCACCCGCGACCGCGACACCGGGCGCGTTTATCGTTCGCTGTCCGGCGAGAAACCGAACCGCACCATCGCCGTCGTCTGGAGCAAACTGCGTTTCCGCAGCCCGCTGTTCGAGCCATTCATGATCGAAGTACGAAAGACCATCGAACGGCAAAAGTGAACGCCTACTGCACCGCGTTCTTCTCGGCGACTTCCTCGACCGCGGGCACCTCGGCTGCGCTGTCCTTGACGTAGAACATCAGCAGGTTGCGGCCGTATTTTCGCACGTCCCACAGTTCGAGTTTGCCGGGCAATGATTCCGTTGGGAAGCCATCTTCGGCCTGGATCGTCAGCACGGTTTCTTCGGGTGCCTTGTCCATCAGGCTCTTCACCATGCCGAGGAACGCTTCGAGTTTAGCGGGATCGAGGTCGGCAAATGGCGGGCTGAAGAACAGGTTCACCGGGCCGCTGCGGGCGATCGGCACCCAGCGTTCCGCCCAGCGATACACGTCCGCACGCAGCACTTGCACTCGCTCGGCGATGCCGAAGCGGTCGACGTTCTTCTGGATGTCCGTCACTTGTTTCGCGTTCATTTCAATCAGGCGCGCATCGCTGGCCCCACGGCTGATCGCTTCGATGCCGATGATGCCAGTGCCGGCGAAGATGTCGTAAAACATTCTTCCGGGGATCGCGTTCCCGAGAATGCTGAACAGCGCCTCGCGGACCATCTGCGGCGTCGGGCGCATATCGGGGTGGACGAAGCACTGGAGCTTACGCCCCTTGAGCGTACCGGCCACGATTCGTAATTCCGTCTTCTCCACAACCGACTCCACTTCAAATTGAACGACAACGCGAAGGCAATTGCCTTCGCGTCGATGACAACACAATTCCCATTATACGAACTACTTCTTCGCCAGTTGCGCTTTTGCGGCCTGATAAACGATCTCGGCGGAGAAGCCGAAGCGGACCATCAGGTCTTTGAGCGGGGCCGATGCGCCGAACGACTTCATGCCGATGATCGTGCCCGTATTTCCGGCGTAGCGTTCCCAGCCGAACGCCGAGAGCATTTCCACGCAGACACGGGCCGTTACGGCGGGTGGCAGCACGCTGTCGCGGTAGGCTTGCGATTGCATCTCGAACAGTTCCCACGATGGCAAACTGACGACGCGAGCTTTCACGCCTTCGGCGGTCAGTTTCTCGTAGGCTTCGACCGCGAGCATCAGTTCCGTGCCCGTTGCGACGAGGATCACATCGGGCTTGCCACCGGCGGCATCGCCGAAGATGTAGCCGCCCTTGGCCACGCCGCTGACGGCACCGTATTTCGTGCGGTCGTACGTCGGTACTGCTTGGCGGCTCAGCGCCAAAATCACCGGATGGTGCGTTTGCAACATCGCGATGCGGTACGCCTCGGAGACTTCGTTCGCATCGCCGGGGCGAAGCACGATCAAGCCCGGAATCGCTCGCAGCGAAGCGATTTGCTCGATCGGCTGGTGGGTCGGTCCGTCTTCGCCGACGCCGATACTATCGTGCGTAAACACGTAGATGACGGGCTTTTCGATGATCGAACCGAGGCGAATCGCGGCACGACCGTAATCGCTAAAGATCAGGAACCCGGCGGCGAACGAACGTAGCCCGCTCAGTGCCATGCCGTTGCAGATCGACCCCATCGCATGTTCGCGAACGCCGAAGTTCACGTTGCGACCGGCGGGGCTGGCCGCCTGGAAATCGCCCGCCCCTTCAAACGCCAGCTTGCTCTTGTTCGACTTCGCGAGGTCGGCCGAACCGCCGACCATCCACGGCACCGCCTTCGCGATGGCATTCAGCACCTTGCCCGACGAATCGCGGGTGGCCATGCCCTTCGGGTCGGCGGGGAACACGGGGACGCTCTTTTCCCAATCGGTCGGCAGTTTGTTGTCGTGAATTTGCTCGACCTGCGCCGCGAGTTCGGGGAACTTCGCTTTGTACTCGGCAAACTTCGTCTTCCACGTCGCATGTGCGGCGGCACCGTGCTTGCCGATGTTCGCCTGGAAGTGTTCGTACACCCCGGCTGGTACGAGGAACGATTCGTTCTCCGGCCAGCCGTACGAGCGTTTCGCACCGCGAATTTCCTCATCGCCGAGCGGCTCGCCGTGCGCGTGTTCGGTGTCGGCCTTGTGCGGGGCACCGAAGCCGATGATGCCTTTGACGATAACAATCGTCGGGCGGCCCTTCGTTTTCTTGAAGCTGTCGATCGCCGCCGATACGCTGCTCAGGTCGGTGCCATCGCTGACGCGAAGCACGTTCCAGTGATACGCGGCGAAGCGTGCGCCGACGTCTTCGGTGAACGCGAGCGTCGTGCGGCCGTCGATGGTGATGCTGTTGTCGTCGTAAAGCAAACACAGATTGTCGAGTTGCAGGTGACCCGCGAGCGATGCGGCCTCGCTTGCGATGCCTTCCATTAGGCAACCGTCGCCACAAATCGCGTAAATCTTGTGATCGAAAAGCTCTTCGTAGCCCGGCTTGGCGTAGTTCGCAGCGAGCCACTTCTGCGCGATCGCCATGCCGACCGCGTTGCCGATCCCCTGGCCGAGTGGCCCCGTCGTGGTTTCGATGCCGCTCGTCAGGTGGTATTCGGGGTGGCCGGGTGTGGCACTATCGAGCTGGCGGAAACGCTTGATTTCGTCGAGCGTTACGGGCCGCTTGCCGTCGGTCGGCTTGACGCCGATGAGGTGCAAGACGCTGTAAATCAGCATCGAGGCGTGGCCGTTGGACAGCACGAACCGGTCGCGGTTGAACCACGTGGGGTCGGCGGGGTCGTACGTCATCTGGCGGTTGAAAATCGTGTAGGCGACGGGTGCGAGACCCATCGGCGCACCGGGGTGGCCGGAGTTCGCTTTTTGCACGGCATCCATCGACAGCGTGCGAATCGTATTCACGCACAACGTGTCGATCGGCAGGAATTCCATCCCGGTTTTCGCGTCCTTGGCCACAGTTTCGCTCATAGGTCTCTCGTAAAGGTGCTGGGCATGGACTGATCGAATAAGAGCATACGAATTCTTGCGAAACTGTCGAGTATATCGCGATCATTTCGCCGGGGGCGCATGGCCCTACTTGCGTTGCGGACTATACTCTCTGAATCGAATGGATAAATCCGGGCCGGTGCCGGGCGAATGGCCTCCCACACGCAGACGACCCTGCCGAGACTTAACCCGATGGCTCAGCCCCCGCCGACACGCCTCACTCGACCGCTCGACCCACTCGCGGCGCTACTCAGCTACCTGTTTCCGGGCCTCGGGCAGATTCTGCAAGGTCGCGTGGCGAAGGGGCTACTGTTCTTCGTTTGCATCTACGCGCTGTTCTTTTACGGCATGGCGATGGGCCAGATGAAGAACGTCTGGCTACCGAACGCGAGCAAGTTGCCCGATACCGAGATGCCGTTCATTGCCACGAAACTCGGCGGCGTGGCGAAGGCAATCGCGTATCGCCAGCAGTTCCTCGGCCAGTTCTGGATCGGCGTCGCGGCGTGGCCCGCCGTCGTGCAGTACTTCGCATCCGACCCCGATGCCGTGCCGAACGCGAACGGCTTGCCCGTCATTCGCACCTACATGAGCACGCCGACCGAAGAGGAACTCAACAAGCTCCAGCGCGACGGCAACAAACGTTGGGATCTCGGTTGGGTGTACACCCTGATTGCCGGAGTGCTGAACTTGCTGGTGATTTACGATGCACTCGCCGGCCCAGCGGTGCGCGACGAAGACTTCGAAGACGTAGTTAAAGAGAAGCCGAAAGGCCCGCCACCAAACCCGCCACTGCCCGTAGAAACCACCCCCACCGCGAACCCGCAAGGCAGCCCATGAATCTCTTCGCGGCCAGCATTTACTGGGACTTACCCGTCCTGTTAGTCGTAGTCAGCATCGTCTACAGCGCGACGCGCCACGACCGATGGGACCGCATCGCCGCCGAAGCCGCCCGCTGGGGCCTGCAAATCGCAGGCTTCCTGGCACTCATCGGCGTCGTGCTCTACGTGCTTTCGACGTATTTGTGAGACGGGAAGGGGTTCCACGCCCAACTCGCTCGATACGTTATCGTGCCAGTAGAGTCGAGGAGTGGCGCGGTAGTCGATCTTCGGGAAGCACCTGGGTTCCGGTAGAGCGGCCGCGCAGATAATCCCTGCGGGTTTCGCGACCTCCCCCACCTTCCTTGTCAATTACCCCGTTTCCACTCCCCGCTCGTCGAACCGGACATGCAGAATTGC